>CAZYGK010000054.1:13576-21616 GCA_964647355.1 uncultured Flavobacteriaceae bacterium | reverse complement strand
CCTATATCGAGATCCTGGACGAGCGCGAGATGGAAGTGTTCTCGAGCGAGGAGTCCGGGGCCGAACTTTGGCGCGCGTATCGCACGGTCGCGAAGGACTGGAAGAACTTCGCGACGAAGCGCATCGCGAAGCCGCAAGACATTTTCCCTGTCTTCCGCGAGCTGTTCGCCAAAGAAGGCGCGGAGATCAACGCGTGAACGCTGCCGGTGCACGCGCGTGGGGGCGCCTCCTGACGTGGCTCGACCATGAGGATGTGCCCGATGCGTATGCGCGGCTGAAGCGCGCACCGATCGGGTATGAGGACACGGGCAAGCTCGCGCCCTATTTCTCGGGCGGGCAGCTCGATGCCGGCCGCGCGGATGCTGCTTTCGGACGCGTAGCGAACCGTATCCGTGCGTCGCGCATCTTGTTCGTGCCGGCGGTGCTGAGCGGCATCGCGCTCAAAGCAAGCCGCCTGAGGCTTGTCGAGTATTTGGCGCATCAAGTGCGCCAGCTCAAAGAACAAGGCTTCGATGCCCATATCGCCGACATCGACACCGGTGCGACCGTCGCAGCGAACGGCGCCCGCCTGGCACAGATTCTGGAGCGGCAACACTGTCCGACATGGATCGTGACGCATTCGAAGGGCGGGCTCGACGCGTTGGAGGCGCTGGTCGTGTATCCGGATGTGCGGCGGTTTGTCGACGGGTGGGTCGCTTTCCAAGCGCCGTTTCAAGGCTCGCCGATCGCCGATGTCGCCTGCATGGCGCCGAAGGCGCGGCGGATCGGAACGGTAGCGCTCAAGCTTCTCGGCGCGGATCCACGGGCGATTTGCGATCTGACGACCGTCGAGCGCGGGCGATATCTGGACCAAAGCGCGACCGAGATCGCCCAGCTCTTGGCCGACGTGCCGGTCATGTGCGTCGGGACCGCGGTGGGGAAGGGCCTTTTGCCGTCTTGGCCCACCGTCAAGTGGATGGAACAGCGGGGCTTGCGCAACGATGGGCTTGTGCCCGTGACGTCGACGATCCTGCCGGGCGCGCATTACGTGCTGCTTGAGGGGATGGGGCATGGCGAGGTTGCGACCAGTCACCTGCTGTCGCGGCGGAAATACGAGCAGATCGATTTGCTGAAAATCCTGTTTGCGCTCATGCTGGAGCGGCAAACGAGTCGAGTTGCGGCATGAGCGAACCTCTGTTCATCGGCGGCGAGTGGGATTTCGCGTTACTCAAGCGCGTTTTCGCGGCGATCGAAGATGTCGGCCTCAACGACTTGAAGCTCGACGTCTATCCGAACCAGATCGAGATTATCTCATCCGAGCAGATGCTGGACGCGTATTCCGCGCACGGCATGCCGCTGATGTACCATCACTGGTCGTTCGGCAAGATCTTCGCGCGCGAAGAAACGATGTACTCGAAGGGCTGGTCGGGGCTGGCCTACGAGATCGTCATCAACTCGAACCCGTGCATCGCCTATCTCATGGAAGAGAACACCATGACGATGCAGGCGCTCGTCATGTCGCATGCGTGCTTCGGCCACAATCACTTCTTCAAGAACAACTATTTGTTCCGGCAGTGGACGAACGCCGAGGCGATCCTCGACTACCTCGCGTTCTCGAAGAAGTACGTGATGGCGTGCGAGGAGAAGTACGGCGCCGAGCAGGTGGAACAGGTGCTGGATTCCGCGCATGCGCTGATGGAGCAGGGCGTGTTCCGCTATCGCCGGCCGCCGCGTCCGTCGCGGGCGCAGCGCGAGGAGCGCCTGCGCAAGCGCCAACAATACGAAGAAGAGAGCTTCAACGATCTGTGGCGTACGCTGCCCGGCACCGCGCGCGATATGAGTGCGGATTTGGCGGCGGTCGACGAGGACGAGGCCGTCGGGCTGCAGGCGGCGATGAACCTGCCGGAAGAAAATCTGATTTACTTCCTCGAAAAACACTCGCCGGTACTGAAGAACTGGCAGCGCGAGATCTTGCGCATCGTTCGAAACGTCTCGCAGTATTTCTATCCGCAGATGCAGACGAAGGTGATGAACGAAGGTTGTGCCACGTTCGTGCATCACTACATCATGAACGCGCTCTACGACCGCGGGCAGATCACCGAGGGGTCGATCCTCGAATTCCTGCACTCGCATTCGAGCGTGGTGATGCAGCCGGGCTTCGACGACTCGCGCTACTACGGGATCAATCCGTATGCGCTCGGCTTTGCGATGATGTCCGATATCAAGCGCATGTCGGAAGAGCCGACGCCGGAGGATCGCGATTGGTTCCCGGAAGTTGCCGGCAAAGGAAATTGGCGAGACGTGCTGAAGCACGCGTGGGCGAACTACCGCGACGAGAGCTTCATCCAGCAGTACTTAAGCCCGAAGGTGATGCGGGATCTGAAGCTGTTCGCGGTGCGCGACAAGACGGAAGATCCTGTCTACACGGTCTCGGCCATTCACAACGAACTCGGCTACCGGAAGCTGCGCACCTCGCTTGCGCGGCTCTACGATCTTGCGACCCATCAGCCGGATATTCAGGTCGTGGGTGCGAATCTGGCCGGGGACCGGACGCTGACGCTGCGCCACAATCGTCACCGCGGCATTCCGTTGGCGCATAACACGAAGGACGCCGTTATCAAGCACATTCGCCGCTTGTGGGGCTACAACGTCGTCCTCGAAGAGCCTGAAGCGTAAGCTGCAAACCCGGCATGCCAAACAAGACGCCGGACGCCTACTTCGAGTCCGGTGTGACGACGATCTTGTAGACGTATTCCGGCGTCGACATGCCGGTAGTGCGCTGGATGTAGTACTCGGTCCCGGCAACAACGCCGATCGCTGCTAAGAGCGACCAGGCAATCCAATCGCGAAGGTATCCGCCACGCATAGTTGTTTCTCCTTGGTGCGAGTTCATCGGTACGCAAACTGAGAAACACGATGTGGAACCAATCCTACGCTCATGGCACCTGCGTGCAAGCGGTTCACTTGCGCTCGCTTCGCAGGTGCAATGCGCGGCCGCTTAGGCGGGTGCCGTTTCGCGTGGGCGGATCAGAAAATGGCCGTGCAGAGCCGCGATCGGGCGGGTGTGCTCGTCCTGCCAGGCTTCCGCGCGGACATTGCAGACGCGCCGGCCGTGCTTGGTCACGATGGCACGCGCGTAGGTATCGACCGGTTTGCCGGAGCGCAGGTAGTCGATCCCGATGTCGACGGGCTTCGGCAAGTCTTCGCTTTCGGCTTCCATCATCAGCTGAATGACGGCGGTCACCTCGAGAAACGCGCCGACCACGCCGCCATGAAGCGCCGGCAAGACCGGGTTGCCGATCAGGCGCTGATCGAAGCGCAGGATCGTCGTGAGTTCGGTGCCTTTTCGATCGACCTCAATCCCTAAGAATTTGCAATAGGGGATAGCATCGACCAGCGCTTGCAGATCTGGTTTCTTGCCTTCGGCAAGCGCGCGACGGATCAGCTCCATCACTTGCCTCCCGCCGGCACGTTCGCGCCGCGCTGCTTTTTCGTGCCGAGCATGAAGGCCGCTGCACAGGTCGCGATCGGATCGTTCTTGTCTGTGTGGTAGGCGACGCCGCGCGCGAAGGCGATGTTCTTCGTGACCTTGTAGCATTCGGCGAACGCCAAGATGTCCTCATCCGGGTTCGCGGCCTTCATGTAGTCGATGCGCAGATCGAGCGTCGCGATCTGGCCCGCGAGCCGCGTCTTCGAACCGACGGCGATACCGCAGGCGTTGTCGAGCAGCGCCGTGATGACACCGCCATGAATCACGCGCGTGTCGGGATTGCCGATCAGGTGTTCCGCATAGGGCACCTTGCAGACGACCTCGCCCGCCTTGATTTCCATGATCATAAGCTGCAGTGCCGCCGCGTGGGGGACGCCCGCGAGAATGAATCCTGCCTTGTGTTCGGGAATGGTCGGCAAATCGCTCATGGTTAGCCAGTGGATGCGCTCCACGCTTCGCGTGTCAATGGCGCTTTCTGCTGCGATTCTTGAGGCCGCAATGCGGACGGTAAGGTCAACGGCAACGAATTGCTTTGACTGTGCGCGGGCTCAGGGTCCAATCGGTTGTGGAACGCGTCGGGGGGCGCGGGCTAATGGGGCGTGCGGTTTGGGGGGCCGCGCTTGCGCTGTCGATAGGCGCTGCGCAGGCCGGGGAATACACGATCAAGTCGGTTCGATGGGAGGAAGACTATTCCTACCTCGCAATGCGCGCGCCCGCCGATGGACTTGAGGCGCTGAAGTTCGTCGCGCTCGACGACGATCGTGAAATGTGGTTGACGCTCGGCGCGGACATACGGCTGCGGGCGGATACCATCGAAAACGGCAGCTTCTCGCTGAGGCCCGGCGGAGATTACCTCACCACCACAACGCGGGCGCTGTTTCACACGGATTGGCACCTCGACGATGCGGTGCGCGTGTTCGCCCAGGTGGGCTTTCACGACGAAAACGGACGCAGGCCCCGGGCACGGTCTTTCGACGAGGGCGGTGTCGATCTGCAGCAGGCGTTTGTCGAGCTCGGCCTTGCCGAAAGCCTGCGCGTGCGCGTCGGGCGGCAGGAGTTGCCGCTCGGCAATCAGCGGCTGTCGGACGTGCGTGAAGGCGGGAATATCCGCCGCAGTTTCGACGGCGTTCGTGCGGACATGGCGTTCGCGTCGGCCACCCTCACGGTGTCGGCGGCCTCGCCTGTCGCGATCGGGCAAGAGCATTTCGACGACGAGCGGGTGGAGGACGAGGCGCTTTACGGGGCGTATCTGACGACCCCCGTCGCGCGGACGGGCGGTTCTGCCGACATCTTTTGGCTGTATCGCGAGAAGCCCATTTCCGTGTTTGCGGCAGGCGTTGCGGACGACGCGCGTTCGACCGTCGGAGGACGCTTCTTCGGCAGCAACGGCGCGTGGGATTACGATGTCGAAGGGCTTTGGCAGTTCGGAACGTTCGGTGCGGACGAGGTTCGCGCTTATGCGGCGAGCCTCGACATCGGTTGGAAGGCAGCGGACTGGCCTTGGAAGCCGCGTTTCGGCGTGCGCTTCGATCTTGCGAGCGGTGACGAGACGCCGGGGGACGGCGTGCTCGGCTCATTCGACGGGCCGTATCCAAATTTTTCGTATCTGTCGGCGACGAGCGCCTATTGGCCGGCGAATGCTTGGGCGGTGTTCCCGCTGCTGACGACAACACCGCGCGACGGCCTGACGTTCTACGTCGGCGCCCAGTACATGGAGCGCATCGAGACTTCCGACGCGTTTTACTATCAGCCGCAATTGCCCATCGCGTTGCCGGGGACCGATGCGCACGGCGTGATGACGCAGATTTACAGCCGACTACGATGGGAGCCGACGCAGCACTGGGTGATTTCCGCGACGGCGATCTACCAAGCAGCCGGTATGGCTACGAACGATGCGGGCGGCCAGGACACCGTCATCGGATCAACCAGCTTGTCGTGGCGTTTCTAGATGCCTTGACGCGGGCGCGAGGCGAGGGGACGCTCCGCTGGTGCCGGAGGTTCGATGCAATGTTCATGAAGTTCCCAATCGATCGCCTCGCGCAGATGCCTTTCGAGGCGGGTGCGCCATTGGCCGAGCGGATCGTTGCCGGCGCACCGCAGTTCAAAACGTGGACATTCGAGGAAACGCCTGACAGCAAGGTATTTGCCGGTGTTTGGGAATCGACGCCCGGAAAATGGCGGATCTCGTACGACGAATGGGAATTCTGCTCGATCGTAAGCGGGGTCAGTGTCGTGACGCGGGATGGCGAGCAACCGCAGCGCATTGGCGCGGGTGATGTCTTCGTCATTCGGCCGGGTTTCGAAGGCACATGGGAGGTCGTCGAGACCACGCGGAAACTCTTCGTCATCCGCCTGCCTTAACCTTTCGGACCGAGCCCCTTGCTCAAAGTTGACGCAGCGTCATGAGCGGCCGATAATGTTCCGTGGGCTGAACAAAGCTTTTGGGGACTTATGCCTGTCACGCCGCGCGCGCCCGATCCGCGCTTACCTAAGACGTGCATCATCGGCGCCGGATCGAGCGGTATCGCCGTCGCCAAGACACTGTCGGAATTCGGGGTTCCGTTCGACTGCTTGGAGAAGTCCGACAGGATCGGCGGCAATTGGGTGTTCAAGAACGCAAACGGCATGTCGTCGGCGTACCGCTCGCTGCACATCAATACATCGCGGGACAAGATGGCGTATTCGGATTTCCCGATGCCCTCGAACTATCCCGACTATCCGCATCACGAGCAGATCGCGGCCTATTTCGATTCCTACATCGATCACTTCGGCATTCGCGATCGCATCGCCTTCGACTGCGGCGTGAAACGGGCCGAGCCGACCGGCGACGGCCTGTGGTGGGTGACGCTCGAGAGCGGCGAGCAGCGCCTCTACGATGCGCTTGTCGTGGCGAATGGGCATCATTGGGATCCGCGGATGCCAGACCCCGCCTACCCGGGTACGTTCGACGGCAAGCAGATCCACAGCCATGCCTATATCGATCCGCGGGATCCGTTGATCTGCCGCGAACGTAACGTGCTTGTGGTCGGTTTCGGGAATTCGGCGCTCGATATCGCGTGCGAGCTTGGGCACAAGGGCGTCGCGAAGAAGGTGTTCCTGTCGCAGCGGCGCGGCTATTGGGTGGTTCCAAAGTACACGGCGGGCGAGGTGCTTGATGCGCAAATCGCGCATCCGAGCAAGGATCCGCCGTGGACGCAGCGCTATCTGCCGGCACCGTTGCTGCGTTGGCTTGCGGAGAAGCAGCTCGAATCGACGGTGGGCCGGCCGGAACAGTTTGGCCTGATGGCGGCCGACGGCGGCTTTCTGACGACGCACCCTGCGGTGAGCCAGGAGCTCTACGCGCGTATCGGTTCCGGCGACATCATGCCGAAGCCGGACGTGAGGGAGCTCAAGGGCAAACAGGTCGCGTTCGCGGACGGCAGCGTCGAAGACGTCGATATCATCATCTGGTGCACGGGCTACAAGATTTCGTTCCCGTTCTTCGACGAGGGGCTGATCTCGGCGCCCGGCAACGACATTGCGCTGTGGAAACGCATGATCGATCCCCGGTACTTGAACATGTTCTTCGTCGGGCTGGTGCAGCCGCTCTGCGCGATGATGCCGATTGCGGAGGAACAGGCGAAGTTTCTTGCGCATTATCTCACCGGCCACTACGCCCTGCCGCCGATCGAGATGATCCATGCGGAGCGGGTCGAGATGCACGAGCGTGTCAAGCGGGGCTACGTGTCGTCGCCGCGCCACACGATTCAAATCAATTGCGGGGAATACACGACCGACCTGCGCCGGGAGCTGGCGAAAGGAAAGAGGCGCGCGGCCGCGCATGGGTATATACTACCCATCGAACCAAGGGTGATCCGCCCCTCGCCCAAAGAAACGGTGGCTGCATGAGCCTCGACGTCGACGCCAAGACCCGCGGGAAACGCGAAGAAACGAAAGCGAGCAACCGGCAGGCGATTATCGACGCTGCGCGGCGCGTGTTCGCCGAGTTGGGATACGGCGCGACCACGGTGCGGGACATCATTCGCGCCACCGACCTCGCGTCCGGCACGTTCTACAACTACTTCAAGTCCAAGGAAGAAGTGTTTCAGGCGTTGCAAGACGAGACGGCGTTGCGCGTGCGTCCGCGGCTGCGCGCGGAGCGCGTGCGCGCACGCAATTTCGAAGAGTTCATTTCAGGCTCGTTCCGGACGTTCTTCGACTTCGTGAAGAACGACCACACGACACTCGCGACGATGCAACGCAATCCCGAGCTGCAGCGGGTGCGTATCGACACGCCGGAAGTCGTCGCTGGGTTTGACGAACTGCGCGTCGACTTGGAACGGGCGATCGCGACCGGCGTCGTCCCCGACACGGATCCCGACTTGCTGATGGCGTCTATCGTCGGCGTCGCGTTCGAGATCGCGAACCATATGATCGCGCGCGACGACATGAGCGTGGACGAAGCCGCGAAATTCGCGACCGCTTTGTTCCTCGGCGGCGTACAGGCGCTGCCGAAGCGGCGGCGCTAATCTAAGGCGCCTGCGCGCCGCGGATCAGTTTGCCGGGTAGGGCGTCGGTCGGCTTGCCGTTTC
>CAZYGK010000054.1:0-13476 GCA_964647355.1 uncultured Flavobacteriaceae bacterium | reverse complement strand
GCCTGCGCGCCGCGGATCAGTTTGCCGGGTAGGGCGTCGGTCGGCTTGCCGTTTCTGTAAGTGATTTGACCTGAGACGATCGTCGCGTCGTAGCCATCGGCGTGCTGAACCAATCTTCGGCCGCCGGTCGGCAGGTCGTAGGCGACGGTTGGGCGGTGCAGCGTTAGGCGCGCATGGTCGATGACGTTGAGGTCGGCTTTGTAGCCTGGTTTGAGTAGGCCGCGGTCGAGCAAGCCCACCGCCTCCGCCGTGTCGCGGCTTTGGGCCTTGATCACCCATTCGAGCGGAAGCTTGTCGCCTCTGGTGCGGTCGCGCGTCCAGTGGGTGAGCATCGAGGTCGGGAAGCTGCCGTCGCAGATCATGCCGACATGCGCGCCGCCGTCGCCGAGGCCGAGGATGGTTCCCGCGTGGCGCATCATCGCGAGCGAGGGTTCCAGGCTATCGTTCGCGTAGTTCAGGAACGGGAACAGGATCAGCGCCTTGCCGTCGTCGGCGAGAAGCCAATCGTAGGCGAGTTCTTCGGGGCGCTTGTTCCGGCGGGCGGCTTGCGCGCCCAAGCTCATGTCGGGCGTCGGCTCATAGTCTGGCGGATCGGCGAGCGGGAACATTTTGGCGAAGTTGCGCAGCACGGCTTTGACGAACGGGTTGTCGGTTGCCGGTTCCTCCGACAAGAGGCGTGCGCGCATCTCGGGCGTGCGCATGGCGGCAAGACGTTCGGCGAAGGGTAGGTCTGCGATCTTCTTGTAGCTCTCGTGTGCGGAGAACGGGTTCAGCGTGAGCGACAGGCCGAGCAGCAGGCCGACCGGCCGGCCGCAGACTTGGGCTTTGACGGGCAGTTTGTCCGCCGCGCATTGATCGAGGAATTGCAGGAGCATCTTCCATGCGTCGGGGCCGCGGTCGCTTTGGGCGAGCGAGAACGAAAGCGGGCGGCCGGATTCGGTGACAAGGCGACGGAGCATCGAGAGCTCTTCGGCCGGGTTCATGAAATCGGAGACGACCTGAAGCACGCCTCTGTTCGCGGCTTTGAGGCCCACGGCGATGCCGAGCAGTTCTTCTTCGGCGGCGGTGAGCGTGGGCGTCGGTTTGCCGTCGCTGGTGCGGTGGTTCAGCGTGCGCGAGGTGGAGAAGCCGAGCGCACCCGCTTCAACCGCGCCGCGGGCGATGCGGCCCATGGCGGCAATCTCTTCGCTGGTGGCCGGTTCGCGGTCGGCGCCACGCTCGCCCATGACGTACACGCGCAGCGCCGCGTGCGGGACTTGGGTTGCGAAGTCGATGTCGTGCGGACGGGCTTCGAGCGCGCTCAGGAATTCGGGGAACGTCTCCCAGTTCCACTTCAAGCCTTCGGTCAGCACGACCCCGGGGATGTCCTCGACACCCTCCATGAGGCGTATCAGCATGCCGTGATCGTTCGGCCGGCAGGGTGCGAAGCCAACGCCGCAGTTGCCCATCACCGCCGTGGTCACACCGTGCCAGGAGGACGGCGTTAGCCGCTCGTCCCAGGTTGCTTGGCCGTCGTAGTGGGTGTGGATATCGACGAAGCCTGGGGTCACGATCTTGCCCTTGGCGTCGATCTCTTCGCGGCCGGTTCCGGTGACGCGGCCGACTTCGACGATGCGGCCGGCGTTGACCGCGATGTCGCCTTCGAAGCCCGCGGACCCGGTGCCGTCGATTATTGTGCCACTGCGAACAACTAGGCTGTGTTTGTGCGGCATCTCACAAGACCTACAGAATTAGCGGTCCCTCAGGTTAACACGGTTTGTCAAAGCTCCAAGCGCCTTGACTGTTGCTGCGCCGGCCCCTTCTCCTTCGCGTCCATGATGAAGCACGTCGTGCGCCTACTTATGCGCATCCCAGAGCGCTGGATGGTTCGGTTTGCCGGGGGCAAGCCGCTGACCATCGAAGGGCGAACGCTCGATCCCCGGATTCAATTTTTGGGCGCGGCGGCGAAGCTGCAGCCGACGATCGACTCGTTGCCGCCGGTCCAAGCGCGCAAGTTCGCCGCCTCGACAATGAAGCTGGTCGACGGCGACCTCGCAGATGTCGAGATACACAACATCGAGATTCCCGACAGCGATGGGCGCACGCTTAAGGCGCGGACTTATCGGCCGAAGCGTGCGAACGGTCCGATGACGACGCTTGTCTATTATCACATGGGCGGATGCGTGGTCGGAGACCTCGATACGTGCCATGCGTTCTGCTCGTACATCGCCGATCGCGGCGGATTTTTTGTCGTATCTGTTGATTACCGCCTAGCGCCAGAGCATCGGTTTCCGGCAGCGGTCGACGATGCGATCACGTCGTTCCGGTGGGCTTGCGCAAATGCGCATGCGCTGGGCGGCGATCCGAAGCGGGTTGCGGCCGGTGGCGACTCGGCGGGCGGCTACCTGACGGCGGTGCTTGCGCAAGAGATGCGCCGGATGAAGGAGCAGATGCCGCTGTTCCAGATGATGATCTATCCGGCGGTCGTTTGGCGGATCGAGACGCCGTCGATGACGACGTTCGGCGCGTCGTATCCGCTGAACACGGCGATGATGTATTACTTCCGCGATCACTATTTCGCCGATCATGAGCGCGAGACGCTCGACTATCGGGGCTCACCCGGACTCAATCCGGATCTGCGCGGGCTGCCGCCGGCGCTTATCTACAACGCGGGACACGATCCGCTGGTCGATCAGGGCCGCGATTATGCGGAAGCGTTGAAGAAGGCCGGGGTGCCGGTGGTTTATCGCTGCTACGACGGTCTGGCGCATTGCTTTACGGCGATGAGCGGGGTCGTTCCGGCGGCGCGAGATGCGCTCTTCGAGATCATCGACGATATGCAGCGGGCGGCGGGCAGTCTTGCGACGGCAACCAATCGCGAGGCCGAAGAGGTTAACGAGGATTATCGCGTCGCCCAAATCGCTTGACACGCGCGCGCCTGCCCGCATTTTCGCACGTATGCAGAAGTTCTTCGTCCGCACATTGCTGAGCTTGCCGTCGCGCTGGCTTGTCGCCGTATCCGGAGGCGCACCGGTCACGATCGACGGGCGGACGCTCGACCCGCGTTTACAGTTCCTCGCGGCCATGGCCACGCGTCAGCCGGGGCTTGAGACGATGTCCGCCGCCGATGCCCGCAAGGCGGCGTCGGCGGGCCTTGCGATGCTCGACGGCGAGCCGGCGCACGACATCGACATTGCTAATATCGATATCCCCGCCGATGGGCATGTGATCGCCGCGCGGACCTACAAGCCCAGACTGCCGAACCGTCTGGTGCCGACGCTCGTCTACTTCCACATGGGCGGGTGCGTGATCGGCGATCTCGAGACGTGTCATGTGTTCTGTTCCGAGATCGCGTTTCGTGCGGGTTGTCTCGTCGTGTCGGTCGATTACCGCCTCGCGCCGGAGCACAAGTATCCGGCGGCAGTCGAGGACGCACTCGCCGCCTTCCGTTGGGTGCGCGACAACGCGAAGTCGCTCGGCGGCAATCCGAACCGTGTTGCGATCGGCGGGGATTCGGCCGGCGGTTATCTTTCCGCCGTCGTCTCGCAGGAGATGAAGCGGGCGAACGAGAAGGCGCCGGTGTTACAGTTGTTGATCTATCCGGCGGTCGATTGGCTGTCGGAGACGGCTTCGATGAGGCTGTTCGCCGGTTCCTATCCGCTGACGGCGCCGGTGATGGATTACTTCCGCAAGGCCTACTTCTCGGATCCGGAAAGGGAAGTTCCGGAATTGACGGCCTCCCCTGGGCGATGCGCCGATTTGAGCGGGCTGCCGCCAGCCTTCATCTATACGGCCGGTCACGATCCGCTCGTGGACCAGGGCCGCGACTATGCCGAGGCGCTGAAAATTGCGGGCGTGCCCGTGATCTATCGTTGCTACGACCGTTTGGCGCATGGGTTTACGGCGATGAGCGGGGCGGTGCCTGCCGCCAAGGCGGCGCTCTACGAGATCATTGAAGATTTGCGGCGGACGATCGGATGACCCGCGCGCTCGTGTGTCCGGCGCTGGCGGACGACTTTTCGACTTTGCGGCTTGAAGATCGCGATCTGCCACCCCCGGACAAAGGTGAAGTGCGGGTGCGGATGCACGCGGCGTCGTTGAATTTTCCCGACGTTCTGATGACGCAGGGTAAGTACCAGCTGAAGCCGCCGCTGCCGTTCGTCCCGGGTATGGAGGGTGCGGGCGAAGTGACAGCGGTTGGTGCGCGCGTGACCGACGTGCGCGTGGGCGATGCGGTCGTCGTTGCGTCGCGCTTCGGGATGATGGCGGAAGAGGTCAACGTGCCGGCCGTGTCGGTGCGGCCGAAAGCTGCGGCGATGACATGGGCGGAGGCTGCGAGTTATCCGGCGGCGTGGCTTACGGCCTATGTCGCGCTGGTGCGGCGCGGCGTGTTGCAGCGGGGCGAGACGCTGCTCGTGCATGGGGCTGCGGGCGGTGTTGGGATGGCGGCAGTGGACTTCGGTCTTCTGCTTGGCGCGACCGTTATTGCGACGGCCGGAAGCCAAGAGAAGCTCGCGGTTCTGAAAGCGCGCGGCGCGCACCACGTCATAGACTACCGCAACGGGTTCCGTGACGAGGTGAAGCGGATCACGCACGACAAGGGCGCGAACGTGATCTACGACCCCGTGGGCGGCGACGTGTTCGACGAAAGCGTGCGATGCATTGCGTTCGACGGGCGGCTGCTCGTGATCGGCTTTACGAGCGGGCGCATCCCGACCGTCAGCGTGAACATGCCGCTGATCAAAGGGTTCTCCGTCGTCGGCGTGCGTGCGGGGGAGTACGGGCGTCAGTTTCCGGAGAAGGGCCGCGAGAACATCGCCGCGATCGAGAAGCTTGCGCATGAAGGCATGGTGCGCCCGCATATCGGGTTCGTCGCCCAACTCGACGACGCGGTCGAGGCGTTCCGCGCGATGGCGGAGCGGCGCGTGATCGGCAAAGCGGTCGTAACGTTCTAGAGCGCTTTCACGAGATCGGGGCGTTCGCGCAAAAGGCGCGCGACGGCCTGCACGCGGGTTTCAACATCGAGCTTCGATTTCGCGTTGTCGATGTGGAAGCGAATAGTGCGTGGCGCGACTGCTAAGACGCGCGCGATTTCCTGATCCGTTTTGCCGCGCGAGACCCACGTCAGACACTCGAGTTCGCGGGTGGTGAGGCTCGGCGTTCCCGCGGTCGATGTGCCGGCGCGCAGTTCCTGCGCGCGGCGCCAGCCCGCATGAACGGCTAGCTTCAGCTTATCGTGGGCGAGCGGGCTCAGCGCGAGCTTCGTTCCGACCAAGGTTGCCATCGCGACGGCGCCATCGTCGTCGCGCAGGGGAACGACGAGCGCGTTTGCCGCGGGCTGTGCGTCGGGACGATGCGCGTTCTTGCCCAAGAGACCGAGGGTTGCGGCCATCGAAACGGCGAACGGCGCGTGCGTTTCACGGGCGCGTTCGAGCAACGGATGATCGGCGTAGTTCGTCACGCGGTCAATGCGGCGAAGGACGCGCGAGGGCACGTTCGAGCACAACACGGCTTCGCTCACGCGCGATGTCGTGCTTTGCAAGTCGAGGAACGACACGCGCGTCAGGCCGTGCGTCGCAGCGTACTGCTGCACCAACGTGCAGACAGAGGCGAAGCTTGCGGCTGTCGCCAGGCGACCGAATAGCTCGCCGAGTTCCAAAAATGCGTCCACGTCTCGCTTTTCCTAATTGTGCGACCAGCCGTACAGCCGTTGGAGCGATCGTCATGCAATCGCTGGGGGTCGCGCGGTGTCAGGTGGCACGCGTCCGGCGAAGCCGCGACTGACACAAGCGCCAGGCGTGCCGGATTACCTTACGGTTTTGAGTGCGCGTGCGGCAAACAGGGCCTCTAGCGCAGCCTCATCTTCGTCCTCGTGCACGAGATCGATCGGTTTTGCGCCCTTGGTGTGGGCAATCGCCGCAACGCGGCCTTGGTTTAGGAACAGCGTGTCCGGCTCGATCTTCGCGATCGGATCCGCGTATGCGGCTTCGGCGCCGACGATGGTCCAGCCTCGTTTGCGCAGTTCGGTTGCGAGGTCGCCGATGTAGAGCGCTGCCAAGTCGTTTTCGTGCAGCAGCAACACGTGGCGGGGCGAACGGTTCAGCGTCTTCACGGCGATCGCATCGTAGAACTCGACCGCTTTGACCAGCATCTCGACATAGAGATCGCGCAATGCGGCTTCGTCGACGGCTTGTCCGGCCTTCTTGGCGTTGTTTGCGAGGGTGTTCAGATACCAATCGTAGTTGTCGACCGTGACGTAGCCCTGGACGTAGTTCATCGCGCGCAAGCCTGCGCGCACCGCGTCGCGCTTTTCGCGGGTTTCGCCTTCGGCGAGGAACGGGAAGCGGAACCAAGGGCGAAAGTTCGGTATATGTCTCAGGATCGTGTCGGCGGCCGAGATGTCCTTCAGGTATTCCTCGGGCGAGAGATTGCGCAGGTTGCGGTGCGTGTCCGAGTGGTTCGCGATCAGATGTCCTGCGGCGGCATAGGCGGCAAGGCGGGGCAGCTCAGTTGCTGGCTTGCCGCGCGGCACGGAGAAGAAAGCCGCCTGCTCGATGTCCGCCGCCTTCAGCGCAGCGATGAGGCGTTTCGTGCGCTCTTCGCCGGTCATCAATGCCGTGTCGTTCGTCGGGGCGTCGTCGAACGTGATTGCGATCTCGCGCGCGGTCGTGGGCGCGATCGTGAACGCTAGAACAAGGGCGAGAACGAAGCGGATCATACGGTGCGCTTGGCGCGATCTTTTTCGTTTGTGCTCTTGATCATATTGCGGATCGCTTCCCAGTCGCTGTCGCCGAGCTTCGCCAATTGCGAGAAGTTGCCGCCACCGGCGAGGAAGCCTGCGCCGTCGATCGCGATCGTTTCGCCAGAGAGGAAGTCGCAACCGTCGGCCATCAGGAATGTCGCGAGGTTCCGCAGTTCCTGCATCTGCCCCACGCGGCCCATCGGATTGCCGGCGGAGGAGTCTGTTTCGCTGCCCATCGCGCTGCCGCGCATGTTGCCGGGGTTCAAGCGTTCCCAGGCGCCCTTCGTGGGGAACGGGCCCGGGGCGATTGCGTTCAGGCGGATGCCGTGCGGTGCCCATTCGACGGCGAGCGACTTCGTCATCACGTTGAGGCCCGCCTTCGACATGGCCGAGGGCACGGTGAACGGGCCGCCGTTCCAGACCCAGGTGGTCAGAATCGAGATGACGTTTGCCTTGTGCTTTTTCTCGATCCAACGCTTGCCGGCGGCGAGCGTCATGTAGAACGTGCCGTGGAAGACGATGTTGGCGATTGCGTTGAAGGCATTCGGCGAGAGGTCCTTGGTGCGCGAGATGAAGTTGCCGGCGGCGTTGTTGACGAGACCGTCGAGCGGACCTTCGTTGAAGATGCGCGTCATGAGGTCTTCGACGGCGTCGGGAACGCGGATATCGCATTCGAGCGGCGTCACCTTGACGTTGCGCGTCTTGGAGATTTCGTTCGCCGCTTCCTGCAACACCGAGCCGCGGCGGCCGCAGATGTAAAGCTCGGCGCCGAGCTTTGCGTACTCGTCGGCCATTTCCTTGCCAAGGCCCGTGCCGCCGCCGGTAACGAGGATACGTTTGCCTTTGAGCAGGTCGGCACGAAACATGGTCATGGGTCTATTCCTTCCAATCCTTGTGGGCGGTCACATCCGTAAAGCGCCACGAGCGCGGCTGCAATGCTCTCCGCGTGGGGTTTCATGTCCATTGAGGGGACTTGCTCGCCGATCCAGTAGGTGACTTCGCCGATGAGGCCTTCGTCCGAAATCCCTTGGGGGATGCAGACCTTCTTGCGCGCCTCGACGCCGCGTTCCACGGCGCGGCGGGCCTCGCCGATTTCGTCCGCGCACCAGGATTGATCGCTTTCGCAGCGTTCTAGGAAGTCGCGGGTCGAGCCCGACCAAGCATAGGCGCCCGCGGCAGCGAAGGCGGCGAGCAGAGAGAGTGCGATCCACTTCATAGCGGTCTCCCGTCGAATGCGGGACGAACTATGCGCGCGCGTAGGATAGGCGCGCCAGACCCTTGTCGTAGGATTGGGAACTCAAAAGTCTAAGGTTCGCTTCCGGGCGGGCGCCCTCGAATAGGCGGATGCCGTCGCCCAGCAGGACCGGTATCGTAAACAGGTCGATGCGGTCGATCGCTTCGGCGCTCAGGAAGGCGTTGATGGTCTGGGCGCCGCCCATGATCCAGACGTCCTTGTCGCCTGCCGTACGTAGTGCGGTTGCCAATCGCGGGATGTCGGCGCCGACGCGGGCGACGGTCGGCGGCGCGTCGTCCAGCGGGCGGGAGGTGATGACGAGGCTGCGCATCGTCGGGTAAGGCCACTCGCCGAACGAGCGCGCCAGGTCGTAGGCCGCGCGGCCCATGACGACAGTGCCGATCTCGCGGATGAAGGCGCTGTAGCCGTAGTCGACATCGTCGAACGGCCGGAGCCAGTCGATGCCACCGTCGGGGCGGGCGATGTAGCCGTCGAGCGATTGGGCGATGTAGAGGCGGATCAGGGGCATGGGCGCGACACTACGCGGAGCGCAGCTTTGCTTCCAGCGCATTGAGCGTCGCGGCGTCCCCGGGCGTCGTGCCTTCGACCACGCGCAAAAAGCGCGGCGCGCGCAACGTCAGGCCAGCTTTGCGGCGTGGGGTGGGGGCGATGGCCGGGAAGGCGAGTTCGACCACGAGAGCGACTTCTCGGTCGTGACGGACTTCGCGCACCGGGCCGAAGCGGGCGGTGGTGTGCTCGGCGATGAAGCGCTCGATGGGTTCGGCCTCTGCGGGGGCGACGTCGCAATGGCCGACGGCTGCGAGGCGGTCGCCGTCCCAGACGCCGAACGTGCAGCGCAGCGGCGACGTCCGTACGCGGGCATTCGTGCGCTCGGCATAGAGCAGGATCGCGGCGATGGTGCCGGACGTATCCTTCTTTGGGACGCGGAAGAGTTCGTTCTGGCTATCGGTGCCGGATGTCGCGCTGGGTTTGCGCGCGCGGTCGAGGCGCAGCGTGCCGGTGAGGAGCTTGATCAGCACATGCCGGCCGGTTTCGTCGCAGGCGTCGAGCCAGGCTTCGATGCGTTTGGGCAGTTCGCTGCGGCCGAGCGTGGCGAGCGCTTCGACGATTTCGCTCAAAGCGGGGTCGCGGTTGGCGCGGCGGCTCGGTACCCAGGTCAGCGCAATCGTTTCGGCGAGGTCGCCGATATAGGCCTGTGCGAGGCCGAACAGCGTGGGGTCGATGCGCGCTTCGGCGAGGCCGCGGATGAGCGCGAGTTTTGCAGGGCGCAGCTTGAGCTTGCCGTCGAGCAGCGTGCGGGCTAACGCGCGATCGGGCTCGGGCGTTTCGCGCAGGTAGCCGGCGGCGTAGGCCTCCTTCATGGCGTCGTCGTTCAGCGTCTCAAGATGCGCGATGAGGGCGGCGAGGCGATTCACGCTGGCGACGCCTCTTCGGCATCGCCTTCGTCGCCGTAGCCGGCGATCGACAGCGGGCGGGCGCGGATGCCCTTCGTCGTGGCCCAATGGACGAGTGCGGCCTCTTCGCCGTGCGTAATCCAGAGTTCGCCCGGCGCGATCTCCTCGATCGTTTGGGTGAGTTCGTGCCAATCGGCGTGATCGGAGACGATCAGCGGCAGGTCGACGTTGGCGGCTTTCGCGCGCTTGCGCGTGCGCATCCAGCCGCTTGCATAGGCGGTTACCGGATCGTTCGTGCCCTCGGGTAGGTCGGCCATGCCGATCACGATGGCGCCGTTCAGGCCGGTCGGATCAGTGCCTGCCAGCGGGCGCATGTCGCCAAGCGGCACGCCGTGCGCGGCGTACACCGCGCAGAGCTTGGCCGTTGCTGCGTCGACGTAGATCGGCGCGCTGTGACCTGCTTCGCGAAACAGCGCGATGAGGCGCTGTGCCTTGCCGAGCGAGTAGGCGCCGATCGCGTGCGGGCGGTCCGGGAACAGGCGCAAAGCGTGCAGCAGTTTTGACGCTTCCTCCGATGCTGGCGGGTGGCGGAACAGCGGCAGCCCGAACGTCGCTTCGGTGATGAAGATATCGCACGGCACCGGCTCGAACGGCGGGCAGGTCGGGTCGCGCGCGCGTTTGTAGTCTCCGGAGACGACGACGCGCTTTCCCTCCACTTCGATGGCGACCTGCGCCGAGCCCAGGATGTGGCCTGCGGGCTTGAGCGTTAGGGTGGCACCGCCGAGCGTCAGGGCCTCGCCGAAGCGCGCCGGTTGCGGGCTTGGCGTAAACTTGTCGCCGTAGCGCGCCGCCATGACGGCGAGCGTTTCCTTGGTTGCGAGAACGGCCTCGTGACCGGAACGCGCGTGATCGGAATGGCCGTGCGTGATGACGGCGCGCGGCACCTGGCGCACCGGGTCGACATAGAAGTCGCCCGCCTCGCAGTAGAGGCCGGCGGGCGTGAGCTTCAAGATGTCGGCGGCGCGCGTCACTTGCCGCAGTAGGCCATGCATTCGACTTCGACGAGGGCGCCTAAGGCCAATCCGTTGGCGCCGAAGGCGGAGCGGGCGGGCATGCGGTCGGGATTGAAATAGGTGACGTAGACTTTGTTGAAGGCGCTCCAGAGTTTCATGTCGGCGAGCATGACGGTCGCCTTGAAGACGTGGTCGAAGGTGAGGCCGTTCTCGGCGAGGACGTTTTTGATGTTCTCCATCGTCTGGCGCGCTTCGGACTCCATGCCGCCGGGGACGAGTTCCATCTTGCCGGGGACGTTGCCGAGGCAGCCCGAAAGATAAAGCACGTCGCCGACGCGGGTGGCGGCGCTGAACGGCAGTTTTGCTGCTTTCACGGCGGGGGAGGAGATGAATTGGAGCATAAGCGGGATCCTCTGTTATGCAGGGGGTTTAGCCGGTTGACGGAATTGGGGCTAGGCGCCTGCGCTTGCAGATATGTCCGGTCTATGTTGGTTTCGCCGCGCAAAGCGGTTCGAGGGGTATGACGAGGCATGCTGCCGAAGTACGTGGTGGTCTTTATTTGGTTCAATCTGGCCTTGTCGTCGATGATCGCGACAAGCAAGACGGCGGCGCCGGTCATCAAGGCCGTGGGCTGGCGGCGGGAGTTGCCGCACCGCGTGCTGATGGGGCTTGGGTTTACGCTGATGTTCGTGTCGCTGGGCCAGTCGTGGAGCCCGGTGCCGCTGCCGCCGCTGCGCCAGGCGATCCTCTCGTTCGGGTTTGCCGATTTGTGGGAGCTGCCGCAGGGCGCGTTGTGGGGCTGTGCGGCTCTGGCGGCCGCGGGTTTGGCGCTTGTTTCGTGGGCGCGGCTGCATCTCGGCGGCCAGTGGTCGAGCGGTGTCACGCGCAAGCAAGATCACAAGCTGATCGATAGCGGGCCGTACGCGTTCGTGCGTCATCCGATTTATGCGGGATTGTTGCTGGCGAGCGTGGCGCTGCTCGGGATCAGCGGGCGGACGTTCGGGGTCATGGGTTTTGCGTTCGTGGTGGCTGGGTTGTTTTTGAAGGCGCGGCTGGAAGAGCGATTCCTGCGCGAAGAGTTGGGTGCCAACATCTACGGCGCCTATGCCAAGCGCGTGCCGATGCTAGTGCCGGGATCGCCGGTGTGACCGCCGCGGCGGCGGCCGGAGGGTTGTTGCCGCCGGCATTTGCCGCTTGGTTTGCTTCGCGCGGGTGGAGCCCGCGGCCGTTCCAGCTGGCGCTGATCGAAGCGGCGCAAGCGGGGGAGCATGTGCTGCTCACGGCGCCCACCGGCGGCGGTAAGACGCTTGCGGGGTTTTTGCCGAGTTTGATTGAACTTGCTACGCCGCGGCCCCCCTCCACCGTTGCTTCGCAACGGTCCCCCTCCCCCGCTAAAGCGGGGGCGGAAAATCCGATCATCGCACGCTTGAAGGCGAAGGCTGCGGCGCGGCCGCGCGGGGTGCATACGCTGTATCTTTCGCCGTTGAAGGCGCTTGCGGTCGATATCGCGCGCAACTTGGAAGCTCCCGTGAAGGAGATGGGGCTAAAGGTGCGGCTCGAGACGCGTACCGGGGACACCTCGGCGCACAAGCGGCAGCGGCAGAAGGTCTTGCCGCCGGACATTTTGCTTACGACGCCCGAGCAGTTGGCGCTGTTGCTCGCGACGCGCGAAGCGCCGCTGATTTTTGGCGATTTGCGGTGCGTGGTGCTGGACGAGTTGCATGCGCTGGCACCGTCGAAGCGGGGCGATTTGCTTGCGCTGGATTTGGCGCGGCTCGCGACGCTTGCGCCCGCGCACCGGCGTGTGGGGTTGTCTGCGACGGTGGATGATCCCGCGATTCTGGCTCGATATCTGGCACCGCAAGTGCCGGGAGAACAGCGGCTGGCGCGTGTCGTGCGCGGCGCGCCTGGCGCCAAGCCCGACATCTCGATCATGGACACCGAAACCGAGGTGCCGTGGGCGGGGCATATGGCGCGGCATGCGATGCACGATATTCTGGCCGCTATCAAAGGCGCGCAGACCGCGCTTGTGTTCGTCAATACGCGCATGCAGGCCGAGTTCGTGTTCCAGGAGCTTTGGAACATCAACGCGGAGAACTTGCCGATTGCGTTGCACCACGGGTCGCTGGCGCCCGAGCAGCGGCGCAAGGTTGAAGGGGCGATGGCGCGGGGCGTCCTGCGCGGTGTGGTGTGTACGTCGACGCTCGATCTCGGCATCGATTGGGGTGCGGTCGATCTCGTGATCAATGTCGGCGCTCCCAAAGGGGCGAGCCGGATCGCGCAGCGGATCGGGCGATCGAACCACCGGATGAACGAGCCGAGCCGCGCGCTCTTGGTGCCGGCCAATCGCTTTGAAGTTTTGGAGTGCGAGGCGGCGCGGGCCGCGTTGTTGCACAACGAATTGGATGGCGAGAAGCCGCGTGCGGGTGCGCTCGATGTGTTGGCGCAGCATGTGCTGGGGTCGGCGGTCGCTGCGCCGTTCGATGCGGATGCGCTCTATGAGGAGGTAAGGACGGCGGCGCCGTACGCTCAGTTGCCGCGCGCGGACTTCGACCGGGTTTTGGATTATGTGGCGACCGGCGGTTACGCGCTTCGGGCTTATGAGCGCTATGCGAAGCTGAAGCAAACGGTGGAGGGGCTTTGGCGCGTGGCGAGCCCCCAAGTGGCGCAGCGTTATCGGCTGAACTGCGGCACGATCGTCGAGGTGCCGATGCTAAAGGTGCGGGTCGTGCGGCACTATCGGGGCCCGCGCGCGACATATGCGGGGCGCGTGTTGGGGCAAGTCGAGGAGTGGTTTCTGCAGCAGCTTCTACCCGGGGATACGTTCCTTTTTGCTGGGCAGATATTGCGGTTCGAGTCGATCGTCGAAAGCGAGGCGATTGTGACGCCGGGGCCGCCGGGCGATCCGCGCATCCCGTCGTTCGAGGGCGGCAAGTTTCCGCTGTCCACCTTCCTCGCGCAGCGCGTGCGCGAGATGATCGCCGATCCGCAGCGCTGGCAGTCCTTGCCGGATCAGGTGAAAGAGTGGCTCGCGATCCAGCGCATTCGGTCTGTTTTGCCGAAGGCGAATGAGATGCTGATCGAGACGTTTCC
>CAZYGK010000053.1:0-21729 GCA_964647355.1 uncultured Flavobacteriaceae bacterium | reverse complement strand
GCGCGTCCGACGTGTTGCCGGGTCAGGCGGACACGCGCACGAAACTCACGAAAACGATCGAACTCGCGGTGCCTCTACTCTCGGCCGCGATGGACACGGTGACGGAAGCAAGGCTTGCGATCGCGATGGCGCAGGCTGGCGGCATGGGCGTTATCCACCGCAACATGACGCCGGAGGAGCAGGCGACGCATGTCCGCCAAGTGAAGAAGTTCGAAAGCGGTATCGTCTTCAATCCGATCCAGATTGCGCCTGACGCGACGCTGGCCGAGGCGCGGACGCTGCGCGAGACGCATCGCATTTCGGGTATTCCCGTCGTCGAGCCGAAGACTGGAAAGTTGGTCGGTATTCTCACCAATCGCGACGTGCGCTTTGCGACCGATTTGCGGCAGCCGGTGTCGCAGCTGATGACGAAGGAAAAGCTCGTCACGGTCACGAAGAATATCGGCATGGACGAGGCGAAGCGGCTGTTGCACCAGCACCGCATCGAGAAGCTGCTCGTGGTCGACGATCAGTATCGTTGCGTCGGTCTCATTACGGTCAAGGACATCGAGAAGGCCGAGTCGCATCCGAATGCGGCGAAGGATGCGCAAGGACGGTTGCGCGTCGGTGCGGCGACGACGGTCGGTGCGGACGGCATGGCGCGGACGGAAGCGTTGCTGGCGGCGGGCGTGGACGTCGTCGTCGTCGATACGGCGCACGGTCACTCGGCGCGCGTGATCGAGGCGGTCGCCAAGATCAAGCGCATGTCGAACGAGACGCAAGTCATCGCGGGCAATGTCGCGACGGCGGAAGCGGCGACGGCGCTGATGGATGCGGGTGCGGATGCGATCAAGGTCGGCATCGGGCCGGGCTCGATCTGTACGACGCGCATGGTCGCGGGCGTGGGCGTGCCGCAGCTGACGGCGATCGTGAATGTCGTGAGCGCGACGCGGCCGCGCGGAGTGCCGGTGATCGCCGACGGCGGGATCAAATACTCCGGCGATTTTGCGAAGGCGATCGCGGCGGGTGCGAATTGCGCGATGCTGGGTTCGTTGTTTGCGGGCACCGATGAGAGCCCCGGCGAAGTTTTTCTCTATCAGGGCCGTTCGTACAAATCCTATCGCGGGATGGGATCGCTCGGTGCTATGGCGCGCGGTTCGGCGGACCGCTACTTCCAGGCGGAAGTAAACGACACGCTGAAGCTGGTGCCGGAAGGCGTCGAAGGTCAGGTGCCGTACAAGGGGCCTATCTCGAGCGTCGTGCATCAGCTGGTCGGCGGCTTGCGCGCGTCGATGGGTTACACGGGATCGAAGACGGTCGCGGACTTCCAGAGACAAGCGAAGTTCGTTCGGATCTCCTCCGCGGGTCTGCGCGAAAGCCATCCGCACTCGATCTCGGTGACGCGCGAGTCGCCTAACTATCCGATGTCGGGTTAGTGACACCGGGCGCACGCCTCGCCGCCGCGGTTGAGGTTCTGAACGAGATGTTCGCGCGGCGGGCGGCGGCCGATCGTGCGCTGGCCGCGTGGGGCAAGGCGCACCGGTTTGCCGGGTCGAAGGATCGTGCCGCGATAGCCGAGCGCGTCTATGCGGTGCTGAGGCGCCGGAACGAGTGTGCGTTTCGCATGCAGGACGAACGGGCGCGGGCGCTTGTGATCGGCTCGCTGGCGGTTGCCGACGGATTGGGCTTGGATGCCATCATTGCTCTGTGTACGGACGGCGCGCACGCGCTCGGCGGTTTGACGTCGTCGGAGGTCGCGCATCTTGCGGATGCGCGGGCACCCGGCGAGCCGTGGATACGTGGCAACTATCCCGAGTGGCTGCACGGCGCGCTTCGCGAACAGTTCGGCGACCGGGTTAGTGAAGAGATGGCCGCGTTGAACGCACGGGCGCCACTCGATCTCAGGGTGAATGCGCTCAAGGCCACGCGAGAAGCGGTGCTCGCCGAGTTGACGCAGGCTTCGATCGCGGCGACCGCTCTGGCGGCGGTCCCGTTCGGCGTTCGCATTGCGGTGGGGGCAGACGCGAAGGTGACGAAGCTCGACTGCTACCTCCAAGGGCGCGTCGAGATTCAAGATGAGGCATCGCAGCGTGCGGTTCTGCTGGCGGACGCGAAACCCGGCGACGTCGTCGTCGATCTTGCGGCGGGCGGCGGCGGGAAGGCGCTGGCGCTTGCCGCGGCCATGAAGAACGAAGGGCGCGTGCTCGCCTGCGATATCGACCCGGCGCGCTTGCAGCCCTTGGTTCCCCGTGCGGAGCGGGCCGGAGCCACGATCATCGCGCGGGCCGGTGATCCCTATGGGGCGGCCCTCGTCCAAACGATCGGTGACGGCGCGGACATCGTGTTCATCGACGCGCCGTGTTCGGGCAGCGGAACATGGCGGCGCAATCCGGAAGCCAAGTGGACGCTCGATGGGGTGCGGTTGCGCGGCTATTGCGACGCGCAGGTGCGGTTGCTTGACCGCGGCGTGGAGCTCACGCGCCCTGGTGGACGCATGATCTATGCGGTTTGTTCGGTGCTGCCGTGCGAGCGGCGCGAGCAGATCGACGCTTTCTTGAGGCGTCATCCGGGTTGGCGGATCGATGGGGTGGTGGACCTGACGCCCGTGCGGGACCAAACGGACGGATTTTTCGCCGCACGGCTGGCGGCTCCGTGAGGCTTGCCCTGATCGGCCGCGAACTTATATGCCTCGTGTCATGACCCGCCGTCAGCGCCGCGTCGCATTTCTCTTTGGCTCTTTGGGTGCCGCCGTACTGGCCACGGTGATGGTCGTGTTCGCGCTCGGGGATTCGGTTCTCTATTTCTATTCGCCGAGCGAAGCCAAGGCGCGAAACGTCGAGGCGGGCAAGACGATCAATCTTGGCGGTCTCGTGTCGAAGGGCAGCATCGAACGTCCCGGCGGGATGGAGGTGCGTTTTAAAGTCACCGACAACGCCGAAGAAGTCGCGGTGACGTACTCGAAGGACCTGCCCGATCTGTTTCGCGAGGGCCAAGGCGTTGTCGTAACCGGTGCTTTCCGTGCGGATGGCGTGTTCGAAGCGTCCACCGTGCTCGCCAAGCACGATGAGAACTACATGCCGCCTGAAGTCGCCCGCTCGTTGAAAGAGCAGGGCCTTTGGCAGCACAAAGGCGAGTAAACGCCTCAAATCGGCGTGACATGACGCTGAGTTAATCTGTTAGACAGATTTGAGCCATCTTTTTGATCCTATATACTGAGCGTTGTGGGGCCCCCGGATGGGGCGGGCCGCCACGCTGGTTCCAAGGAGAAGTCGATGTCCGCCGAAGCTTCGTCTGAAGCCGTCCCCGCATCTCAGCCTCGCACGCGCGTTCTCGTTGCGAGCGCCGCCGCCCTCGCGCTTGCCGCCATGGGTGGCGTGGTCGCCGGTTTCGTTTGGGGCGGCGGAGGGCCTGCGGCAGTCGCCGATCCCGCGCCGACCGCGGCGCTGACCGTTGCGGCGCCGGCGCCGATGATGCTCGCGGCGAGCGGCTATATGCCGAGCCTGGCCGACATCGTGGAGCGCGTATCGCCTGCGGTCGTCAGCTTGAAAGCGAAAGTGACCGGCGGCGGCGAGCCGGATGTCTCGGACGACGAGCTGGAAAATCTGCCGCCCTCGCTGCGCGAGTTCTTCGAGAGGTACCGCCGCGGCGGGCCGAACCAGCGTAACCGGCCGCGCGGCGAAGTGCAGGGTTCGGGCTTCGTCGTCGATTCGACCGGCTACATCGTCACGAACAACCACGTGGTCGCCAATTCGACCGAAATCGAAATCACGTTCTCAGACGGCAAGAAGCACAAGGCGCGTATCATCGGCCGCGACGAGGCGACCGATTTGGCGCTCATTAAGATCGACGGCAACAACAAGTTTCCCGCCGTGACGTTTGCCGACGACAGCAAGGTGCGCGTCGGCGACTGGGTGCTCGCCGTCGGCAATCCGTTCGGCTTGGGCGGCACGGTAACGGCCGGTATCGTTTCGGCGCGCGGCCGCGACGACGTCGGCGGTACGACGTATACAGACTATTTGCAGATCGACGCCGCGATCAACCGCGGCAACTCCGGCGGTCCGACGTTCGACATGTCGGGGCGCGTCATCGGCGTGAACACGGCAATCTACTCGCCGTCGGGCACGAGCGCGGGCATCGGCTTTGCGATCCCATCGAATACGGTGCGCCGGATCGTCGACGAACTGCGTAAGTCGGGTTCCGTCACGCGCGGCTGGCTGGGCGTGCAGATCCAGAGCCTGAGCGAGGATGCGGCGCAGGCGCTGGGCTTGCCGAACGCCAACGGCGCAATCGTGGCCGAAGTCATCGACGGAAGCCCTGCGCAGAAGGCCGGCTTCAAGCAAGGCGACGTCGTGCTGAAGATGAACGGCACCGTGGTCAAGGACAACCGCGACCTGACGCGCCGCGTCGGCGCGTTGCAGGCCGGCGAAACGGCATCGTTCGTCGTCTGGCGCGACAACCGCGAACTGACGATCTCGGTGACGATCGCCAAGCGGCCGGACGAGCAGAAGCTTTCGAAGCTCGATCCGCGCACGAAGGGCGGCGTCGACGGTAAGCCGGGTCAAGCGCAGGTCTCGGCGCTGGGTCTTGGCCTCACGGCGATCACGCCGATCGTGCGGCAGGAGTTCGGTCTCGACGGCGGCGAAAAGGGCGTGCTGATCACCGACGTCGATCCCGACAGCGATGCGGCGGAGCGCGGTCTGCGCGCCGGCGATCGCATCGTCGCGGTGGGCGGCAACGAAGTTCGTGCGGTGACGGACGTCAGCGCGGCGGTTTCTCAGGCGAAAGCGCAGAAGCGGCCGTCGGTCCTCCTGTTTGTGGAGCGTGGCGAGAACCAACGGGTCTACGTGCCCGTGAAGATCAAATAAGGCGGAAAAGGCATTCCAGGGGCGGGCTCAAGGCCTGCCCCTCGTCCTTCATCCCCCCAACAAAGGACGCTTTGAACGATGCGAATTCTAGTGGTTGAAGACGACCGCGAGGCGGCCGCGTATCTGACGCGCGGCTTGAAGGAGAGCGGTCACATCGTCGATCACGCCGGCGACGGCGAGGACGGTTTACACCTCGCGATGGCCGGCAATTACGACGTCGCCGTGGTCGACCGGATGATGCCGCGCCTCGACGGCTTGTCGATGGTGCGGCGCATGCGCGACGAAGGCAACAAGACGCCGGTGCTGTTCTTGAGCGCGCTCGGCGAGGTCGACGACCGCGTGAAAGGCTTGCGGGCCGGCGGCGACGACTATCTGGCGAAGCCCTATGCGTTCGTCGAGCTTCTTGCGCGGATCGACGCGCTGGTCCGGCGCAACGGCAACGATACGGTGACGACGAAGCTTGGCGTCGGCGATCTGGAGTTGGATCTTTTGTCCCGCACGGCGACGCGCGGCGGACAACGGATCGATTTGCAGCCGCGGGAGTTTCTGCTGCTCGAGTATCTGATGCGGCATGCGGGCCAGGTGGTCACGCGCACGATGTTGCTCGAGAACGTGTGGGAGTATCACTTCGATCCGCAAACAAACGTGATCGACGTGCACATTTCGCGCCTGCGCGCGAAGATCGACAAGGGCTTCAACGATGCCCTTTTGCACACGGTGCGCGGCGCCGGGTACTCGCTCCGTGCGCTTTCTTGACGTCTTCCGCACGGCGACGTTCAGGTTGGCGGCCGCCTACCTGTTTCTGTTCGCCGTGTCGGTGTCGGTGGTTTTGGGGTTCATCTATTGGCGCACCACGGGGTCGCTCGCGACGCTGTCGGACGAGACGATCAATGCCGAGGTTCAGGGTCTCGGCGAGCACTACAAGCGTTTCGGTATCATCGGCTTGCGCACGATTATCGTGGAACGCGCGGCGCGCCAGAGCCTGCGCAACAGTCTCTATCTCCTGACGGCGGGTGAAGTGCCGATGGCGGGAAACCTGACCCGCTGGCCGCCCGACGCGGTGCAGACGAAGCCCGACTGGATCAACTTCACCTATCAACGCGAGGACGATGCGGAGCGGGAGAAGCGTCCGGGCCGCGCGATTCAAGTAACGTTGCCGGGCGGGTATCGCCTGCTCGTCGGACGCGATACGAAAGAAGTGAACGCGATCGGGGATGCGGTTCGTTCGACGCTGACATGGGCGATGGGCATCACCGCGCTGATCGGCATCGTGGGCGGCGTGTGGATGAGCCGCAACGTGCTGCGCCGGTTGGAGACGATCAACCGCACCAGCCGGGACATCATGTCGGGCGACCTGACCCGGCGCATTCCGGTGATGGGCAACCGCGACGAGCTCGACGGGCTTGCGACGAACCTCAACCAGATGCTCGAGCAGATCGAGCGGTTGATGATGGGGATGCGCGAGGTCGCCGACAACATTGCACACGATTTGCGCACGCCGCTGAACAGACTCAGGAACAAGCTCGAGGGCGCTTTGATCGGCAACCAGTCGCGCGAGGAGACGATGGCGGCGCTCGAGAGCGCGATCGGCGAGGCGGACGGTCTGATCTCGACGTTCAATTCGTTGCTCTTGATTGCGGAAGCCGAAACCGGCGCGCATCGCGACACGCTTGAGCCTGTCGACTTGAGCGAGGTCATTCACGACATCGCCGATCTCTATGAGCCGGTCGCGGAAGATCGCGGCATTTCGCTGAAGTTCATCGCTCCGGCGAAGGTCATGGTTCGCGGGAACCGGAGTCTGCTGGCGCGAGCGGCGGCAAACCTGGTCGAGAACGCACTCAAGTACACGCCCAAGGGCGGTGCGGTGACGGTGTCGGCTGCGGAGAGTGGGCGCGATCACCGGCCGACGTTTTCGGTGCGCGATACAGGGCCCGGCATTCCCGAGGGCGACCGCGAGCGCGTGCTCGACCGGTTCGTGCGGCTGGAGCGGGCGCGCAATACGCCTGGTTCGGGCTTGGGCCTGAGCTTGGTTGCCGCCGTTGCCCGGATGCATGACGCGACGATCAGGCTCGAAGACGCGCGGCCGGGTTTGCTCGCGACGCTGTCGTTCCCGGAATTCGAAGATGCGCCCGCCGCTATCGCGGCGCAGCCTCGGCGCGTTCTTCCCGGACCCACGAAAGGCCAACGAGTCCCAGCACCAGAAACACAAGGATCACGGCAAAGCCTACCCGCTGGTTCTGCGTTGCCGACGTGACGACGGCCACGAGGAACGGCGCGGCGAAGGCGGTCGCCTTTCCGGTCAACGTATAGAGGCCGTAGACCTCCGAGATCATCGACGGCGGAGAAAGGCGCGCGACCATCGTGCGGCTTGAGGCGAGCACCGGACCTACGAACGCACCGCCGATCAGCGAGAACGTCAGGCTGACCTGTTCCGGGAACTGGGCGAAGCCGAAGATGGCGAGCCACGGGCCGATCAACGGCAGTTGCTGGTTGCGTAACTCGTCGGTCACCGGGAAGAAGAACAGGTATTCATTCGGCGTCGTGCTGATCGAGCCCAGCACGGCGAGCGTAAAGATGAGCAGGCTGATCTGGATCGCCCGCTTCGAACCGATCTTGTCGTCGATCCAGCCGGCTGCGAACGATGTGAAGATCGGAACGGTGAGCACGATCAACGCGTAAAGGCCGATCTTCATCGTCTCCCAGCCGAACACGCCGCTTAAGTATCCGGCAAGGAACGAGAAGACGGCGCTCATGCCGTCGGCGTAGATCGCGCGGATGACGAGGTAGCTTGCGAGATTCTGGTAGTGCGTGACGCGCGAGATCGTGTGGGCGAGTTGACTCAAGCCCTTTCGGATGGCGCTCGTGACGCTCAATCCGGTGTGCGGCACGTCGGGCGTGTAGAGGACGAGCGGGATCGAGAAGAGCACGAGCCAGAGCACGGCCAGCGGGCCCGCGAGGCGTTCGTGGGCGAAGGGGCCGTCGAACAGCGTCAGGACGCCGAGCGCAGGCAGGGCCAGCCAGAGCAAGAAGACGCTGACGCTGCCGATGTAGTCGAAGCTGTAGGCGAGGCCGCTGATGAAGCCGACATTGCGCTCGGTGGCGACACTGGTCAGCATCGCGTTGTGATAGAGGGAGGCACACTCCATCGCCACGGCTGCAACCACGATCGCAGCGAAGCCGAGCGCGACGGCGCCCGGCGTCACGAACCAGAGCGCGATCATGGCGGGGATTGCGGCCACCGAAAACCAGATCAGGCCGGGCTTGCGCGGGCCGTAGGCGTCGGCAAGCGCGCCTAGGATCGGCGCGAGCAAGGGGATCATCACGCCGGCGAGCGCCTGGGTGTAACCCCAGATCACTTGACCCTGCACATTGTCGCCGACGACGTGTCTTTGGAAATACGCGTTGAAGACGAAGATGTTGACGATCACGAAGTAGGGGCTGGAGGCGAGCTGATACGCAGCCCAGCCGAGTTGTCCGGCGCGCGACAGTGGCGTCGTCGTTGGGGGCGCGTTGCCGGCGGTCATACGATCGTGGTTTCCCCGCGTTCGTTCTCGCAGATATTCTCGATGGCGCCGATACCATCGATTTCGACGCGGACTTTGTCGCCAGCCTTCAGCAGTACGGGCGGCTTGCGGTAGATACCGACGCCTGCCGGCGTGCCCGTGAAGATGACGTCGCCGGGCTCAAGCGTGAAAGCTGCGGTCAAATGCTCGATTTGGGCCGGGATTTTGAACACCATCTCGGCGGTTGACGCGCTCTGTAGCGTCTCGCCGTTGACGACGCAGCGGATCGGCAGCGCGTGGACGTCTTTGACTTCGTCGGGCGTTACGATCCAGGGGCCCGTCGGTCCGTGCGTGTCGAAGCCCTTGCCCATCATCATCGTGGGGGAGCGTTGCTGCCAATCGCGCACGCTGACATCGTTGCCGCACATGAAGCCCGCGATGACTTCGAAGCCGCGGGCAGCGGGAACGTGGCGGCACTTGCGCCCGACGACAAGACAAAGTTCCGCTTCGTAGTCGATCTTGTCGGAGACTTTCGGGATCTGGATCGCATCGGCGGGGCCTACGATGCAGGTCGCTTGTTTGGCGAACCAGATCTGGTGCTCCGGCATCGGGCGGCCGCCCTCGCGGATGTGGTCGGCGTAGTTGAGGCCGATCGCGAGCACTTTGCCGGGCCGCGGAACGGGCGCTTCCAGGCGCACTTTGGAGAGGGGTAGGCGGCCCTTGCCGCTCGCGGCGGCGGCACGCGCGGCCTCCATTGCTTGGGCGCCCGCGCGCAGGAACGGGATCATTGCTTGGGGCAGGTTGGGGGCTGCGGCGGCGAGGTCGACGATCGTGTCGCCCTCGACGAGGCCGATGCGGCGGCGGTGGGATTCGGTGAAGGTCGCGAGTTTCATGAGCCAAAGTGAGTCGGTGAATGGTCGCTTCAGTTAGAGCAGGCGCGTTCGCGAAAAGCACCACCCGAATCGGTATGGGCGCGAAAGGCAGCCTCTGCGACGATGAAATAGCAAGATGGGGCAACGCTTTTTTGCATCTGATACCCAGAAAACCGCAAAAACACACACTTTCCCGCCGACCGGGCACAAAAAGTCTAGGTAAAACGATGCATTTTTGTAGATTGCTTAAGGTCTGTCTGTTACACCCACATCTATCGCTGATCTCGTTCCGAGGTCGCGCAACCCACACCCAAGTTGAGGGGCAGAACCCAAATGAGCAAATCGGACTTTATCCTCGCCGTCGCCAAACGTGGCGGAGACCTTCCCAAGGCAGAAGCGAAGCGCGTGATCGAACTCGTGTTCGGCACGATCGAAGCGAGCCTCAAGGGCCTCAAGGGCGGTGGAAAGCTCCCGATCGGTAACTTCGGCGTTTTCACGGTTGCCAAGCGCCCGGCGCGCATGGGCCGTAACCCGCGGACCGGCGAAGCGATCAAGATCAAGGCATCGAAGAAGCTGCGTTTCCGCCCGGCGAAGACGCTGAAGGCGGCGGCGGGTATCGTCTAAGCCTCTCGTTCTACGAACGATAGAGGCGGCCTCGAGCGGAAACGCTCGGGGCCGCTTCTTTTTGGGCGTGCGCGTTGCGTCCGGTTGAGGCAAAACGAGTGCGATGAGCGGGTCCTTTATCTCACGTATCAACCGGCTGCCGCAGGTGTTCGATGCGGATCGCGCGGCGCGCACTCTTGAGGCGCTCGGCGAACGGGCGGGCGACGGACGCTTGCGCGAACTGATCGGCGCGGCGGCATCGAACAGTCCTTATCTGGCGCGCTTGTTGGAGCGCGAAGCCGACAGCATCGAGCGCGATCTTTCGGGCGATCCGCGCGTCGCGTTGGCGGCGCAGCTTGCAAGCCTGAGGTTCGACGAAGCGCCTTCGCGTGGCGACATGATGCGGCGCTTGCGCGAAGTGAAACGGCGGGCTTCGCTGCTGATTGCGCTCGCCGATCTCGGCGGCGTATGGGATTTGGACGAGGTGACGGGCGCGCTCACGCGGCTTGCGGATGCAGCACTGGCCTCGTCGTTGCGCTACGCGATGATCGAGGCGATCGGGCGCGGGCGGTTTGCGCCGCAGGACGCGATCGAACCGGCCGAAGAGAGCGCGCTGTTCTTTCTTGCCATGGGAAAGTACGGGGCCCACGAGCTGAACTATTCCAGTGACGTCGACTTCAGCTGCTACTTCAACGCCGAACGCCTGCCGGTTGCCAGCAACGTCGAGCCGCGCGAGTTCGCCGTGCGCTTGACCCAGGCGACGGTCGCCTTGATGCAGGAAGCGACGGCGGATGGCTATGTGTTTCGCTGCGACCTTCGCCTGAGGCCCGATGCCGGGTCGACGCAGATCGCCGTGTCGACGCGTGCGGCCGAGACCTACTACGAGACGATGGGTCAGAACTGGGAGCGGGCCGCGATGATCAAGGCGCGGCCCTGTGCGGGCGACTTTGAGGAAGGGCGCGGCTTTCTCGCCAATCTGGAGCCGTTCGTCTGGCGCAAGTATCTGGACTATGCCGCGATCGAGGACATTCACTCGATCAAGCGGCAGATTCATGCGCATGGCGGTCACGGCGAGATCGCGGTTGGCGGACACAACATCAAGCTCGGACGCGGCGGCATTCGCGAGATCGAGTTCTTCGCGCAGACGCAGCAGCTGATATTGGGTGGGCGGATACCGTCGCTTCGTCGGTCGCGAACGGTGGAGGCGCTGGCAGCGCTGACATCGCGTAACATCATCGCGGAAGAGACGCGCGCCGACCTGACGGAGACCTACGAATTCTTGCGGGCGCTCGAGCATCGGCTGCAGATGATCGAAGACGAGCAGACGCACTCGCTGCCGAAATCGGCCGAGGGCTTGAGCAACGTCGCGCGATTCATGGGCTTTGCGGTGACGCAGACGTTTGCGGATACGCTGCAGGATCATTTGGTCAGGGTGCAGGCGCACTACGGCAAGCTGTTCGAAGGCAAGCCGTCGCTGTCGCAGGAGTCGGGAAGCTTGGTCTTCACCGGCGTCGATGAAGATCCGGAAACGGTGGCCACCCTGCGCAAGCTCGGCTTCAGCCAACCCGAGGCCTTGTCGGCCACGATCCGCGGCTGGCATCACGGGCGCATCCGCGCGACGCGCAGCGAAAAAGCGCGCGAGAAGCTGACGGCGCTGATGCCGCTGTTGCTGCAGGCGTTGGGCAAAACGGCGAACCCCGACATCGCCTTCACGCGGTTCGACAAGTTCTTGAGCGGTCTGCCCTCGGGCGTGCAGGTGTTCGCGTTGCTCTACTCGAATCCGCGGCTGCTCGATCTGATCGCCGAGATCGTGGGGACGGCGCCGCGGCTCGCCGATCATTTGGCGGCGCGGCCGGGCTTGCTCGATGTTCTCATCGACGTCGATTTTCTGAGGCATCAACCGACGCTGGCCGAGCTCGCCGAGAGCCTCGCCGTGCTGATGAAACCGGCGAAGACGTTCGAGGACAAGCTCGACGTGGTGCGGCGCTGGACGAAGGATCAGCAGTTTCGCGTGGGGCTCCAGCTCTTGCGGGGCGAGATCGACGGCATGCAGGCCGGGTACGCCAATGCGGACGTTGCCGAGGCCGTGATCGTGGCGCTCGATGCCGCCGTGACGGAGGCGACTGCGTCGGCGCACGGGCATGTTCCTGGCGGCGGGATGGTGGTCATTGCGATGGGCCGCTTGGGCGGCCGCGAGATGACGGCGGCGTCGGATCTCGATCTGATCTTCGTCTACGACCATCCGAAGGAAGCAACCGGATCCGACGGCGCACGGCCGCTTGCGCCAAGTCTCTATTTCGCGCGGGCATCCCAGCGGCTGATTTCGGCGCTGACCGTGATGACGGGCGAAGGCGGGCTCTACGACGTTGACATGCGGCTCAGACCCTCCGGCAACAAAGGGCCGGTGGCGGTGTCGTTCGAGACCTTTGCCAAATATCAGGCGGAGGAGGCATGGACCTGGGAGCGGCTCGCGCTCACGCGAGCCCGGGTGGTTGCGGGGCCCGCCGATCTCAGATCGCGTGTCGAGGGCGTCATTCGTACCGCGCTTACGGCCCGGCGCGACACGAAGCAAGTCTTGGCCGACGTCGCGGATATGCGGGGCCGGCTCGACCGCGAACGGCCCGCGAAGTCGCCGTGGGATCTGAAGGAGGCGAAGGGCGGCTTGTTCGACATCGAGTTCATCGCACAGGGCCTGCAGCTTGTGTACGGCATGACCGATGCGTCGGTGCTCAGCGTCAATACGCTCGCCGCACTGCAAGCGCTTGCGGCAAGAGGGTGTCTCAACGCCGAGGATGCGCAACGGCTTGAGGCTGCGGCGCGTCTCTACCAGAACGTCACGCAGGTTCTGCGCTTGACGATCGAGGGCGAGGTGAATGCGGCAGATGCCTCGCTCTCGCTTCGCAATCTGGTCGCACGCGTTGCGGGCTATCCTTCGTTCGAGGAGGTCGAGCAAGCGCTCAGCGGCATCGAGCGCGATGTGCGGGGGCGCTTCGAGGCGTTGATCGGACCGCTGCCGGCTTAAAGCCTCTGCAGCACGCTTGCCGCGAACTCCGAAAGCGTGTCGTCGCGGGCGCCCATGATGACGATGCGGTCCCCGGGTTTGGCGAGCGCGACCAGCGTCTCGCCGCAGTCGGCTCGGGCGGGAATGTGATGAGCTTCGCGGCCTTTGTCGCGCACGCCCTTGACGATGTGTTCGCTTGTCACTTCGCGCGTGGTCGTGCCGCCGTAGTAGGCGGGGTCGGGCATGACGAGCACATCATCTTGGTGAAGTTCTTGGGCGAAGCAGTCGATGAGTTCGTGCCTCATGTGTTTCAGTGGGCCGAAGCCGTGTGGCTGGAACATCACCAGCAGGCGGCCCGGAAAGGCGTGCAGCGTCTTCAGGGTGGCCGCAATCTTATCGGGGTTGTGGCCGAAGTCGTCGATGACGGTGATGCCTTTCTTCGTGCCCACGATCTCGAAGCGGCGTTTGATGCCGCCGAATCTGCTCAATGCAGCGACCGCGTCTGGCAGCGAGACGCCGCAGGCGCGCGCGGCGGCGAGCGCTGCCAGCGCGTTCGCGACGTTGTGTGTGCCAGGCGTCAGGATCTTCGTGTCGAGGCGGATGCCGGTGTCGCGTTCGCTCACTTCGAAGGCGATGCCGTCTGGCGCGGGGCGGAGGCGTCCTGCGAACAGGTCGGCACGAAGGTCGCTCATGCTGAAGGTCAGCGCGTTCTTGGCGTCGGTTGCGAGCGCTTTGGTCTCGTCGTTGTCGAGGTTTAGGACCGGTACCTTCGCCTTGCCAATGAAATCGCGGAACAGCGTGCGTAGTTCGGCCATCGATTTGTGGTCGAGCGAGATGTTCGTCACGACCGCGACGCGCGGCGTGTAGAGCGCGATCGAGCCATCGCTTTCATCGACTTCGCTGACGAACGTGTCGCCCGGGCCGACGGTGGCGCTGGCGAACGGGTTGTCGGGGCCGGCAAAGTTCTTCATCACCGCGCCGTTCATGATGGTCGGCTTCAGTCCTGCTTGGTGAAGGATCCAGCCTACCATGCCGGTCGTTGTCGATTTTCCGCTGGTGCCGCCGATAGCGACGCTTTGCGGGGCCGCGTTGAAGATGTCGGCTAGCAGGTTCGCGCGCCTGAGCATCGGCAGATCTAGGCGTTTGGCGGCTTGCACGTCGGGGACGGTGTCTTCGATCGCAGCCGAGGTGACGAGGATTTGATCCTTGGCCGTGAGGCCGCTGCCGTCTTGGGCGAACAGGCCGATGCCGCGCGACTTCAGGAATTCGAATTTCGTGCCCAAGCGGCCCTGATCGAGCGAGCGGTCGGAGCCGTCCACCGTGTAGCCTGCGCCGCGCAGAATCAGCGCGAGCGGCAACATTCCGCTACCGCCGATGCCGCAGAAGAAATATCGTGCGTTTCGATTCAAGCTCATCGGCCGTGTGATCGCATATGGGACCCTTGCCGACAATGGTTCGTTCATGACGGGTAAGCCTTTGAATATCGGCGTCGTCGCACCCGCAAACCGGCTCGATCCGGCGGTGGCGGAGCGGGTGAAGGCTCTGGCTGCGGCGGAGTTTCCGGAGGTCGCGCTGACCTTTCATCCGCAGTGCCACTTGTCGTCGGGGCATTTTGCCGGCGACGATGTTGCGCGGGCGGAGGCGTTTCTTGAAGTCGCGAGCGATCCGTCGGTCGATGCGGTTTGGTTCGCGCGCGGCGGCTACGGGTCGTGCCGGATCCTGGAGCGGGTGATGCCGCGGCTCGGCGCCGAGGCACGGACGAAAACCTACCTAGGCTACAGCGATATGGGGTCGATCTTCGGTGCGCTGTACGGGCGCGGGTTTGCCGGCATCGTGCACGGACCGATGCCGACGGACATGTCGCGCGCAGGCGGCGAGGGGGCCGTGCGGCGTGCGCTGTCGTTCCTCTCGCGCCGCGTTGCGGAGACGCTGGAGCCGACCGTTGCGTCCGGTGAGAAGTGCGCCGCGTTCAACATGAAGACGCTGGGCGAGTTGATCGGCACGCCGTACATGCCCGATCTTAGCGGTCATGTGCTGCTGCTCGAAGATGTGGCGGAGTACATGTACTCGATCGACCGCATGTTGTTTCACATCACATCGAATGCGGAGATGCGTAAGCTCGCAGGGATCAAGCTTGGCCGCTGTTCGCAGATTCCCGAGAACGATCCGCCGTTCTGCAAGACCGAAGTCGAGGTCGTGGAGTATTGGTGCGAGCGGTCGGGGATACCTTATCTAGGACGTGCCGACATCGGCCACGACGTCGACAACAAAGTTGTGCCGTTCGGTGCGATGGCGATTGCCTAACTCTTCAGCAAAATCAGCGAGCGCGGGTCCCAGGTGACGTAGACGGGCCTGGACGCGTCGAAGCCGTTGGTCATCGAGCGGTCCATGTTTTGGGCGGCGACGGCGAGTGGCGTCGGGCGGCCCTTGATGTGGACGTGATGGTGGCTGCGGTCGCCGAGATAGGCGCTGGCTTTAATTGTGCCTTCGACGTAGTTGCCGCCGGGGCGGCTTGCCGTGAGGCTTAGCTTTTCCGGGCGGATGGCGGCGGTAATCTTTTGGCCGACCTTGAGGCCATCTACGGACTGGGCGCGGAATTGGCCGAAGCCCGCGCCTTCAAGCGTGACTTCGCTGCCGGCGATCGCTTTCACGGTTGCTTCGATCAGGTTGATGTTGCCGATGAAGGTTGCGACTTCGACCGAGTTCGGTGCTTCGTATAGTTCCTTCGGCGGGGCGATTTGCAGGACGACGCCTTTGCCCATGACGGCGATGCGGTCCGACATCGACAGCGCTTCTTCTTGGTCGTGGGTCACGAAGACGAAGGTGATGCCGACGTTCTTTTGCAGTTCGCGCAGCTCGATCTGCATCTCTTCGCGCAGCTTTTTGTCGAGCGCACCGAGGGGCTCGTCGAGCAGCAGGACTTTCGGGCGCTTGATGAGGGCGCGGGCGAGTGCCACGCGCTGGCGTTGACCGCCCGAGAGTTGATCGCCGCGCCGGCTGCCGAAGCCTTCGAGGTGGATCATCGCGAGCGCCTCGTCGACGCGGCGTCTGAGTTCGCGGCCCGAGAGCCGGTCTTTGCGCAGGCCGTAGGCGATGTTGTCGAAGACGTTCAGGTGCGGGAAGATCGCGTACGACTGAAACACCATGTTCGTCGGGCGCTTGTAAGACGGGATCAGCGCGGAGGCTTGGCCGTCGATAAAGATCTCGCCGTCGGTCGGGAATTCGAAGCCCGCGATCATGCGCAGCAGCGTGGTCTTTCCGCAGCCCGAGGGGCCGAGGAGCGAGAAGAACTCCCCGCGCTCGATGTTGAAGTTCGCGCTGTCGACCGCTTTGACGCCGCCGGCGAACTGCTTGGTCACGTTTTCGATGCGGATGATGTTGTCGGCCATGACGGGCTTTAAGCGACCCCTACTTTACGTTCGTCGGTGCCGATCTGTCGGACCCATTCGGCGACGACGACGAGAATGCACGATACGATCAGAATGACGGCGCCGAGCGCGAGGACGCCCGGCAATTTGTTCGGAAAGCGCAGCTGGCTCCAGATGTAGACTGGGAGCGTCGGTTGCTGGCCTTGCAGGAAGAAGGAGAGCAGGAACTCGTCGAAGGAGACGATGAAGGATAGCAGGAGGCTCGAAATGATGCCGGGCGCGACGAGCGGGAAGGTCACGCGCCAGAACGTCATCCACGGCGTTTCGCCGAGGTCCATGGAGGCTTCTTCCAGGCTCTTGTCGAAGCCGTCGAGGCGGGAAGTCAGCACCGCCATCGCGAATGGCGTGCAGAGCATGATGTGGCCGATCGTGATCGTGAAAAGGCCAAGCGGGATAAAGAGTGTATTGACCAGGATCAGCAACGCGATGCCGAGCATGATCTCGGGGATGAAGAGCGGCAACATAATGAGGCCGGTGACCAAGCCTTGGCCCGGCATGCGATAGCGCGTGACGGCCTTGGCGCCGAGGAGCCCTAGGATCGTCGCTGTGACGGAGGCGACGGCGCCGACTTGGAGGCTGGCGTAGAGCGCGCGCAGCATGTCTTCGTCGGCGAAGGCTTGCTCGTACCACTTCGTGGTGAAGCCTTTCAACGGGAAGGTGACGAAGATCGAGTCGTTGAACGAGAAGACCGGTAGGAAGAGGACCGGTATGTATAGGAACAGCAGATAGGCGATGGCGAAGATGGCGAGCATGCCGCCCGGATCGCCCATGCGTTTGGCTGCGCGCGTCGGCTTGGTCATCGGATTTGCCTCACGGCGAGCTGCATGGCGGTGACGAAGAGGATGACGAGGATCCCGACTGCGGCCATCGACGAGAGCGCGAGTGCCGCTCCAAGCGGCCAGTCGCCGACCTTCAAGAACAGGACTTGTATCGAGTAGGCGATCATTTGACCGGTGGGTCCGCCGACAAGTTGCGGCGTGACGTAGTCGCCGGTTGTGGGCACGAAGATCAACAAGGCCGCGCCAATGACGCCGGGGAGTGAGAGCGGGAATGTGACTCGCCAGAACCGCGCCCAAGCGCCGTCGCCGAGGTCTGCGGCCGCCTCAAGCAGCGTGCGGTCGATCTTTTCGAGCGAGACGTAGATCGGCAGGATCGCGAAGGCGGCGTAGGCGTGTGCGAGCGTGATGACGACGGCAGTTTGGTTGTAGAGCAGGAACTCCAGCGGTTCTTGGATGAGCCCCAAGGTCATCAGGCCGGAGTTTATCACGCCGTTGAAGCCCAAGATCACCTTCCACGCAAACGCGCGGAGCAGGTAGCTGGTCCAGAACGGGATTGTGAGAAGGATTAGCCAGACGAACTTGTACTTCTTCACGCCGAACGCGACGTAATAGGCCATGGGATAGGCGAGGCCGACGGTCACGAGCGTGACCAAGCTCGACGTGCCGATCGTGCGCCAGAAGATATCGTGGTAGCTCTGCTTGCCGACGACGTCGCTGTAGCGGTCGGTCGTGAATGTCGTGTCGACCTGCAGGCCGTTCTGGGTCCAAAACGAATAGACGACGAGCAGGATCAAGGGCGCTGCCAGCAGGATCACCATGGTGATCATCACCGGGGATAGAAGCGCGTAGCCCTTCGCCGCGTCGGAGCGCAGGTAGAAGGCGCGGAGCCGGTCGAAGAACCCAGGCGCGGGCGCGGAATTGGCCGTCACGTCACTCCCCGTACACGGCCCTGTCACCCGAGCCCTACGGCCCCCATCTTGGGAGAAAGCCGGAAATCCCGCAACTGGGCGGAATCGGGGTGGTTAAGGGCGCTGGGGAGGGGCTAGCTCACCTGCGATAAGCCCGCGGGTTCTCGGCGAATCGCTTCTTAAAACTGCGGTTGAAGTAGGAGAGGTCCGAGAACCCGCACAGGAACGCGATTTCCGAGATGCGCAGATTGCGCTTGGAGACAAGCAGGGCGGCGGCCTTGTCGAGGCGCTGCCGCAGGACGAAGTGCGAGAACGTCTCGCCGTGCATCTCCATGAGCTGCTGCAAATAGCGTTCGGTGATGCCGATGCGGGCCGCGATGGTTTTGCCCGAGAGCTTGGGATCGCCCAAGCCCCGCTCGATTTCGCCGAGGATGACGCGGTAGCGGGTTTCGGGGAGCGTCCGGCGTTGGAGTGCCTCCACATCGTCGGCGCGGCCGGACAGCGACATGACGACGAGATCGACGACATAGTCGGCATTGACGCGGGCGAGTTCGGGCACGTTCAATTCGACGCCGGCGCTCGGCAAGTTCAAGAACGATTGGAGCAAGCGGAACGGCTCGCTCGAGATGTCGAGCGGCGACTCGATCAGGCGCTCGAAGTCCGGCACGCGTTCCACGATTCGCGGCTTCGGGAGCATGAGCACGAGCGCGCGCATAAGATCGTTGTCGGAGCGATGGCGGTAGTATTTGCCCTCGTCCAGGACGATACCCATCGTCTTGCGCAGTTCGACTTCGCCTTCGGCGCGGCGGGTGACGGCGCGGTGGCCGCTCGTCAATATGTGGATGCTGCAGCGGTGTTGCTTCTCGCGGGCGTGGGCTTCCGTGTTGGTCAAGAGGCAAGGGCCGGATTCGATTCCTGCGATTTCGACGTCGCCTGCGCAAAGCACCGGAATCATTGCCGCGTGAAACAGTTGATCGTTCGGCACATCCCACGTAATGCGCAGAAGTTTCTCCGCAACACGTTCGCGCCAAAGTTCGGCCCGCTTCTCGGTTGGCACTTCGCTTGTCGACGGAAGGCGGGCTTGCAAACTCATCGCTGCCGTTAATCCCTTGTGCCGCGCAAACAACACCGGCGTGGAAATCAATTCGGATAATGCCGAAAAACGTTCGACGCACCAAGCGCGCGTTCGCTTGAGGCACAGTTCGCCTGGCGCAGTCCAAGAATTGCGGGCGAGCGCGTGGGACAAGCGATTCCTGGGCCCCCGACTTCACTTTAGGCAGGATTTTCATGCACCCCGTCTCACAACTCAAAGTGTTCATCTGTCACGCCGCTGTGGGAATTTTCGCGTTCGCCGCACCCGCGAGTGCCGCAACCATCTTCGCCGGCGCCGATACGACGATCACGACCGGCGCAACCGGCGACGATGGTGCGGATGGTGCCCTGAACTTCGGTGGCGAAGACGGCCTCAATGCCGTGCAATGGACCGCAGCCAACGTTGACGTCATTCTGAACTCCGGCCTGACGTTCACCGGCGGTAACGGTGGCGCGGGCGGCGCGGATTCCGCGAACGACGGCGGCAATGACGGCGGCTGGGGCGGCTTCGGCCTATTCATGACGAACGGCGGCGCGACGGTGACGGGCAGCGGAGTCTTCGTCTTTGGCGGCAACGGTGGTGCGGGCTCCAACGGTAGTCCGGACGGTGCAGCCGATACCGGCGGCGGTCTCGGAGGCCGCGGCCGTGAGGGCATATTGGCAACCGGGTCCGGCGTGATCATCAATCTGACGAACGCGACGATTCCTGGGGGCACAGGTGGCAATGGCGGCAATGCTGGAGATGTCGCCGGTGACGCTGCGGACAACGCGCAAGGTGGCAACGGCGGCAGCGGTGGCGACGGCCTCGAATTGATGTCGGGAGCGGCTGGTGCGGTGGTGACACTCAACAATGTGATGCTGACAGGCGGAAACGGCGGGGCGGGAGGGGCGTCGCTCGCAAACGCCACCAATGCGGATGGCGGCACTGGCGGAACGGGCCTCTATGTCAACGGTGCAGTTGACGTCGTCATTACGCTCGGCGCGGGCACGACCGTTACCGGCGGTGCCGGGGGCGCCGCAGGCACGGGCGGAACGGGAGGTGCGTCGACTGCCGGCTTTGGCGTCCATCTTGGCCTCAATTCAAGCCTCACAAGCCATGGCACGATCCTCGGCGGCGGCGGCAGCAGAGCCGCATTGTTCATCGGTCTCAATGCGAACCTCGTCGACAACTATGGCGTCATTGGCTCGGCGGCCTCGCACCCATCTGCTGCCATCACCATAGACAACGACCTCGCGACGCTGCACAACCGTGCAAGTGGCCTCATTCAGTCGACCGGCCCTGAAGCGACGATCGACTTCGGCACCAACGCCGCAGACGATATGATCGACTTCATCAACGAAGGTACGATCGCAAACGCTGGCGCTGGAGACACGTTCCAAATCGTCGGCTCCATTTCCAATTTCAAGAATAGCGGCACGATGTCTGCCGTGTCGGGTTCCGTGCTCGACTTCTGGAACGATACGCCCGACGTCATCGACAACACCGGCGGCGTCATTCAGAACAACAGCGCCACCTCACCGACAATCGACATCAGCAACGACGCCGGCGCGGATGGCATCACATTCAAAGGCGGCCTCGTAGAAAACAACAGCGGGGCCGTCAGCGCGCTTGCCCTGCAGATAGCCGGGCAATCCGGTGCCATCACGTTCGACGCCATTCAGTTCGAAGATAGAGTCGCTCTCCTCGGCGACGGTCAAACGCTCAACGTGACCGAGAGCGAATTCTTCGACGGTATTCAGTTCGGCGGCGGCTCGAACATCCTCAATTTCACCGGTCCCGGTCTGACGCGCGGCGGCTCCCTCAGCGCACCGGGCACTATCGCGATGACGGTCGGCGGTGGATCGCAGGTCACATGGGCCGGGTTCGTCACGACGCTGCAAGTCGACGCGGGATCGATACTCGGGATCAATCAAGGTAGTGCAATTCTGGTCAGCGGGGCGGTCGTCAATGACGGTGAGATCGGGTTTGCCGATACTGGGAAAATTCTCGTCAACACTCTTAGTGGTCCGGGGCACTATCGGATTCTTCTCTTCAGCGGCGCCACGAATATCGGGACTATTGGTGCAGGCTCTTTGCTGAACTTCTCCGGCGCCACGTTTGAGATCGATGCGTCGCTGGCCGACGAGACGCTGTTCGCCGATGGCTCCAACATCGTGCTTGCCGAAGACAGCAACGGGAATGCAATTGCAGGCGTTACGAATGGAGCCCTGCTGATGGACAACTCTGCTCTGCTTGACTTTCATCTCTATCGCGGCGATGCACCCGAAGTCGGCCTGTCGGCGAACCTACTTGTCGCTCAGGTCGCGATTGCGCTCCTCGCCGACATTGCAGCGCTTGGCGATGACCCGAACGCAATCGCGCTCGGCGCGGCGTTGGACCAGATCGGCCTCGACGGCGACGCCGACCTCGACGATCTGATGTTGGCCCTGGCGCAGTTGCCGACGAATGAGGACATCAACGCCGCGCTCGACGCGCTTCTGCCCGAAACCGATGGCATTGCCTACGACGTCGCGACGGATTTGGGGGATCAGGCGCTGGACGTGGCGAGCAAGCGGCTGGACGCGCTCTTGGCCGACAGGCTTGACGGTTCGTACCGGGTTGCGAGCATTGCACCGCTCGCGTTGCGCGGCAGCGTGAGTGATTCGCGCGCGGGTGGGCGGTTCTGGATGCAGGGTTTTGGCCGGGCGGTCGATCAGGG
>CAZYGK010000052.1:0-21989 GCA_964647355.1 uncultured Flavobacteriaceae bacterium | reverse complement strand
AACGGTCTTATCCGGGCCAAGTGCTCGCGCGGCGCGGGGCCTCAAGTCAAGGCCTCAACACCCGTCTTGCTCGTCACGACGGTGCGTCGCCCGGCCACCCAGGGCCGTTTGCACAAGACGTTCCACAGCGAAGTTGATATGCCGCAGCCGCGACCCTGGGTCCAACCGTCAACACGAAGTGCCGCTCCAATCGCGGCCCCGCGCCACCTATACTGCGCCCAATCGTAATTTTGGAGCAACTCAATGCGCACAAAGTTCGTTCTCGCGGCACTTCTCATCGCGCTGGCCGCCTGTGGCGAGCCATCGCCACCCGCGAAGACCGATACGCCGGCGACGCCACCACCGGTCCCGTCGAAGCCGCAAGCCTGGGAAACGATGCTCCCCACGCCGCCCCTGCCGAAGTTCGACGCGCAAGGCACAGTCGCTCATAAGGGCGCCAAGATTTGGTACGCGACGGTGGGCGAAGGCGCACCTGTCGTCCTGCTGCACGGCGCATTCGGCAGCGCGGAGAATTTCGGCTTCCAAGTCCCAGCCCTCGTCGAAGCCGGCTATCGCGTGATCCTGATCGAAACCCGCGGCCACGCGCGCTCGACCCGCGACCCGAAACGCCCGCTCTCCTACGAGCTGTTCGCCGACGACGCTCTTGCCGTCATGAACAAGCTGAAGATCAAGAAGGCATCCATCGTCGGCTGGAGCGACGGCGCCATCCAGGGCCTCGTCCTGGCCATGAAACACCCGAGCCGCCTCGACCGTGTGTTTGCCTTCGGTGCCAACATGGACGTCTCCGGCGTCATGCCCGGCATCACCGAACGCGGGCTTTTCATCCGCCTAATGGAACAAGCGCCGAAAGACTACGCGCGCCTCTCCCCGCCGCCGCACGACTTCAAGGGCCTCTACGACGCCATGTACAATATGCTGTTGACCGAACCGAACTACAAAGAAGCCGACCTCGCCAAGATCAACGGCCCCAAGATCACGATTGCCGACGGCGACAAGGAAGAGGTGATCAAGCCCGCGCACGCTGAGTATCTCGCCAAAACGATATCCGGCGCCAAACTCGTTGTCCTGCCCGGCGTGAGCCACTTCGCGCCGATGCAGAAACCGGACGAGTTCAACGCGGCGATCCTGGCGTTCCTGAGCGAGAAGTAACGCGCACTCGAAGGCGAGAAGAGCGGCTTCCCGCGAACCGATGTTCGCGCTAGGCTTCGCCAAACCGCCAACGCGCTTCCATGTTCCTCCGCACCGCCCTCACAACGACCCTGCTCCTCGCCTTCACAACAGCGGCGCGCGCCGATCTGGCGCCCGAACCGTATGAGCCCGAAAGCCCGACGTTCTGGGTCTTCGTGATCCTCGCCTTCGTCGCAGCGATCGCCGGCTACCTCTTCTATCGCCGGCGCCGCAAGTAGACCGCTATTTCCCTATCACCTTCTGCAGGAACAGCACCGTCGCCTCTTGCTGGGCGTTTTGGTTGCTCTTCTTGGCAAAGCCGTGGCCTTCGTCCTTCGCCATCATGAACCAGACTTCCTGCCCGTTCGCGCGGATCGCCTTCAGCATCTGCTCGGCCTCCGTATACGGCACGCGCGGATCGTTGAAGCCCTGCACGATGAACATCGGCTTCTTGATCTTGTGCGCGTTCGTCAGCGGCGAGATCGATTGCAGGAACTTCGCCATTTCCGGATCGCGTTCGTCGCCATATTCGACGCGCCGCAAGTCCCGGCGATAGCCGCTCGTGTTGTTCAGGAAGGTCACGAAGTTCGAGATGCCCACGACCGAAATCCCGGCCGCCAGACGATCGCTGTAGTGCGTCATGACCGCGTAGGACATGTAGCCGCCATACGAGCCGCCGGCCACGATCACGCGGTTCTTATCCAAGTTCGGCTGGGTCGCGATCCAATCGAGCAGCGCACCGATGTCCTTGACCGAATCCTCGCGCAGGCGCCCGTTGTCGAGATTGACGAATGTCTTGCCGTAGCCGGTCGAGCCGCGCACGTTCGGCGAGATCACCGCCATACCGAGCTTCTTCACCAGCATCTGCATATTCGACGAGAATCCCGGCTGCGACTGCGACTCCGGCCCGCCATGGATGTTGATGTAAACCGGATGCGGCCCCGATCCCGGCGGCAAGTACTGGAACCCGGTGATCGTGCGCGGCTTGCCGCCCACCTGGTCGAATGTCGGCCACGAGATCAGCGTCGGCTGCACGAACGTGGACGGGTCGATACCCCCGACCTCGCTCTCGGTCCAGCGCGTGAGCTTCTTCGCCTTCAAGTCCCACACCCAAACGTCGCCCGACGTCTGCGCGTTCGAAAGCGACAGCGCGAGCTTCGACCCGTCCGGCGAGAACCCGGCGCCCGAGAAGACGGCAATCGGTAGCTCCGGCGCCGGCAATTTCGCGCCCGTCTCCGCGCTGATGATCGTGACGCGGCTGATGCCGGCCTCGTTCGTCGCGTAAGCGATCGTCTTCTTGTCGCGCGTGATGTCGAACCCGTCGACGTCCCAATTGATGCCGCCCGACAACGTGGTCTTCGAATTATCCTTCAAATTGATGCGCACAAGCCGCGCAAACTCGCTGTCTTCGTCCGAGACGACGTAGAGCGATTGACCGTCGGCCGAGAACGCCACGTTGCCGTAGGCGATCTGCTTCGTGGACGGATTGACCTGTGTCCGTGTGCCCGACTTCAGATCGATCAGATAGAGATAGCTCTCGTTGACCGACACGCCCTTGCCGACGAGCAACTTCGTGTTGTCGGGCGAGAACGCCCGCGGCGACCAAGCCCCCTCTTCGTCGAGCACGACGCGTGGTTCTTTCGGCGCCCGGCCGTTCGCAACCAATATCTTGTACTTCGAACTGTCCTTCGCCACGCTCGACCACGCGATCAACGAGCCGTCGTCCGAGAACCTGCCGCCGCCGTTGCGCGACGTGCCGTCCGTGAACATGGTCGAAGCGCCCTCGCGCTCGTCCATCAGATAAAGCTGGAAGTTCTCGTCGCCACCGCGATCCTTACCGTAGAGGATCGTGCGCGCACCGTTGTCCGGCCGGTACGTGCCGCCGCCGACCGGTTCCGGGAAGAACGTCAGCTGACGCCGAAGGCCAAGCGGCATGTCCACCCGGTGCAGCTGCGCCGTGTCGCCGAAGCGCGTTGCGATCAGGATCGCCTTCCCGTCGGGTGTCCAATCGGCGAACGACGCGCCGCGCACGTTCTGATACTGCAGTAGCGTGTCTTTGAGAGCGGGCGGCGTCTCGGGCACGTTTTCCGTGACCAACACACCGCGCCCGACGCGTTGAACGTCCGCGGCCCACGCCAGAGCGGCCGTCGCCAAGGCAACGGCTCCAAACACTGCAATACGCATTAATTGCCCCCAAAAACACATTCCCCGTGATCTTTTTGCGCGGACCGGCCATCACCGTCCATCCGCCCCCTGATCACGGCCGGGAGCATAAGCGGACAAATGCTAGTGAACCGACGACCGCAAATCTCCAGCGCGAGTATAAGCCCCAAATTCCGGGGCGCCGCAGCACGCACGCCCCCATGATGATCCGCCCCATCCCCATCTGACGCGCAACGACAACAACGAGGGAGAGCAAGCATGCTTACGAATGCGGAACTCTGGAAACGGATCGACACTTTCGAACTCGACGATCCCAACGCCGCATCTCAATTCACCGACCGCTTGGCGCGCGAAAATCGATGGCCGAGAAGCTTCGCCAAGCGCGCGGTGCAAGAGTACAAGAGGTTCGTCTACCTCGCCGCCATCAGTCGGGCGCCGGTAACCCCGTCGGACGTCGTCGATCAAGTCTGGCACCTTCACCTCACCTTCACGCGCTCGTACTGGGACGGCTTGTGCAACGGCGTGCTGAGAAAGCCGCTGCATCATGGCCCCACGATGGGCGGACGCGCCGAAGATGCAAAGTACCGCACCCAATACGCTGCCACGCGCGCGCTCTACCGCGCCGAATTCGGCACCGAACCCCCGCTCGCGTTCTGGCCGCACGAAACTGACCGCTTTGCGGCCGCACAGCACCAGCGTTGGGTCGACACCCGAACGCACCTGATCCTGCGCAAGCCGAAACTGCCCGCTCTCTGGTCCGGAGCTGCCCTAGCGACGACCGGAGCATCCGCAGCGATGGCAGCAGACGGAACGGCGGATGCGAATACGACCGCCTATGTGCTCGGTGGTGTCGCGGCGACGGCCCTGTTGCTGCTCGCCGCGCTCTTTTCCGGAAGCGGAAAGCGCACCGGCCGCAAGCGCGGCAAGAACGGCGGCGGCGACAGCTCCTTCATCGCCACCACGACCGTCGGCTCGTCCGGCGGAAAGGGCAAGGGTGAAGGTGCCGAAGGTGGTGAAGGTGGCGGCGGCGAGGGTGGCGACGGCGACGGCGGCAGCGGTTGCGGCGGTGGTGGCGGCTGCGGCTCGTCCTAACGCGCCGGTAGCCCCTTGAAGAAGCCCCAAATCTCCGCCGTGGCGCTCACTTCGTCACTCGTATTCCCAAGCACCCAGTCGGCAACGATGCTCGTGCGGGCACCCGGCCAGGTGTGCCCGCCGCCTTGGATTTCGATCTGCCGAAGCGCGCCGCCCGTGCACTCGTAGTCGGTAACGACGGCGGCGGTCTTGTCCCGCCCCACTTCGTCGAGCATCTTTTGCTCTTTCACGCCTTCGCAGCCGTTGATCCGCCGGAACGTCTCGATCGTCTCGTCGACGCTGCGCACCTGGCCCAGATTCTGCCGCGTCTTGCGCGCAGCAATCTGTCCGCCGTCGTAAGGCATGAATTCGTCGTCCGTGCCGTGCACGAAAATCGCCGGCATGCGCTTCACGCTGCAGCCCCAATCGACCGGCAGGTTCGCGACCACGACGCCGACGCCGGCGACACGCGGTCCCAATTCGCAGGCCGCCCGCATCGCCATCATCCCGCCGTTCGAGGCGCCGACCAAAAATACCCGTGAAGGATCGGCAACCCCCTCCGTCACCAACGTCTCGATCAGCTGAAGCGTGAACTCGACGTCGTCGCCCTGTGCAGCCGCACGCGCATTGAGATCGTCCGAGACCCGCCCATCGTTCCAGTTCCGGCCGATGCCTTCCGGATAGACCGCGGCAAAACCCTCGCGCACCGCCCATTCGTCGAAACGCGTGTAGCGCCGCGCCCGCTCGGCCGTCTGCCCGCCGCCATGAAAGACGATTAGAACCGGATAAGGTCCCGCCGCCTTATCCGGCGTGATCAGCGTATAGTTGCGCGCCTGCCCCGTGATGGCCAACGCCCGGTCGCGCTCCGCCGCATGCGCAACGGTCGCGGCCGCAAACAGCAGCAAGAACGCGCGCAGAACCGTCCTCATCCTAGTTCGCCGCCCCGCGCACGCGCGCAAAATCGGAAGCGACCGGTTGCGGCGGCATGCCGAGTTCGCGCACCAGCGCCTCAAGCCCCTTCCAATCCACCGGCGGGTCGACTGGCGGCATGCCGTACTCGGCGCGCACGCGATTGACCTCAACCGTCTGGCGTTTGTGCAGCTTCTCGTCCCAACCGTCTTCAGGTTGCTTGAAGCGATCGTAGACCGGCTGAATCCGCGCGTTGTACCCGGGCGCATTCACCGATGTGTTCGTGCACTCGAAACAAACGTCGAGCGTGCCGACCACTTGACCCTTCGCGTCGTAGAACACGAACCCGTGCCGCGGATTGAAACAAGCGGCCGCCCCCTGCTCGCCGGTCGGCGCGCTGAACGCGCGCTTCACGCGCGCAACCTGCGCCGGCGACAAAGAAACGCCCTGCGCCGGCACCGCCGACGGATCGAGTGTCGCGAAGTCGTAGAAAACGCCGCGCCCAGGCTCTTCACCTTCGAACATGTACGCTTTGACCGAAACAGCCGCCGGAAACAGCTCGACGCCCGGCGCTGATCCGCACGACGCGGCGGGCACGAACGCCAGCGCCAGAACAAGCAACAACCGAAGGCTCTTCATGGGGGCTTCTCCCGACTCAATGGGAGGCAGACCCTATCAAAACGGCGCGTCGAGGGCCTTACACAGATATGCCATCAGCGGCTTGGCGGCCTTGAACGTAGCCTCGACCTCGTCAACGAAACCGGCCGATTGCGCGGCTTTGGGCGAGCTTTCGTGCATCGCAAAGAAGCTCTTGCGCTTGATGTCGCCGATATAGGGATGCTCCGGATCGAAACCCTTCGGTGGACGCACCAACGCCTCGCCCTCGATACCCTTGAACGCCTTCGCGAACGCCTTATCCTCGACAACCTTCTTCCAAGACTTCGGTTCGTCCGCAATCGCGTGCCGCACTTTGGCCAACGCCGCAGGCTCCGGCATCCAAATCCCGCCGCCGACAAACACCTCATCCGGCGAAAAATGCATATAGAACCCAGGCACATGCGCATCGCGCCCAAGCCCATGCCGGAAATGAACACCAGCATTCGTCTTGTAAGGCGATTTGTCCTTCGCAAACCGCACGTCGCGATAAATCCGGAACATCGACCCGCCATTCGGCCGCGGATCGACGACGATGTGCTTCGAGATCTTGGCAACCCGCGGCGCCATCGCCTCCATAAAATCGCAAAGCGGCGCGATCACCACATCCTTGTACCGCTGCTTATTCGCCTCGAACCATTCGCGCTCGTTGTTCTTCGCGAGCTGCGCGAAGAACGTGAAGAAGTCTTTGGGCAAGCCTTTGAACGTGGTCATTTTCTTTTCTTCCCGGGACCGTCGGCTTCTAGCCGGCACTGCATTTCTCTTTGACACGCAAAAGGGCCGGCTGGAAGCCGGCGGTCCCAGGAAGAAAAAAGGGCGCCCCGCCGGGACGCCCTTCGCACAATCCAAAGTAGACCGAACTTACCGCTTCGAGAACTGGAAGCTGCGGCGGGCTTTCGCCTTGCCGTACTTCTTACGCTCGACCATACGGCTGTCGCGCGTCATGAACCCGCGCGCCTTCAGCAGCGGCTTCAGCTCCGGCTCGTAGTTCACGAGCGCGCGCGAAAGACCATGGCGCACAGCACCGGCTTGGCCGGAGAGACCGCCGCCCTTCACCGTCACGACCACGTCGAACTGCGTCTCGCGGTTCGTGACCACCAGCGGCTGACGCAGGATCATGCGCAGCACCGGCCGCGCGAAATATTTCGCTTCCTCGCGGCTATTGACGGTGACCTTGCCGGAGCCCGGCTTGATCCACACGCGCGCGACCGCATTCTTGCGGCGGCCGGTCGCGTAGGAGCGGCCCTGCGCGTCGCGCTTCTTCGTCGGCTCGCCTTGCGGCTTCGCATCCGTCGTCGGGCGCTTGATCAGCGTCGCCTTGACGTCGCTAAAGGAACGAACTTCTTCGGCCATCTGTTAGCGCCTCGCGTTCTTGACGTTCATGGACTTGACGTCGAGCGGCTTGGGCTGCTGCGCCGTCTGCTTGTGTTCCTTGCCCGCATAGACAAAGAGGTGGCCGAGTTGCGCGCGGCCGAGCACGCCGCCGGGCAGCATGCGTTCGACCGCCTTCTCGACCACTTGCTGCGGCCGCTTGCCGGTGAGCAGCTTGCCCACGACGCGATCCTTGATCCCGCCCGGATAGCCGGTGTGGTAGTGGAAGATCTTGTCCGTCATCTTGTTGCCGGTGAGCAGCACCTTCTCCGCATTGATGACGACGACGTTGTCGCCGCAATCCATGTGGGGCGTGTAGGACGGTTTGTGCTTACCGCGCAGGCGCGTCGCGATCACAGCGGCAAGGCGGCCAAGAACGAGCCCTTCGGCATCGATCAGCACCCAGTCCTTTTTGATCTCCGACGCCTTCATCGAATAGGTCGACATTGACGAACTCTAATTAAGAGGTGGCGTTTGAAACGAGGCGCGGTGAGTAAGGCGCCCCATCACGGATGTCAATGCGCACCCGCCAAAATGCGGCGAAAAAGCTCAAGAAATGACGTGTGGTATTATATTACCGTTATTTGGCACCCAGGCAGCCGCCGGCATCCCCTTGACAGTCGACATCGCCAACCCGCCGCCCCTCAACGAAGTCAGCGAGCCAACTCGTGAACGGAACGCCGCCGGTTTCAAGCGCATAGAACTCGGACTTACCCAGCACCGTGTGCATCTTGCCCGCCGCTGTATAGCTGCGGAACCCAGGCGCGGCCTGCCGCACCTCGTCGAGGTTTTGCCGGATGCCCGTCTCGACATCGGGCCCGCGGCCCAACATCTGCAGAAACACCGCCTGCTCCCAGTCCTGCGCGTTGTTGTACTGCGCTTGGGGCATCCGCGGGAACGCGCGCGCGTTCGCCTTGAAGAATGCCTCCACGTTAAGACGCGCCCTCTCCTTTCGCATCCACGCGGGCGCGGTTTGCCGCGCGCCCCAATCGCGGAACAGCGTGATAACCGTCGGCGTGCGATAGGCTCCCGCTCCGTCGGACAACATAGAGACGCGCGCGTGTCGGTAGTTCCGCGCCACCGTCCCCGCAAAGAACGCCGCCCCAATGCCGCCCGCACTCGACCCCGTCACAAGCACGTTCTTGGGCTTACGAAAACTCCTGAACGTCCAATCGAGCACGGCTTTCGCATTCACCGCACCCTTGTGCTCGATCTGAAAGCGCCGGTTTCCGACCTTGTAGGGCAGTCGGCGCGCGCCGAGGTGTACGTCGCCCGTACAGTAGGTCGCGACCACCATGCTCCAATCGCGGAGCGGATTGTCGTCACGCGTCTGATCGAAGATCCCGTCATGTCCCGGCTGATTGAACTTCGATGAGATGTCCGGAACATAGATCGTGTAGTCCCGCTTGGCCTCCGGATCGCAGGTCTCGCCCGACCAGCACGCACCGCCACCGTTGAAATAGATGACGAGCTTGTCCGTCGCACCGGGTCGCGCAAAGAACCGGTACGACGACCCGTCCGAGCACTTCGTCCGCCCGCCGGGCGCGACCCAGTTCCAACTTTGAAATGTCATATCCTCGAGCCGCGGCACATCGCGCGCCCAAACTGGCGCAACAACCGTCAAGCACACGAGAAGCCCGAGAATTCGCAGCATCCAGTCGACTCCACCAGCGACCGCCAAAACTATCTTTCCGAGCCGAAGCAGGGAAGGATAAGCTGCAAGGCCCGCAAACGAGACCGCCATGCCCGACAATCCTGCCGACGACGCCCTGCTGCAAACTGCGCGCGACGGCGCCGTCCTCACGCTCACGATGAACCGGCCGCAGCAGCGCAACGCGCTCTCCGAAGGCTTGATGGCAGCGCTCCAGGCGGCGCTTGACGCTGCCGCCCACGACCCGACGGTTCGCGTCGTCATCATCGCCGCGAACGGCCCCGCCTTTTGCGCGGGCCATGACCTAAAGGAAATGACCCCGCACTGGCAGGACGGCGACCGCGGCCGGCACTACTATGACCGCCTGATGAAACAGTGCGCGCGTCTCATGCAGACGATCGTGCGCCTACCGAAACCCGTCATCGCTCAAGTGCACGGCATCGCCACCGCCGCCGGCTGCCAACTCGTCGCGAGCTGCGACCTCGCCGTCGCCGCCGAGGACGCGCGCTTCGCGACCCCAGGCGTCAACATCGGCCTGTTCTGCTCAACCCCGATGGTCGCCCTCTCCCGCAACGTCGCACGCAAGGAAGCGATGGAGATGCTGCTCACTGGTGACATGATCGGCGCCGCACGCGCCCGCGAGATCGGCCTCATCAACCGCGTCGTCGCACCCGCAAACCTGCGCCCCGAAACGCTGAAACTCGCCAACCACATCGCCGCCAAGTCCCGCGTATCCATCGCAATCGGCAAGGAAGCGTTCTACCGGCAACTCGAAATGGGCCTCTCCGACGCCTACGCCTTCGCAGCCGAAACGATGACGAGGAACATGCTCGAAGCCGACGCCGAAGAAGGCATCTGCGCCTTCATCGACAAACGCGAACCGAAATGGGAGGCGTGACGTCGCTCGCTACCGCCGCGCCGCCCACACCCCGGCGACAGCCCCCGCAAGCTTGCTCGCTAGCGATAGGGCAATGGTCGGACCCAGATCGACCAACTGCCCAACCGCGCCGATGATAGAAAGGTCAATCGCCGCGTAAACCGCAAACGCCGTGAGCGCAAACCACAGCGCGTCGCGATCCGGTTTCCGCGACAGGATCAATGTCGCGCCAAGAAACAACAGCCACCCGAACGCGATCGACGAAAGCGGCGCGATCCACTGCGCGGCTGCTTCGTAGTAAGCCGCATCGTGCCCCGGATCGAGGGACGTCGCATAGAGCGCAACCGCGCCGAAGCTGATCGCAACATTGACGATCAAAATGGCGACCGCAACACCCGCCGCCTTCAGAAAGTCGATGCCGCTCACAACACCCTCACAACCGCTTGGCCACTCGTATCATTGTGCTGCGGCGATCGCATCGCGCACGATCGGGTAGATGTGGTTCTCCCAGCGCTTGCCGCCGAAGAGGCCATAGTGGCCGACGTCGCGCTGCATGTGGTGGCGCTTCAAATGATCGGGCAACCGCGAGCAGAGATCGTGCGCCGCCGACGTTTGGCCGAGCCCGCAAATGTCGTCGCGCTCGCCTTCCACAGTGAGCAAAAGCGTCTTGCGGATCTGCGACGGATCGACCTTGCGCCCGCGGTGGGTGAGATCGCCCTTCGCTAGTTGCGCCTCCTGAAACACCGTGCGCACAGTCTCGATGTAAAACTCGGCCGGCATGTCGAGCACGGCGAAATACTCGTCGTAGAACTCCTTGATCGCGGCCGCCTCTTTCATTTCATTGCGCGCCAGATGCGTGAACAGCCGGCGATGCGCGCGCACGTGCCGTTCCATGTTCATGTTCATGAACGCCGTCAACTGCATGAAGCCCGGGTACACGCGGCGTTTGGCCCCTCGATGGCGCAGCGGCACAGTCGTGATTAAGTTCTTCTCGAACCACTCGATCGGCCGGTCGAACGCCAGTTCGTTGACCGTCGTCGGCGACTTGCGCACGTCGATCGGCCCGCCCATCAGCGTCATCGAGCGCGGCGTGCACGGGTGCTTGTCTTCCGCCATCAGCGCGACGGCGGCCAGCACCTGTACGCACGGCTGACACACCGCGACCACGTGAGCGCCCGGCCCGAGGCGCGTCAAAAACGAAATCACGGTGTCGACGTAGTCCGAAAACCCGAACGCGCCCTCGTGAACCGGTACATCGCGCGCGTTGTGCCAATCGGTGATGTAGACGTCGTGATCCTTAAGCAACGTCCGCACTGTGTAGCGCAGCAACGTCGAGAAGTGCCCGGACAGCGGCGCGACGACAAGCACGCGCGGTCCCGGCTGCGGCATGTCCTTGGCGAAGTGCAGCAGCGTCCCGAACGGTGTGCCGCCGACGGCCGTCTCAAGCACCCCGACCGTCTCGCCACCCGACACCACTTCGCTGATGCCGTAGTCGGGCCGCTCATGCGTGATCTGCAAACTGTCGAGCACCTCAAGCGACGCCGACAAGTGCCGCCCAAATCCGGTCAGCGCCCCGCGATGCGGCCACCCGAAAAGCGCCTGCGTCGCTTGCGCCATGACGCGCGCCGGATACATCAGGTCAGACTGCGACTGATAGAACTGATAAAGCACGCGAACCGCCCCCGCTGGAATCGAACGCATGATTCCGAAGCATCGAGGCTAGCAACAAACGCCGGTTTGCAGTGCGACCGCACTGCAACATATCCCTCCGGCGGCAGCATTAACGCGCCCCGCTGCCGCTACGTCGCGCGCGCCCTTACGGTTACTTCGGCCGGCGGAACTTGAACACGAACTGGTTCGTCTTGCCCCGGATCGAGGGGTCGAAGACGCTGACGTTCATGGGGTCGGCGGCGTTTTTCAAAAGATCGCTCTCGGCGACCAGCTCGAAGCCAGCGGCAAGAACCTGTTGCTTCACGACCGACGGCTCAATGCGGTGCAGCTTGTCGATCTGGTCGATGGCCGTGACGCCAGGCCCCACGTGGTCGATGACGAAGAAAATCCCGCCGGGCTTTAGCGCATCGAAGATCGCCTTGTTCATCTTGGCAATGTCGATCTTCTGCCAGATCTGATCGTGATAGAGCTGGCTCATGAAGATCAGGTCGACCGGCTGATCGAATTTGATCTCCGCCATCGGCTGCACGGAGCCCTCGACGTTCGTGAAGCCCGCCTTGTTCAGGATGGCGGCACCCTCGACCGCGACCGGAAACTTCTCGGCGACCCATGTCGGATTGAACATATAGACTTTGCCGCCCGCACCGACGATACGGCTCATGATCTTCGTGTAGTACCCCGTGCGTCCGGGCCCCACGTCGACCGCGCGCCCGCCGGGCTTCAACTCGGTCATCGTGATGATCTGCGCCGGATGCCGATCCGCATCGCGGTCCGTATCGTCCTTTGGCCGGTCCTTGTCCGCAACCGCAGCGGCGACATAGGCCGGAACCGCATCGGCGGCGAACGCAGGTCCCGTGAACGCGAACGCAGCAACGGCGACGGACAACATAAGACGGCGCATGATTTCACTCCCCTTGGTCGGCGCGCACCCTATGACGAAAAGCGCGGCGCCCCCAAGGGCCTTCACGCGCGTGTGATCGCTCGTTGCTGCCGATCCCAACCCGCAAAACCGCTAACGGTGCCCTACCGCCCGCCGCCACCACGCTGCCGCAAGCCCTCCACGCGCTGTACGCTCCGTCGGAATACCATGCCCCGACCGCACGGGTGATCGACGAACTCGCGGCGCTCCACGGCGCCGACATCGTGCGCAGCTGCAGCGGCCGCCGCGTTTACCCGCTACCTCGTTGCTGTTGAGGACGCTACAAGTAGCCCCCAGGTAGCAGCCGTTTCGTCGCAAGAGCCTATGCCTAGAGGATTTGAGAATGCACATCCCGTTCGCCACATCCGGCAGCTATCCGGTTCGCCAAGGGAATGACGTTCGTCCGCTAATCGACGGCGAACCCGCCTTCCGCCGGATTTGCGAAGCCGTCGATGCAGCCAAGCACAGCGTGTGGATCACCATCGCATTCCTCGACCATGACTTCATCATGCCGGGCCGGCACGGCTCGTTCTTCGACGTGCTCGACCGTGCCGTCGCGCGCGGCCTTGACGTACGGGTCATCTTTTGGCGCGCGAACGACGGCTCCGGCTTTATTGCTGAGAGCGTATTCTCGGGAACCGAGGCACATCGCCGAATGTTGGCGTCGCGCCGCTCGCGCTTTCTCGCGCGTTGGGACCGCGCGCAGAAAGCGTATTGTCAGCATCAAAAGAGTTGGTTGATCGACGCGGGGCGCCCCGGCGAAGTCGCATTCGTTGGCGGCATAAACCTGGGCAACCACTCCGTCGTCAGCCCAGGCCATCAAGCTCTCGATCGCGCGCACACACATGACATCTACGTCGAGTTTCGCGGTCCCTGCGCCACGGATGTCCACCACAATTTCGTGCAGCGCTGGAACGAAGCGAGCGATCGCGAACATCCGGACGGAACATGGCCGGATGCGCAATCTGCCGGCGACCTCCCGTTCCCGCGCTCGGCATCTGAGGCCGCCGGTACCGTCACCGCGCATGTGCAGCGCTCGGTGCGCGCCGGACACTACACCAACGGCGAGGCACCCCCGGATGGATCGCCATTTGACATCGCGAGCGGCGAAACGACGTTGTTCGATCAATATCAATCGGCTATCGCGGCGGCCCGCAGCAGCTTCTATCTCGAAAACCAAGCACTCGGCTGCCCGCAAACCGTCGAGGCACTCCACACAGCCTTGGCGCGCGGCGTTGATGTCACGGTGCTGACCCCAGCGGATCCGAACATCTTCATGTCCGCCGCACGCAAGGATCCGCGTTCGAGACCGTTCTTCGATCGCTTCGACGCCCTTAGGGGGCACGAGAATTTCCTGCTCGCCGGAATTGCAGCAGCTGGGCCCGACGGCAATCCGCGCAACATCTACGTCCATGCCAAGACGGCTGTAATCGACGATTGCTGGGCGACAATAGGCTCTTGCAACATCGGAAGTCGCTCGTTCTTCGGCGACACGGAGATGAACTTGACGTTTTGGTCCCCCGAGATCGCACGCCAACTTCGCATCGATTTGCTCGGCGAACATCTCGGCGTCGACACGACGAGCTTCGAAGACCGCCGCGCCTTCGCACTGTATCGCGTACGTGCGCGCGACAACGCCAGGCGGCGCGCTGAGGGAAGGCGCTTGGAGGGGCTGGCCTTCGCGCTAGACCCCGCAACCTACGCTTCCTGAGGATGCGCCATGCCGAGATACCCCGACGACCTCCTCAAGCACATCCTGACGACCGTGAAAACGATCGCGGTGGTGGGCGCCTCGGCGAACCCCGCGCGCGATAGCAACGAGGTAATGGCCTACCTGCAGCGCAAGGGCTACCGCTGCATCCCCCTGAACCCGGGCCTCGCCGGTCAAACGTTGCTTGGGGAAAAAGTCTACGCGGCCTTGGCTGACATCCCCACGAAGATCGACATGGTCGACGTGTTCCGCAACTCGGAGGCCGCAGGCGGCGTCTGCGACGAAGCCGTGGCGATCGGCGCCAAAGTGGTATGGATGCAGCTCGGAGTCGTTAACGTGCCCGCAGCCATGCGCGCCGAAGCGGCGGGCGTGACGGTGGTCATGGACCGCTGTCCGAAGATCGAAATCCCGCGCCTGCTGGGCTAAGTCTCGGAGGCACGCGCCGAATCACCGAGAATGGCGCGCGACGCGAATGTGGGGTGGCGAACCCCCAGTGAAAGGGTCTGACCGATGAACATGCAATCGAAGCTCGCCGAATACGGCTTCAACACGCTCTCGATCCACGCGGGCGCAGCACCCGACCCGACCACCGGCGCACGCGCAACGCCGATCTACCAGACCACGTCCTATGTGTTCGACGACGTCGACCATGCGGCGTCCCTGTTCGGCCTTGAGGCAGCTGGCAACATTTACACCCGCATCGGCAACCCGACGCAGGCCGTGCTCGAAGAACGGGTCGCGGCGCTCGAGGGCGGTACGGCCGCGCTCGCCACCGCATCGGGCCACGCCGCGCAGCTTCTCGCCTTCCAGACGCTGATGCAGCCCGGCGACGAATTCGTCGCCGCGAAGCAGCTCTATGGCGGCTCGATCAACCAGTTCGGCCATGCGTTCAAGAGCTTCGGCTGGAACGTCCGCTGGGCAGACGCGCGCGACCCCGACAGTTTTCGCCGCCAACTGACTGCAAAGACGAAGGCCATCTTCATCGAAAGCATCGCCAACCCCGGCGGCGTCGTCACAGACATCGAAGCGATCGGCGCGGTCGCCAAAGAAGCGGGATTGCCCTTCATCGTCGACAACACGTTGGCGACGCCCTACCTGATCCGCCCGATCGAATGGGGCGCCGACATCGTCATCCATTCGCTCACCAAGTTCTTGGGCGGCCACGGCACCGCCATCGGTGGCATTATCGTCGATGCCGGCTCGTTCGATTGGTCGCGCACCAAGAAGTTTCCGGTCTTGTCCGAACCTTGCCCTTCCTATCACGGCGTGCGCCTGCACGAGACGTTCGGCGACAGCGCGTTTGCAACCGCCTGCCGCGTGCTGGGTCTGCGCGACCTCGGCCCCGCGATTTCGCCATTCAACGCGTTCCTGATCCTGCAGGGTTTGGAGACGCTGCCGCTGCGCATGCAGCGCCACTGCGAGAACGCGCGCACGGTCGCGCAACACCTGAGCCGCCACCCGCGCATCGCTTGGGTGAACTATGCGAACTTGGCCAACGATCCGTGCTACGGCCTCGCGCAGACGTACTGTCCGAAAGGCGCCGGCGCCGTCTTTAGCTTCGGCGTTCGCGGCGGCTACGACGCGGGCGTGAGCCTCGTGAATAATGTCCGCTTGCTCTCACATTTGGCGAATGTCGGCGACACGCGTTCGCTGATCATTCACCCCGCATCGACCACGCATCGCCAACTCTCCGACGAACAGAAGACGGCGGCGGGCGCCGGCCCCGAAGTCGTCCGCATCTCCGTCGGCCTCGAAGACGTTGCCGACATCGTGACGGACATCGATCAGGCGTTGGAAGCCTAAGGTCCCGCGTTCCGCAGCGCGAAGACGTGCACAAGGGCCGCGGTCAACAGTGCGACCGCACCCGCCTGATGCAGAGCACCGAGCCATATCGGCACGGCTTCAAGCAACGTCCAGATGCCGGCGAGCACCTGAAGCGCAAGTACGGCGAGAAGGACGTTGGCGCTGAGCGCCGCAAAGCCGGCGAGCTTCTGCCGCCGCCCCGCAACCCAAAGCGCGACGACAGCAGCGGTAAGTACATACGCAACGATGCGATGGTTGAACTGAACGGTCGTCACGTCTTCGAACGGCGCCAGCCAAAACGGCACGTAGGCGTAAGCTGCGTCCGGCACGAACGCGCCGTCCATCAGCGGCCAAGTATTGTAGATCAGTCCCGCATCGAGGCCGGCGACGAACCCGCCAAGCAATATTTGAAAGAAAACGAGCCCGAGCACGCCAACCGCCGCGCCGGAAAGCCGATGCGGCGCCGTCTTCATCGGCCACGCGCCACGCCACAGCGGAAGCGCCGTCCATACGATCGCCGCATAGATGACGAGCGCGAGGCCAAGATGCGCAACGAGCCTGTACTGACTAACGCTGATCCGCTCGGTAAGCCCGCTCGCAACCATGAACCAACCAAGCGCGCCCTGCAGACCACCGAGTACAAACAAAGCGAGCAACCGCGGGATCAGCGCCCGCTCGATCTGACCCCGCGCAAGGAAGATCAGGAACGGTACCAAGAACGCGAAACCGATCAGCCGCCCCAAATTGCGATGCGACCACTCCCACCAGAATATCCCCCTAAACTCGTCGAGCGACATGCCCTTGTTTGTCTGCTCGTATTGCGGGATCTGCTTGTACGCATCGAACTCTTCCTGCCACTCGGCATCGGAGAGCGGCGGCAGCGCACCGTGGATCGGCTTCCAAGACGTGATCGAAAGGCCGGAGTCGGTAAGGCGCGTCAGCCCGCCCACGACCACCATCACGGCGATCAAACCGGCCACCGCAAACAGCCACCACGCAATCGAGCGGCGCGCCGCGATCTGGCGCGGCGTCGGTGCACGACCTGTAGAGATGGCGGCTGTCATAGCGAGGCTGATATGGCGCCCCGCCCGCGCGGGCAAGACCAAGCGCTGCGGCACGTTGCCTTAAGGCCCCTCAAGCGCAAAATCGACCGCCGCCTTCGCGTGAAGCACGGCGGTGTCGAACACGGGTGCCGGAACGTCGCTCGGTGCGAGCAACATCCCGATCTCCGTGCAGCCGAAGATCACGCTGTCGGCACCCTCGCGCAGAGCGGCGGCGATCACCTCGAGATATCGTTGTCGCGAGGCCGGCAAAATCACACCCTTCACGAGTTCGTCGAAGATCACGCCGTGCACCACCGCGCGCCCTTCCTCGTTCGGGATCACCGCCTCGATGCCGTGCCGCTCTTTGAGCCGCCCGCGATAGAAGTCGTGCTCCATCGTATAGCGCGTCGCGAGGAGCAACGGACGCCGGCAGCCGCGCTCATTGATCGCCACCGCCGTCGCGTCGGCAATATGAAGAAGCGGCACCGTAACCGCCACCGCCACCGCATCGGCAACCTTGTGCATCGTGTTCGCGGCGATCAGCACCGCTTCGGCTCCGGCAGCCTCGAGCCGCCGCGCCGCTGCTGCGAGCACCCGCCCCGCATCGCCCCACGCTCCTGCCCGCTGCATCGCCTCGATCTCGGCGAAATCCACCGACCACAGGATCAATTTCGCCGAGTGGTGGCCGCCAAGCCGAGCCCGCACGTCTTCGTTGATCAGGCGGTAGTAGATAGCCGTGCTCTCGACGCTCATTCCGCCAATTAGACCGACCGTTTTCATGCCGCATTTTCGCAGTTTGCTCAGGCCCGGCGCAATTGCTAATCACACGCCATGAGTATGCGTTGGAAGAAGCTGATCGGCACATTTCTGCTGATCCTCATCATTGCAATCTATGCGCTCTTGGTCATGCGGATCGCCGTCGCGGTCTTACCGATCGAGAACGGCATCTTGAAGTTCGTCTTCTACATGGTGGCCGGCATGGCGTGGGTGATCCCGGTGCGCTACCTGATCGTATGGATGAACACGCCCGGCAAGACCGACGTCGAACAAGGCTAGTTATGTCGAAACTGAAACAGTTCTTTTCTGCCGGCGGAGCGAACCCGATGGACCGCATCCAAACTGCGATCGAACGGATCATCCTCTACAGCCGCTACATCCTCGTCGTGTTCTACATCGGCCTTGCGGTCGCGCTGGCGATCTACGCCGTATCGTTCATCTTCGAAGTCCTCCACCTGGCCGAGCTCGCGTTCTTTACGCCGGGCAACAAGAACATGATCATGCCGGTGCTCGAGCTGATCGACGGTGCACTCGTGTCCGGCCTCATCGTCATGGTGATGCTGAGTTCGTACGAGAATTTCGTCGGCAGCTTCAGCGACGACTCGCTCGACGATTCGCCGGAATGGCTCCGCCGCCTCGATCCGGGCTCCCTGAAGGTCAAGGTCGCGACAGCGCTTCTGACGATTTCGGCAGTCAAGCTGCTTCAGGTTTTCATGGACCGCGAGCAATTCACCGACGCCGACATCTTCTGGAAGGTCGTCATCCACGTGGTTTTCATTGCCTCCGCCGTGTTCTTGGCGCTGCTCGATCGCATTTCGGGCCATGCCCCCCACCATCACAAACCCGACGACAAGAAGTCGGAATAATTTGGCGACCGCCCTATACTGGCGGCGAACTCCCCCGAACGAACGCTAGGACCCCCGAATGGCACAAGCTGGTCAGATTTTCCTCGGCAAAGGCGAAGCTCCGCAAAGCCTGTTGCTCTCGATCGCGAACCGTCACGGCCTGATCGCGGGCGCAACCGGCACCGGCAAGACATCGACGCTGCGCGTGCTTGCGGAAGGCTTCTCGAACGCGGGCGTGCCCGTCTTCGTCCCCGACATCAAAGGCGACCTCGCCGGCTTTTGCCAACCGGCCGAGGTGAAAGGCTTCATCACCGAGCGCCTACAGAAAATCGGCAACACGGAATGGAAGCCCGCCGACTTCCCTGTCGTCTTCTGGGACCTGTTCGGCGAACTCGGTCACCCGTTGCGCGCGACGGTTTCCGAGATGGGGCCGACGCTGCTTGCCCGCATGCTGCAGCTGAACGACACGCAAGAAGGCGTCCTCAACATCGTCTTCCGCGTCGCGGACGAGCAAGGGATGCTGCTGCTCGACCTCAAAGACCTGCGCGCGATGCTCGTACACGTCGCGGAGAACGCCGACAAATACTCGGCCCAGTTCGGCAATATCGCCTCGACATCCGTCGGCGCGATCCAACGCACGTTGCTCACGCTCGAAAACCAGGGAGGCGACGCCTTCTTCGGCGAACCCGCGCTGAAGCTCCAAGATCTCCTGATCAACGACGACACGGGCCGCGGCGCCATCCACGTCCTTGCCGCGGAAAAGCTGTTCGGCAGCCCGATGCTCTACGCCACGTTCCTGCTCTGGATGCTGTCCGAGCTGTACGAAACCATGCCGGAGGTCGGCGACCTCGACAAGCCGAAGCTCGTTTTCTTCTTCGACGAAGCGCATTTGCTGTTCGACGATCAGCCGAAGGCGCTGATCGACAAGGTAGAGCAAGTCGTGCGCCTCATCCGTTCGAAAGGCGTCGGCGTCTACTTCATCACGCAGTCGCCACTCGACATCCCTGACGACGTGCTGGGGCAGCTCGGCAACAAGATTCAGCATGCGCTGCGCGCCTTCACGCCGAAGGATCGCAAGTCCGTCAAGGCCGTCGCCGACAACTTCCGCGAAAACCCGAAATTCGAAGCGTCCGACGCCGTTCAGGAACTGGCTGTCGGCGAAGCGCTCGTCTCGACGCTTGATGCGAAAGGCATCCCCTCGATGGTCGACCGCGTCTTGATCGCGCCGCCGACGTGCCGCATGGGAACGATCACGCCCGATGAACGTTCCGCCGTTCTGAAGGCAAGCCCGCTCAAGGGCAGCTACGATCAACTGATCGACCGCGAGTCCGCGTATGAGATGCTGATGGCAAGCGCGCAGGGCGAGTCTGCACCGGCGCAAGCCACAACGGTTCAACCACCCGCGCAGAAGTCCGGCAGTTGGGGTTGGGGCTGGGGCACGAAGAAGGACGAGGCACCGGCGCCGGAGCCTGATCGTCGCCGCTCGTCGTCGTACCCGATGCCGCAAAAGCCGCGCGAAGAGCCCCGCTCCCGCTCGTCCGGCTCTCAGCGCCAGACGATGGGCGAGGCGATCGCAAAGAGTGCCGCCCGCTCCGTCACATCGTCGATCGGCAGCAGCATCGGCCGCGCGCTCGTGCGCGGTGTCTTGGGTTCGCTGCTCAAACGCTAGAGGAGGCCTCGATGCGCCCTCACCTTCTGCTCGTCACCGCTGTCGCCCTCGGTCTTGCGGCATGCGACGAGACCGGCGGCGCGGATAGCGCATCGTTGACCGGCACCGAATGGATCGCCGAAACGATCAACGGCAAACCTGTGATCGAACCCGGTGGCGTAACGCTCGCATTCGCCGACGAACGTGTCACCGGCCACAGCGGCTGCAACCGTTACTTCGGTGCGGTCCAGTACGCGAACGGCCACCTGAAGATCGAGCAAGTCGGTGCCACCAAGATGGCGTGCCTGCGCGACGGCCTCATGCAGCAGGAAAGCGAGTTCCTGACAACGCTGCAGGCATCGCAAGGCTACGAGCTTGATGGCAATCAACTGACGTTGACCGGACCGGCCGGCGGCCGGCTCATCTTCAACGGTGGACCGGCCAAGTAGCAAAGCGGCCCGCCGCCAGCGGCAAGCTGAAACGGCGAGCCTACCCAGACCGTATGGGGAGACCACGCGATATAGGCGCCTGAGCTTATCACGAACATGACGCACACGTGCCAAGAGAGTCGAGCGAGAAAAATACACGCCGTAGGAGAAATCAAGCAGAGAAAGTTTCGAGCGTCCATCTGAAAACTCCGTTGGAAGCGGGACCCGACAGGCTCTCTCAGCTAAACATGCTGTACCGGCAACCCGGCACAACTTTCACAGGACCTTCTGATGCGCCGCGCCGTCGCAAAAACTTTGCTGCAACACAAGCTGAGCTTCAATTCCACTCAAGACAATAGGTACGACGCGCTCGACCGCATCACAGACGCGACAACCGCGTGGAAAGCACGCGCAGGCGACTCACTGAGATGGGACGCTTCATCTGAATTCGACCTGGCCACGAAGGTAAGAACCAATTTCGCTTACTCAGGCGCACCTGTCCCCACACCCAGCCCGCAAACCTCTCATAATCAGCACGTGCAAGACCTGAATGGGTTCACCGCGGACCACATTTTCAGATTCGATTCCGGCTTCGAAGTTCAGACTGAGACGGTGACCTTTGGGGTTGTACCTAGCAAGCTCGACGAACACCCCGAAGGTCTGTGCCGCTGCCCTGCCTGTTTTGCAATCGGCGATGACGCAACCGATCGCGTTAGCCCGCCGCCAGGTCTTGAGCCGACCACGATCGGTCCGCTGCCCGTTGTTCCCGCAATCTCGGCCAGCCCTAACGTTATCGAGTCGATAGACGCCATCAACGACACAACAACGCCCTATGTACTCGTGCCGGGCCAAACCGCCCAAGGCAACATCTCCTTCAATGCCGATCGCGACTGGTTCTCGGTAAGTCTGAACGCCGGCCAAACCTACTCGTTCGCGCTGGTCGGCACCGGCACTTTCAATCTCGTCGATCCGTACCTGCGCTTGATGGACCCGACGGGGACCACTCAGCTCGCTTTCGATGACGACAGCCTGCCGAATAACAATTCAATCTTCACGTTCACGCCAACCAGCAGCGGGACGTACTACATTGTTGCCGGCTCGTTCGCCGACAATGGAACGGGCCAGTACGGAGTTACCGTGGCGGCGGGCACGCGCCCATCGTTCGACTTACCCATGGGCGCCGGCGTCATCGATGCAGACCGTTCTTGGAACAGCTTTCCCGGAGCTGGGGCCGTAGTCACCTACGCATTTCGCCTAAGCCCGGCGAGCTACACCGTTAGC
>CAZYGK010000051.1:0-23160 GCA_964647355.1 uncultured Flavobacteriaceae bacterium | reverse complement strand
ACTATCTGTTGGCCTGCGCCCGCTATGTCGAATTGAACCCGGTGCGCGCGCGGCTTGTGTCGCATCCGGCCGACTGGGCGTGGTCGAGCGCGGCGGCGCACCTCGCCGGCAAGGCGGACCTCCTTGTTCGGCCCGGCGCGTGGATGGCGCGCGCGGGCGATTGGGCGGCGCATCTCGGCGCGGCGCCGGTAGCAAGGGAAGTTGAGGCGTTTCAATCTGGGGACACACGACTAACTCATCAGTTGTATCACAGGCGAAGCCCGGTCTCGGCGTTCAGTCTTGGCGTTCGGTCTTGGCGTTCGGTCTTGGCGTTCGGTCTTGGCGTTCGGTCTTGACGTTCGGTCTTGACGTTCGGTCTTGACGTTCGGTCTTCACCCTTCGCTTGATCCGGTGAGCGGATAGGCTGCGAACACCGCCGCTCACGCCAGCTGCGACAGGTTGTGTGCGGCAAACTGCGTTCTTTGTTCGTTCGGCGCTTTCGGTTATATTTGTCCCCCTTATTCGGTAATTGGGGGAAGTGTATCCCCCATCCGCTCAGGCGGCGGCCGCTCGCCGCCGCCGACCCACCCCGAAAGCACAACCCATGCCCGCTCCAACCACGCGCTCGGCCAAGGCCAACACCACGTTCTTCACCGCGCTCGAAAACGGCCATCCCGTGCGCGCGGCCTGCACCGCCGCCGGTTACGCCCGGCGTTGCGTCTATCGTTGGCGAAGCAACGACCCGGACTTTGCCGCCCGCTGGTCGCGCGCCCACACCTTGGCCGGCGATCTTCTGGAGGAGGAGGCCGACCGGCGTGGGCGCGACGGCGTCGATGTTCCCGTGTTTCACAAGGGCGAAACGTGCGGAACCAAGCGCAAATATTCAGATAGGCTGCTGCTTGCGCGCCTGAAGGCGATCCGGCCGGAGCAGTATCGCGAGCGGATCACAGTGCCGGGCCCGCAAAACCAGCCGCTCACAGTCGTGCTCCGCGACTTCGCGCTTGAGGATGTGGCACGCCGCTATGCGAATGGCGAACAGGTGGACCTCGCCACCGTTTCGCCGCGGATTCGCGCGATTTTGGAGCGCGCGGAGGACGAAAGCCGGACACGCGAAGCGGCACAGATTTCCACCCCCGACCCTTGTGCCACGCGTGCCGCTTCGGCGCCTTAAGCGCGATCACTCGCCGGCGGCTGCGATCGACACTTCAGGGCAAAAACGCGATGCGCTTGATGAAGGCTTGCGAGGGGCTTTTCGAGGCGGAGGTGTCGACCGAAACGGTAAAGCCCGTGATCGCGTCGCGCAGGTCGGCGCCGAAGGCGGTGCGGAAACCTTGGCGCAGATCGAAGCGAGAGGTCAGCGCACGTCGCGGCTCGGCTCGGTCGAGGCAGATGTAGCGGCCAGCCTCTTGGTAGTAGCGGCCGACGTAGGGCACCCCTACCCGATCGGTCGCGCACAAGAAGAGGCCGATGAAGGCCGGCAGGTTCGGGGCGAACATCGAGCCGGACGCGCGCTTCTGCTGGCCGAAGAAGACGTGCACCATGATCGCTTCGTTGTTCACGTGGCGCTCATAGCTGGCGCCGGCCGGGTGCTGCGCCACGCCCCACTCGATCTCGACCGCCGAATAGGCGTTCGGATTCATGCCTGTGTTCGTGAGCAAGCCCAGCGCCGGGCGCAGCGTTTGGACGGCGAGGCCACGGGCGTCGGCCATCAGCGCGATCTTCTCAGGGTTCTTGGCGTCCTGCTCGAAGCGGAAGCCCTTCGACTGGAGCCACTGATAGATCGAGCCGCCGCGGAAGTCGGTGAGATCGACGACGAGCGGGGTTGCCGCGGGCGCGCTGGCCCTCGCGCCGCTCAGCGATACGAACGCGGCGGCGAGAACGATGATGAGGCCGAGCAATCCGGCTTGGGCGAGGCGGCGATGTGTCGTCATTTCAATCTTCGAGGCGCAGTCAAGTTGGGGGCGGGATTTGCGGCCTTGCATATGAACGGGGGATGAAGCATGCAGCTGCCACTGGCGACAGTGAGGGCGGAGTATCCACATCTGCCGCGCCTTTCATGCCTCATATGGGGTATCCCCGGCCAAGGTGCCGCGCGGGTAAGGTCCGGGCGTTAAGGGGAGGTCGTTCGAATGCTTCGACGCGTTGTTGGCGTGGTGTTGTTTGTCCAAATCGTTGGAGCCGTCGCGGCCGATACGCCGAGCTATCGACCGAGCCCGGGCTCGGTGCCGCCGGTGCCGAAGGTCCGTACCGCGTACGAGGCCGAGACTTGTGCGCCGTTCGACAAGATGATGGCGATGGCGCGCAGCGGACGCGAGGGGCCGGGCAAACCGATGTTCGGCACCTTGCAGAATCCGACCACGCTCAATCCGCCGCTCTTCAACAATCTGAACACGTGCAAAGCGAGATCGAACAGCGAAGGCGGCTATACCGTCACCTGCTCGCAGGTGAGCGACAACGCCGATTGGCCGGGACAGTTCCAAGCCTATCGCGACGGCACGGTGAAGCTTTGCTATCCGGGCTGGACGCGCAACAAGATCGGAAACTACCTCTCGTTCATCAGCCCCGACCGGGCGCTGCGCTGGTCGATCCACCGGCCGGACCCGAAGTACTATGGGAATATGGTCGAGACGACGGCCGCGTATGAGCCGAGCGCTGTGAACAGCCAAGATACACTCAGATAGGCCGTCCCTACGCCGGGCGGTACAGCCGCAAACTGCGGGGGCTAGCTGACAGCGCCGCTCTCACCTTATTGTCCGGCTCGGCTGGTGATTTGGGCGCATGGCGAATTTGGAGCGGGTGAAGGCGATTTGTGCCGCGCATGCGGGTCTTGAGGGACCGCTGCTGCCGATCTTGCATGCCGTGCAGGCCGAGTTTGGCTGTGTGCCGCGGGAGTCGATCCCGGTGATCGCGCACGCGCTCAATCTCTCGCGGGCGGAGGTTTACGGGGTCGTGACGTTCTATCACGACTTTCGCGAGGAACCTGCGGGCCAGCGCGTCGTGAAGATCTGCCGCGCCGAGGCTTGTCAGGCGATGGGCGGGCGCGAGCTGGCCGAGCGGATGTTGCAGCACTTCGGGATCGACTGGAAAGAAACGTCGGCAGACGGCCGCGTGACGATCGAGCCGGTCTATTGCCTCGGCCTTTGTTCGGTCGCTCCAGCGGCACTTGTCGACGGCGAGCCGCACGGGCGCGCCGAGGCCGGGCACTTGATTGCAACGGCGGAGCGCAAGACATGACACGTGTCTATGTGCCCTCCGATGCGACAGCTCTGGCCGTCGGCGCCGAAGGGGTCGTTCGCGTGCTGCTCGCGACGGCGCAGACGCGCGGGCTGAAGCTTGAGATCGTGCGCACCGGCTCGCGCGGGATGCACTGGCTCGAGCCGCTGATCGAGGTTGAGACGGCGAACGGGCGCGTGGGCTATGGGCCGGTGCGGCCAAGCGAGGTGCCTGCGCTCGTCGAGGCGGGGATGCTTGAGGGCAAGGCGCACCCGCATTGCATCGGCGTCGTCGAGCAGCATCCTTGGATGAAGCGGCAGACGCGGGTCACGTTCGCGCGCTGCGGCGTCATCGATCCGCTGTCGGTGGACGATTATGCCAAGCACGGCGGGTTCGACGGGCTGAAGCGGGCGCGCGAAATGGGCGCGGCGGCGACGATCGAGGCGATCACGGCTTCGGGATTGCGCGGGCGCGGCGGGGCCGGGTTTCCGGCGGGGATCAAGTGGAAGACCGCGGCGGATGCGAAGGCGGAGCGGCGCTACGTCGTCTGCAACGCCGATGAAGGCGACAGCGGCACGTTCGCGGACCGCATGATCATGGAGGGCGATCCGCTCTCGCTCATCGAAGGGATGGCGATTGCCGCGTTCGCGATCGGGGCGTCGAAGGGTTACGTCTATGCGCGCTCCGAGTACCCGCAGGCGAATGCGACGTTCGCGAAGGCGCTCGACGTGGCGCGGGCGGCGAAGCTGATCGGCGACGGCTTCGATATCGAGTTGCGCATTGGCGCTGGTGCTTATGTGTGCGGGGAAGAGACGGCGCTGCTCGAAAGCCTTGAGGGCAAGCGCGGTCAGGTGCGGGCGAAGCCTCCCCTGCCCGCGCATGAAGGTTTGTTCGGCAAGCCCACGATCGTGAACAACGTGCTGACGCTGGCGACGGCGCCGTGGATCATGGCGCACGGGGCGCAGATGTATGCCGGGATCGGCTATAGCCGCTCGCGCGGGACGATGCCGCTGCAGCTTGCCGGCAACGTTCGCCATGCGGGTTTGTTCGAGGCGCCGTTCGGGATGACGCTGGGGCAGATCGTCGACGAGATCGGCGGCGGCACGGCGAGCGGGCGGCCCGTCAAGGCCGTGCAGTGCGGCGGACCCTTGGGCGCGTATTTTCCGCGCGCGTTGTTCGACACGGTCTACGACTATGAAGCGTTCGCGGCGCGCGATGGGTTGATCGGGCACGGCGGGATCGTCGTGTTCGACGACACGGTCGACATGGCCGCGCAAGCGCGTTTCGCGATGGAGTTCTGCGCGATCGAGAGTTGCGGCAAGTGCACGCCGTGCCGGATCGGTTCCACGCGCGGGGTCGAGGTGATCGACCGGATTGTCGCCGGCGAGCGGCGCGCGGAGAACTTGGCGCTGCTCGATGATTTGTGCCGGACGCTGAAGCTCGGCTCGCTGTGTGCACTGGGCGGGTTTACGCCGTATCCGGTGATGAGTGCGCTCAGGCATTTTCCTGAGGCTTTTCGGCGCTAGAGGCGCAGCCCTCGCCTTGTCTACTCTGACCCCATTTTGGGGACACTTCACGCACGCGCCGCAAATTTACCGGTCGATAACCACGATGCTGCGAACTGACCTTCGATCAACCACGGAGGCACAGAAGCTATGGCCGCTAACAGAATCATCGCTCCTACACTTTGTTCGCTCGCGGTCGCAGCCGCCGCTGTTACGCCCGCGACAGCTGGCGATTGGTTCGTCTCGGCTGGGGCTGGCATAGACCAGATTCAAGGATCGTCCGACACCACGACCGGCGGGGCCGTTTGGGCCGGTGACGGCACCGCGCACAACGTAAAGTTCGGCGGCGCCTACTCGTTCGACGCCACAATCGGCCGCCGTATCGCAGACAACTGGTCGCTGGGCTTGACGTATCGCCGCCTTGAGGCCGACATCGATTTCGACGCGAGTTTCACGTGCTGCGGCATGACCTGGTATTTCGGTGAGGTGACGTCCGACTTGGTGCTGTTGAACGCAATCTACTCGGCTTCATTGTCCAGCGACGGACGGTGGGGGTTCGAGACGAGCGTCGGAGCCGGGGTCGCGTTGAATAGGTTGGACCTCTTCGAAGACTTTGGCCCAGACGGCATCGCCGATATGACGATTGAGAGCGCCGACACGACTGAATTCGCGCTGCGGGCGTCGATGGGCCTTCGCTATGCGCTAAACGAGTCGTGGGCGGTGCACGCCGATGTGTCGCTCTTCGACTTGGGCTCTTACAAAACGGGCGACAGCCGGAGCGCACCGGCCGAGCCTATCGGTCCCTACGAGATCGATGCCTGGGGCTATGGCATCGGGCTGGGAACGTCGGTGCGGTTCTAGGTCGAACCAGACGGCTTCAAGGCGCGAAGCTTGAGCGCGCTTTGACGCCCCAGTGGCCGTTTTCGCAGGTCACCACGTAGACTGAGTCGAACGAGCCGATCTTCGTGCCGTCGGCGCGGTAGCGGGTGAAACGCGTGTCGAGGTGCACCTTGTCGGCACCGGCGTGGATGACGTTGCGGTGCTCCCAGGCCGAGTGGTGCCAGTCTTTCAGCGCGCCGGTCGCCAGCATTTCCGGCGTGTGATAGCCGCGCTCGATGATCGCGAGCTTGTTCGAGGCGAGGCGCACGCTCGGGAAGTTGAACGTCGCTTCGAACGCTGCGATGTCGCGGGCGTTGAACGCCGTCATAAAGTCGTCGAGGCATTTCATGGCCGCGGCGATGGAGGCGGCGTGATTGTCGGGCATGGCGGTTCCTCGGCCCTGCAGGGCTGTTTCGGGCTCGGTTTTAGCGAATTCCCACTTCCGCTGGGGGGTGAATTTTAACCGCCCAAAAAGGCAGGGGCGGAGTAAAATGCGTCCATGACCCTGGTTCGCGAGGATGATCTTGGGACGCCGGCATCGGCGGCTGAGCAGTTTGTTCGGCTGACGATCGACGGCGTTGAGGTTTCGGTGCCGGCCGGCACGTCGATCATGCGGGCGGCGCGGGAGGCTGGCATCGGGGTGCCGAAGCTTTGCGCGACCGACAGCGTGAAGGCGTTCGGGTCGTGCCGGCTTTGCTTGGTGGAGGTTGAGGGGCGGGCTGGGACGCCGGCGTCCTGCACCACACCGGTCGCAAGCGGGATGCGGGTGAAGACGCAGACGCCGCTGCTCAAGGATCTCCGGCGCGGGGTGATGGAGCTTTATATCTCGGACCATCCGCTCGACTGCCTGACCTGTGCAGCGAACGGCGACTGCGAACTGCAGGATATGGCGGGCGCGGTCGGCTTGCGCGACGTGCGCTATGGCTATGCGGGGGAGAACCATCTCGGCCAGGAGAAGGACGAGAGCAATCCCTATTTCACGTTCGATCCGTCGAAGTGCATCGTGTGTTCGCGCTGCGTGCGGGCGTGCGAGGAGACGCAGGGGACGTTCGCGTTGACCATCGATGGGCGCGGGTTTGCCTCGCACGTATCGGCCGGGATGGCCGAGGATTTCTTCGATTCCGAATGTGTGTCGTGCGGGGCGTGCGTGCAGGCTTGTCCGACGGCGACGCTGTCCGAAAAGTCGGTGATCGAAATCGGGGTGCCGGAGCATTCGGTCGTTACGACCTGCGCCTATTGCGGCGTCGGCTGCTCGTTCAAGGCCGAAATGCGGGGCGAGGAACTCGTGCGCATGGTGCCGTTCAAGGGCGGCCAGGCGAACGAAGGGCATTCTTGCGTGAAGGGGCGCTTCGCCTGGGGTTATGCGACGCACAAGGAGCGCGTGCTGAAGCCCATGATCCGCGCACGGATCGACGAGCCGTGGCGCGAGGTCTCTTGGGAGGAGGCGATCGCGCATACGGCCGCTGAGTTCAAGCGCATTCAGGCAAAGCACGGGCGGCTCGCCGTCGGCGGCGTGTCGTCGTCGCGTTGCACGAACGAAGAGACGTTCTTGGTGCAGAAGCTCGTGCGCGCGGCGTTTCAGAACAACAATATCGACACCTGCGCGCGGGTTTGCCACTCGCCCACGGGCTACGGCTTGAAGACGACGTTCGGAACTTCGGCGGGGACGCAGAACTTCGACAGCGTCGAGCAATCGGACGTCATCATCGTGATGGGCGCCAATCCGACGGACGGGCACCCGGTCTTTGCCTCGCGCATGAAGAAGCGGCTGCGCGAGGGGGCGAAGCTGATCGTGATCGACCCGCGGCGGATCGATCTCGTGCGCACGCCGCATGTGGAGGCGGCCTATCATCTGCCGCTGAAGCCGGGGACGAACGTCGCGATCCTGACGGCACTCGCGCATGTCATCGTGACCGAGGGGCTGGTGAACGAGGCGTTCGTACGCGAGCGGTGCGAGAGCGACGCGTTTGCGGCGTGGGCTCAGTTCGTGGCGCTACCGCAGAACAGTCCGGAGGCGGTCGAGAAGATTTCCGGCGTCCCGGCGGCTTCGATCCGCGGCGCGGCGCGGCTTTATGCGACGGGCGGAAACGGCGCGATCTATTACGGGCTTGGCGTCACGGAGCACAGCCAGGGCACGACGGCGGTGATGGCGATCGCAAACTTGGCGATGGCGACCGGCAATATCGGGCGCCCCGGCGTCGGCGTGAATCCCTTGCGCGGGCAGAACAACGTGCAGGGTTCGTGCGACATGGGTTCGTTCCCGCACGAACTTCCCGGCTACCGGCACGTGTCGGAGGAACCGACGCGGGCGATGTTCGAGGCGTTGTGGCAGGTGACGCTCGACAGCGAACCGGGCTTGCGCATTCCGAACATGCTGGATGCGGCGGTCGAGGGACGGTTTAAGGGCATCTATATTCAGGGCGAGGACATTCTGCAGTCCGACCCGAACACGAAACACGTGGCGGAAGCGTTCGCTGCCATGGAATGCGTCGTGGTGCACGACCTCTTCCTGACCGAGACGGCCAATTACGCTCACGTGTTCCTGCCGGGATCGACGTTCCTGGAGAAGAACGGCACGTTCACGAACGCGGAGCGGCGCATTCAGCGCGTGCGCAAGGTGATGAGCCCGCGCAACGGCTACGAGGATTGGGAGATCACGCAAAAGCTTGCGCAGGCGATGGGCTTTGCGATGAACTATGCGCATCCGAGCCAGATCATGGACGAGATCGCGCGGTTGACGCCGACGTTCGCGGGCGTGAGTTACGAGAAACTCGATGCGCTGGGGTCGGTGCAGTGGCCGTGCAACGGACAAGCGCCCGAGGGCACGCCGGTGATGCATATGGGCGGCTTCGTGCGGGGCAAGGGCCGCTTCATGATCACGGAATATGTGCCGACGGAGGAGAAGGTCGGGCCGCGCTTCCCGCTTCTTCTGACGACGGGGCGCATCTTGAGCCAGTACAATGTCGGCATTCAGACGCGGCGGACGGAAAACGTCGTCTGGCACGATCAGGATTTGCTCGAAATCCATCCGCATGACGCCGAGGAGCGCGGGATCAAGGACGGCGATTTCGTGAAGCTCTCGAGCCGCACGGGCGATACGACGTTGCGGGCGCATGTCACGGATCGCGTTGCGCCCGGCGTTGTCTATACGACGTTCCACCATCCGGGGACGCAGGCGAACGTGGTGACGACGGAGTTCTCGGATTGGGCGACGAACTGTCCGGAGTACAAGGTGACGGCCGTGCAAGTGTCACCCTCGAACGGGCCCAGCGAATGGCAGCAGGACTATGCAGAGCTGACGCGGCGCGCGCGGCGTATCGCTGAACCGGTGGCTGGGGAATGACACTGAAGCCGTCGCAGTCCGGGGCAAACATCGTGTGGCGTGGCGGCGAGTCCGTGCGCGGGACGCGCCCGGTTGCGGCCGAGGTGCCTGTTGCGTTTGTCTATGACGGCGGCACGGAGGCGGTGATGATGGCGACGCCGGCCGACTTGCACGACTTTGCACTCGGGTTCTCGCTGAACGAGGGGATCGTGTCTTCGCCGGACGAGATCGGCGAGCTTGCGATCGTCGAGGTGAAAGACGGGATCGAGTTGCGCGCGAGCTTGAGTCCGCGCAATCGCGAGGCCTTGGTGGCGCGGCGGCGGCACCGGGCGGGACCGGTCGGCTGCGGGCTTTGCGGTGTGGAGAGCATCGAGGAGGCCGTACCTCCCCTGCCCCGGGTTTCGTCGGCGCTCGTTGTGGCGCCCGGCGACATCGTGGCGGCGATGCAAGCGCTCGCTCCTTTGCAGGCGATCAACGCCGAGACGCACGCGGTGCATGCGGCTGCGCTGTTCGTGCCGGGCGAAGGTGTTGTCGCCGTGCGCGAGGACGTGGGCCGGCATAACGCATTGGACAAGCTCAACGGCGCTTTGGTGCGCCTGGGGCGGAATGCCCAAGACGGCGTGATCCTGATGACGAGCCGGGTTTCTGTCGAGTTGGTGCAGAAGGCGGCGCGGATGGGGGCGCCGATGCTCGCCGCGATCTCCGCGCCGACGTCGCTTGCTTTACGCCAAGCGGAAGCAGCGGGCATCACGCTCGTCGGCGTCGTGCGCGACGACGGGCTTGAGGTGTTCACGCATGGGGTCCGCGTTCATGCGCGTTGAGAAGCTGACCATGATGGCGAACCAAATCGCCGCCTTCTTCAAGGCGCAAGGCGAGGCAGCGGCACCTGCCGCGATCGCGGATCATCTGAAGAAGTTTTGGGATCCGGGCATGCGCGCGGACATCATTGCGCATCTGGACAAGGGTGGCGCAGGGCTCGATCCGTTGGTGCGGAGCGCTGTGGCGCTGTTGAAGAAATGATCACCGGTGTCGTCCTCGCCGGTGGTGCAAGTTCGCGGTTTGGCGGTCAGCCGAAGGGGCTTCAATTGTTCCGCGGGCGGGCCATGGCGTTGTCGGTGGCTGATGCGCTGGCGCCGCTTTGCGCGAAGATTGTCATCGAGGCGCCGGTGGGTGCGGGGTATGAGGGGCTCGGCTTGCCGCTGATCCACGCTGCGCCGGCGCATGCTAGCAAGGGACCGTTGGCGGGCATGGCCGCGGGGCTTCGCGCGGCGCGGACCGGGAGTTGGGTGGCGTTTGTGCCGTGCGACATGCCGTTGCTCGCGACGGCGGACCTTCGCGCGCTTTTTCGCGAAGGCGTCAACGTCTATGCGGTGTCGCCGCGCGGGCCGGAGCCGCTGGTCGCGCTGCTCGGCACGGAGATGCTGCAGCCGTTGCTTGAGACGCTTATGCGCGATGAGGTGCCGCGAACGCATGCCGCGCTCGATGCTGCGGGCGCGCGCGCCGCTCGGTTCGACGACGCGGCGCCGTTTGCCAACGTCAACACGCCGGAGGACTTGGCCCGGTTAGCGGGGCTTTAGCAGCTGCGGCGGGACCGGAAACGTCGCGATGCGATCGGTCGCGAGGCTTCCGAGGTAGAGGATGCCGTCCCTTTCATTCACGCTCGTGATCGTGTTGATCGTGCGACCGCCCGGATCCTGCAATGTCGCCACGACTTGACCCTGCAGGTCGAAGGCCACGACGATGCCGTAGGGCTCAGGCGTTACCGGCAAGGCACCGAGGCCGATCATGCTGAGCCGGTACATGACCCGGCGCATGAACGGACTCTTGTATTGGTCTTCCAAGAGCTTGATGCGCGGACCCGCGAGCGCCACCCAAAACAGGTCGCGGCCGTTGAACGAGATGTTGTCCGGGTAACCGGGGAGATTTTCCGCGAAGCGATCCTGCACCCCTTGCTTTGGGCCTTTCAACCAATAGCGCGCAATGCGGTGCGCCGCTGTTTCGTTGACGAGGACGAATTCTTCGTCGGGCCCCAGCGCCACGCCGTTCGCGAAAGCGAGGTTGGAGACGCGCACCTGCAACTGGCCGGAGCGCGGGTCGAACGAGAACAGGCGGCCGGTCGGCTTGCCCTCGTAGATGTCGAGCGCGAACTCCTCGATGCCGTGGCGGGTCGAGGCTTCGGTGAAATAGATCGTGCCGTCCTTGGCGATGTCGAGGTCGTCGGCGAAGGCGATCGGGCGGCCTTCGTAGCGTTGGGCAATGGGAAAGATCTGACCCGTTTGCGTGATCGCGAGCATGCCGCGTTTGGCGTCGGCGACGACGAGGTTGCCGAACGGATCGTGCTGAAGTCCGAGCGGCCTACCGTTCGTGTTGGCAAATCTCTCGACCCCGAGGGCGCTGCTCGATGGTGCCGGCGCTCCCGGGAGCACCGGGACGGGCGCGGGGCCCGTTGCGGTTTGGCCATCGATCCGTATGCGGACGATTCCGCCATCCGCCACGCCGGTGTAGGCATATCCGTCCTTGACGGTGACGTCTTCGGGACCGGTTCCCATCGCGTCGCCCAAGAAGCGGATCGAGCGCAATGCCGTGTTCGGGGCATAGGGCCCCGTAAAGCCCGGGTTCGGACCGACTGGGACTTCGTCGGGTTCGAAGTCGACGGGCCAAGCCAAAACGTAGCCCGCGGCCAGCAACAACAACGCCAGGACACCTATTAATACGTACCGCATCGCGATCCGCTCCCCCCACTTCTTAAGGCGTTTAGCGTTCTCATCTTGCCGCCTTGCCCGACCCCTGACCAGCCTGTATAAGTCCGGCCCTTCCGCGTCGGGGGCTTGGCTGCGACAATCAGTCAAGCGCGCCCGGGGCGGCGGTTCGGAGAGTAGCTCAGCCTGGTAGAGCACTGCTTTCGGGAGGCAGGGGCCGGAGGTTCAAATCCTCTCTCTCCGACCATTCATTTCCCGGCGTTCCATTGGATGAATTCAGGCGCGCTCAAGCGCGCGAGGTCGGGCACCTTCGCATCCGCAGCAGGATAGCCGACCGGAAACACCATGACAGGTTTCTCATTCGCTCCACGGGCGAGCGTTTCGCGCAAGAACCCCATCGGATTCGGTGTGTGGGTCAGCGTGACCAATCCCATGTGGTGGATCGCAGCGATGAATAGGCCCGCGGCAATGCCGACGCTCTCATCGACGTAGTAGTTCTTGCGGTGTGTCCCGTCGGACCGGATGCCGTATTTCTCGGCGAACAGCACCACGACCCACGGCGCGTCCGTCATATGCTCCTTCACGTGATCGGTCCCCAGCGGGTGAAGCGCCTCGCGCCATTCGTCGGTCAGGCGCTCGCTGTAGGTCTTCAGTTCTTCCTCCTCGGCTGCGGCGCGGAGTTTGGCCTTGATCCCGGGCTCGTCGATCGCGACGAAGCGCCAGGGCTGGCGGTGTGCGCCGGAGGGCGCTGTGCCTGCCGTCAACATCGCGAGTTCGATCAAGCGGCGAGGGACAGGGCCCTTGGAGAAGTGGCGGGTCGTGCGCCGCCGGTTCATCTCGGCATAGAACGCCTCGGCTTGCGCCAGCATGACAGGCTCAGGGAGCCTGGCGTAGTGCGGTAACGGGATGAACTTCGGCTCGGGCAGGTGCGCCGTCAGGCTCTTATAGTCGGGCTGGTTCGTCACCGATGGTCCTCCGTGAGAGCCCCACATTACTAGGCTGCGCGAACGCCGACGAGGGCTGAGGCAATTTGGTGCGTCGCTAACACTGCTGGCGCCGGTGTAAGGCGGGGCCTCATCATAAGGAGCCTGCCATGTATCTCAGAAACCTCGTTGCCGTCCTCGTTATCGCTGGGGGCGCGGCGATGCTCAACGCCTGTGCCCCTTCGACGGAGGCCGACGAGGCGGCGATCCGCGAGGCCAACAAGAAGTGGCTGGAAGCGATTGTCGCGAAGGATGCCAAAACCGTCGCTGCCCTATATGCGGAGGATGCGCAATTCTTGCCACCGAACGCGCCGAAGGCCGTCGGGCGCGAGGCGATTGAGAAGAGCTGGACCGGCATGTTCGGCATTCCCGGCGTGGCACTTACGTTTGAAACTGAAAAGTTCGTGTTCGCGAAGAGCGCGGATTTGGCGGTCGATATCGGGACCTACAAGTTCACGGCGGGCGAAGGCGCAGCTGCGCAGACCGAAGCTGGCAAGTCGGTGATCACGTGGACCAAGCGCGACGGCAAGTGGTACGTGCTGACGGACATGTTTTCGAGCGATCAGCCGCCGGCGCCGGCTCCCGCACCAACTGCGGAAGCTCCGGCCGATACGGCTGCTCCCGCCGCTCCGGCGACACCACCGGCGCAGTAGTTCGCCGTCGAAGCCCAGCCTTCATGGCCGGGTTAGCGGAGCGCCGCCCGGCCATTTGCTTTACGCGAGACTAGAACGAGATGTGGACGCGGCGGTTTTGCGGTTCGCGGACGCCGTCGGCGGTTTGGACCGCGGGTTCGCTTTCGCCGCGGCCCGACACCGAAATCGTGCCTGCCGCGATGCCTTCGCCGATGAGGGCTTTCTTCACCGATTGGGCGCGGCGTACCGAGAGCGCTTTGTTGTAGGAGATCGAGCCGGCGCGGTCGGCGTGGCCGACGACGCGGATCGCGGCGGAACCGGAATTGCGCACAGCCCCGACCGCTTTGCGGATCGTGGCTAAGGCCTGCGGCGTGAGATCGGCTTTGTTGAACCCGAAGAAAACAATGAACTCGCGTTCGAGCGGTACCGGTTGAGGCGTGGCGGGCGGCGGCGGAGGGAGCGGCGCCGCGGGACCCGCGAGCGCGAAGCGCACGCCCGCCGTCGCCGTCTGCTTTTCGAAGTCGCCGCCGTCGATCGAATAGTTCGCAGCCGGTTCGAGATTGATGTCGCGCACGTTCGCGAAGCGGTAGTTGACGAAGACGACGGTCAGGTCGGTGATCGCGTAGTTCAAGCCTGCGATACCTTGATAGGCAAAGCGCCAATCGCTGTCGTCGACCGGGCCCCAGCCCGTCGTCATTTCGACCGTCGCGTAATCCCCGCCGACGCCGAGGCCGATCGAGAGCGACAGACGTTCGAACAGCGGCACGTCGTAGAGCACGTTGACGATGGCGGAGATTTCGGTGAGGTCGCCCTCGCCGTCCGCTCTCGGGCCCGACCATTTCAGCACATAGCCTTCGAGGCTGTTCTGGCGGTAGCCGCCTTCGACTTCGACGCGCCAGTTGTCGATGCCGAAGCCGACAGCGCCGAACGCGGCCCAACCCGCCTCGAGTTCGGCGACGGCTTCCTTGATCACAGGGCCGCACCAGGTTTCGAGCGTGCGCGTGTGCTCCCACTCTTTCACCCAGCTGCCGCCACCTTCGAGGCTGACATACCAGCCTTCGGTCGCTGCGGCAGGCAGCGAGCAACACAGGGACAGCACGGCGGCCGCGAACGCGCGCTTCGACTTCATAGACACCCCAGCACCACACTTGCTTCGTTCCCGAGGGTGGCGCAGCGGTTCGTTCCGCTTTGTCGTCCGCCCCCGCGAATCGTCTGTTGTTGGAAAAAGTGTAGGCGTGCGGTCCGCTTGCCGTTACGCGCGGACCGTGAGGCGCACTGCGTCAGCGTTCATCCGCGTGCGCACTATTTTCGTGTGAGCGGGCAATCGATGCAGCAACGGTTGCGTGATTCGTGCGCTGCCGAGCGCCTTCGCGCCGGAATACAAGTTCCCCACGGTTGAGCAATGCCGAGGGGAAGTAGAAATTTCGCGTCTTCGGGCTGCTTCGGGGTGCGCCGCCCGGGAACGAGGCTGCGCTGCAGCCTCACACTGCGCGATCGTCAGCCTACGGATTTTTTTGCAATACGCGGCGTGCGCAAAATCGGCACGCCGCGACGGCTGAGCGTTAAGCGGCGTCGCGCACTGTTTCGGGCGTTGCCGGCGGCCAGAGTGCTTCGACATCGGCTTGCGCGACTTTGAGCGCGGTGTACTTCACCGGCTTCTTCGCCTTGCTCGCCTTCGGGTCGGTGACCACGTTCTCGCGGCCCATGAGGAAGGACAACGGCTCGACCAAAGCGGTCTTCCAATACGCCGCTTTGACCGGTTCCCAGGCTTCGCCCTCTTCCGGACGGCCCCAGACAACCAGATCACCGGCCGCCGCTCTCTCACGGAAAGCCTCAAGGCGTTCCGCGCCGCTCGCGTCTTCCGGCGGCGTCCACACGGCCGCCCACTCGCCTTTGAGGCTGAACGCTATGGCGTCGGAGAGCCAGACCGCATCTTCGGGAAGGCCCGCCGTTTTCTTCGTTGCGGTCTTCTTCTTGGTGGTCGCGCTCTTTTTCTTCGCAGGCGTCTTCGTCTTCTTCGTGCGCTTCGGCTTTGCGGCTGCGGCAATGAACTCTTCCGTTAGTGCCGGCGCAGGCTCTTCGTCCGCGGTCGCTTCTGCGACCGCCGCCGCGAGTGGTTGTGCCAGGTCTTCCGGTTCGGAGACGTCTACGTCCTCTGCGGACTCGGCGATGCGCTCTTGCTCGGCGGGCGCGTCGGCCAGCTTGGCGACATCCCACTCAACGATTTCGACATCGTGCTCGGTCGCCTCTTCCACCTCGGCGAGTTCGATTGCCGGGGGCAATTCGGGCACCTTCGGCTCGTCCACCGGCTTCTCGGCTGCCGCGATGACCGGCTCAACGATCACCGGTTCTTCGATGACCGGCTCCTCCGGCCCAGATGCTTCCGGCGGCCGATCTTCGGCCGAGGCCTCAGCTTCCTGCGCGATGATGGCGGTTGCGGCCTCCTCGGCAGCAGCCTGCAGCGCGGCAATGGCTTGCAGCGGCGCTTCGACCGGCTCGTCGGCGGTTGCCGTCGGCGTCGCGAAGGCAACTTCCATCGCGCGCTTCAAGTTTTCGCGGTGTTCGGCCGCCTCGCGCGCCTCGCACTCCGCCCCAATGTCACGCGACGGCGCCTCCGTTACCGGCTGCGCCCGCGATCCCCCAAAAATCTGCCGAAACAAGCGGCTAAACGACGTGATCATGATTCGAAAGATAACTGATTCGTTTACGCGGAATGGGGATAGCTTCAACGTAAGCGAGCGGCGTGAGGTATTTGCAACGACGTGACGGTTCGTATGGCGACGTTAACGGCGGTCACCAGAACTTCCACCAGGGCTTCTTCGGCGCGCGGCCGAGCATGTCGTCCATACGCTCCGTCATGCTCGCATACGTCCAAAGGACGTCATCGAACGAATTGATGTCGATCACGCGGCCCAGTTGCGGGTCATAGACCTCGTAGCCGCATTCACGGCACATGATGTCGATGTAGCCCCAGGCTTGCCGGAGGACACGTTCGGCCGCGTCGCGCTTGTGCCAATAGGGGATCGTGAGCGCGGCGCTGTCATCGAACAGCGTGATCTGTATGCCGCTTGTCTTTTGCGCGGCGTCGTTGATCTCGATGTGGCGCATGCGGTCGTATGCTTCGGCTGGGCTGATCTTGTGCAGCTTCGCAATCTTGTCGAAGTTCGGCTTGAAGAGATCGAGGCGCGCGTCGTGGGTGACGAGCGCCTCGATGACTTTCTTCTTTTTGGCTTCGATCGACGGATCGCGAGGGCCGCGCTCCGCCTCTTCCTCATCGGTCTCGAACAGGACCTGAGGATCGACGCCGGGGCGCGGCGTGAAGAGCATGAAGTCGTAACTCATGCCGGCATCTCCTGCGCGATGTAGCGGGCCGCGAGTTCCGGCTCCTGCATGGGGATGAAGTGTGTCAGGTGCGGCAGGTAGACGTCGCGACCGTGTTTGAACTGCGCCGCGAGTTGCGGCCAGGTCGGCGAGTCGGAGAAGTCCATGCGCTCGCGCGGACCGGGTGGGCGCTCCTTCGCGCGCAGGATCGTGACCGGCACTTCGATCGCGCGAACGGCGTCGTAGATGTCGGTGCCGAGCGAGGCCATGTAGACGGAGGCCTCGATCGCCGGCGGGCATGCGAGTTCGAACCCGCCGTCCGGCGCCAGCATGAGGCCATAGCGGCAGTAGTCCTCCAGCACCTGCGGGCGCCAAAGGGAATACGGATTGCGATCCTTGAACGCATCGAACATCTCATCCCAGGACGCCCACTTGTTGCGGCGCCGGGCCACGGGATGCTCGGTGCCCGGCGGCCACATACTTGGGCCGCGGTAGAGTTCCGGCGCCATGATCACCGGATCGATCAAGACCAGGCGCTTGAAGGCGCGCGGGTGCGTGGCTGCGATTTGGACCAGGCAGTGGCCGCCCATCGAGTGACCCGCGCCTATAGCGTCCGTCAGGCCCAGGTGCTCGATCAGCTCGGCCAGGTCGCGGGCAGGGTCCGCCCAGCTCGTGATGGGCCCGGTTTTCTGGCTTAGGCCATGGCCTCGCGTATCGACGGCGATGACCCGGTAACCCGGCGGCAGGGCGCGAACGACCTCGTCCCAGCAGCGGGCGTGGAAGCCGGTTGCGTGTATCAGCAGAATCACGGGGCCTGCCGGGTCACCCCACTCAACGTAGGCGATGCGGGCGCCGGCCGCTTGATATTCGTGCGCGACCGGGTCGCGCTTCACGAAATTTGGGGACACGTTAAAAACACTTCAGAATCGGCAAAAAACATGGCCGATTGTTGGAATCATCTTCGGGGCATACAGGCATGAATTCCTCGCGTGTACCCGGTGGTCCAATGCACGTAGAATTTCCACAGGCAATCTTCGGTTGAAAACCACCACCTGACCGCGCAGAAGCTCAAGAAAAATAATCACGGATTTGACGGTTCGGTCTTTGCTGTGTCCCCAACGTGACATAGGGATGGCGTTCCTCGCGTTACATTTGCCGTGCAGACTTAGGGCGCACCCCCAAGGCGGAACCAACCGCCACCCCCGCGTCCTGTAACCCCTCGTGACTAACAAGGTGATGGTGAGAGTGATGAAGACGAGAACGCTCCTTTTGGGAGCCGTGGCGACTATTGCGTTTGGGTTCGCCGCACAAGCTCAAGAGAGAAACGGTTGGTATATCGGCCTCGAAGGCGGCGGCGTTTGGGTGCAAGACACCACCAACAGCAGCCTTTTCGACCCGGATGTGGGCGTGACTACGCTGACCACCGGCATCAACACCTCATTCGATACCGGTTGGGCGGCTATGCTCACCGTGGGGCATCGCGTCGGCAACAACTGGCGCTGGGAGGTCGAGGTCGGCTACCGCGACAACGATGACGAGACGGGCCTCGCTCAGTTGACTGAGTGGTCGGGCATGTTGAACGTGCTCTATGACATCCCATTGACTCGATCTGTCTCGCTGTCGCTCGGCGCCGGCGCCGGTGCCGACAACTTCAACATCGAGATTCCGGTTGCGGGACTGGACGCACGGGACTGGCAGTTCGCCTATCAGGGCATTGCCGGTTTGAATTTTTCGGTTAGCGACCGGATAGACCTATTCGCGAATTACCGCTACCTGCGGGTCAACGAGCCGGAGCTCGAAGGTCGCGTAGTGCTGCCGTCACCGGGCCTGGTCCGACTTGGTTTCGACGACGTCGAGAAGCACACGGCCACGATCGGCTTGCGCTACAATTTCGGGGCCAAGGCCGAGCCGCCGCCGCCTCCGCCGCCGGTTGCTCCGCCGCCGCCGCCTCCGGCTGCGCCGAAGGAGTTCATCGTGTTCTTCGGTCACAACAAGTCGAACCTCACGCCTGAGGCGATCGACGTGGTCCGTCAAGCAGCGGCAGCTGCGAAGGAATACGGCAGCGCCACGATCACCGTCATTGGTCATGCCGACAAGTCGGGTTCGCCCGCTTACAACGAGAAGCTCTCGCTACGTCGCGCAGACGGCGTGAAGGGTGCGCTCGTCGGCGAAGGCATCGAGGCGGCCAAGATCACGACCTCGGGCAGAGGCGAAAGCGACCCGATGGTGCCGACTGAAGATGGCGTGCGCGAACCGCAGAACCGGCGCGTACACATCAATCTCTAGTTCATCCCAATTGAGGGGATGACGATCCGAGGGCGGAGGCCAAACCTCCGCCCCGATCTTCCGGGGGGAAGATTTTTCGAAACGGCAGGCTATCGCCGACGTGCATTTGTCTTTGGGCCCCTCGAGACCAACAAAAGGAAAAATGGTGAGAGTTATGACCACGAGATCGCTGCTTCTCGGCGCTGTCGCGTCGTTAGCCTTTGTGTCTGCAGCAAGCGCCTATGAGCGCAACGGCTGGTATGTCGGCCTGGAAGGCGGCGGGGTTTGGGTGGACGACCTTGACGGCGTCCGCTTTAGCGACCCGAACCCGGCCGGACCGCCGGTGACTGCAACGCCCGGAACCGCGCAGTTCGAAACCGGCTGGGCCGCACTTGGAACGGTGGGGTACGCATACAGAGGCCCATTCCGTGTCGAACTCGAAGGCGGCTATCGCGACAACGATCTCGACCCGAGTGCCTTGGGATCGCTGACGGAATGGTCGGCCATGCTCAACGTGCTGTACGATATTTCGCTGACCGACAGGTTGGCGCTATCGCTCGGCGTTGGTGCTGGCGGCGATCACTTCAATCTTGAGGTTCCCGGATTTTCTTTCGATGAGGGCGATTGGCAGTTCGCCTATCAGGGTATCGCGGGCTTGAACTACATGCTGACGGACAGACTCGATATCTTCGCCAGCTATCGCTATTTCCGCGTGAATGAACCCGAGATAAGCGGACCAGCGAACATTCCTCCCGCGGGCACCATTAGCTATGAATTCGACGACGCCGTAAAGCACACCGCGACGATCGGTCTGCGCTACCACTTCGGTGCGCCGGCTGCGGAACCGATGGTGGCGCCGCCACCGCCGCCCCCTCCGCCGGCCGAACCCGTGGCACCGCCGCGCGAGTTCATCGTCTTCTTCGGCCACAACAAGTCGAACCTGACGGCGGAAGCGCAGGAAGTGATCCGTCAAGCCGCGGCCGCCGCGAAGCAGTTCGGTTCGGCCACGATCACGGTCGTCGGTCACGCCGACCGCTCGGGTTCGCCGAAGTACAACCAGGGTCTCAGCCAGCGTCGCGCGACGACGGTGAAGGGAGCGCTGGTGGGCGAAGGTATCGAGGCCGGCAAGATCTCGACGTCCGCCAAGGGCGAAAGCGATCCGCTGGTGCAGACGGAAGACGGCGTGCGCGAGCCGCAGAACCGGCGCGTTCACATCAATCTCTAGTTTGAGATCGTAGGGGATAGTTGCGTGAAGGGGCGGAGACAAACCTCCGCCCCTTTTTTTATGCGGCGCGCTTCAGATCGGCGATCGTCGCCGCCTCGCCCTGCCCTCGTTCGGCGCTGACGGAGGGTTCGGAGAGCGCGATCAGCTGGCCCATATGCGAGCGGACCATGCCCCAAAACGTGAGCACGTGATGCGGCTTGGCGTACTCGCGGGCGGTTGCGGCGACGACGCGGCTTAGGGCTGCGTTGTGGCAGTGGGCCGCCTCGGGAAAGAGGTGGTGAGCGGCATGCGAGTTGGCGCCGCCGGTGATTGCGATCGCGAGGCGGCTTTCGGGCGACCAGTCGACCGCCGTCATCGCTTGATGCGTTGCCCAGTCGTGGGCGATGCTGCCGTCCTTCTTCGGATCGACAAAAGAAGCCACATCGGCGATGTGGGTGCCGATGTTGATGACGACGAACATGGCCGACGTCGTGGCGCTGGCGAGCGCGTAGCCGATCATGATGTTCGTGGCCGAGGCGTCGATCAGGCTCAGCGGGATCGCGATCGCAACGGCGATGTGGAAGAGCTTTGCTGCAGCGAATTCGGCGAGCGCGCTCCACGTTCTGAAGCGATGGGGCGCGTCGCGCCTGGCATCGCGCAAGTGAAGGAAATCCTCGTAGAACGCGAGGTGCGCGAGGACGAAAAGATAGAGCACCGGCGCGTAGTAGGCTTGATAGCGGTGCCAGGGCCGCCACGTTTTGTGCGGCGTCAGGCGCACCATGCTGGTCGAGTCCGCGTCGATGTCGGTGCCGGCGACGTTCGGGAACATGTGGTGCGTGTGGATGTGGCGGCGCGCCCAGAGCGCGCCGGAGACGCCGGTGATCGCAAAGCCGACCGAAACCGCGATGTCGTTCACCGTGCGCGAGCGCGACAGCGAGTAGTGCGAGGCGTCGTGGCAGAACGTCGCTTGGGCGATGTAGGTCAGCACACCCGCCGCGACGGCGAGTGCGTAGGATCCCACGGTCGGCGGCAAGAGCAGGATCGCCGCGTAAACGGCGATCAGCGCGCCCAACGCAGCGAAGCCGCGCAACCACTGGTCCAGGTTTGCGTAACGTCCCGTCGGCGAGGCCGCGATGACGGCGGCGCCGCGAGCGCGTAGCGCGGTTGCGTAAGCCGACTTTGGCGCGAAGCGGGGCATATCTCACCTCTTCCACACAGGTGGGATTGCCTATTTAGAGATGCGCGCGCTGCCTGTCGTGCGACGGCGCTCACATCGGGCCGTAAACCCATGTTTGAAACAGGGCTTTGAGATCACGATTGGATGAACGCTCGAACGCGCGTTGCAAGTGTTGCGCGCGGACGGTCTTGTCCCAGTTCGTGCGCGTGTAGTTCTTGATGCCGCGCCAAAACGCATCTTCGCCGAGTTCGCGCCGCAGCGTGTCGAGGAAGATCACGGCCTTTGCGTAGGCCATCGCGCGTTTGAGCTTGAGCGAGGGATACTTGCCTTGCCAGCTTAGCGGTACGTCAAAGCCCTCCGCCTTGGCCGCGGCCCAACGCTTGTTTGCGAGTTCGAGTTCGCGGTCGTAGTCGGCCCTGCTCCAACGGTGCTCCTTCCAGGCCGCAACCATGAAAACGGTGAGGCCTTCGTTCAGCCAGAGTTCCGACCAATCGGCGCAGGTGACGGCGTTACCCCACCATTGATGTGCGAGTTCGTGGGCGATCACCCAGTCTTCGTGCGGGTCTTTCAGGATAGGCGCGATGTTGTCGAGGCCGATGATGGAATGGTTGGCGGCTTCCTGGGCTTCGCCGCCCGCGACAAGAACTTGCGTGTAGACGCGCTCGCGGAACAACACGCCTGCCTTCTGCTCGAAGAACACCGTCATCTGCGGCGTGTCGGCGAACATCCGGGAGACGCTCTCTGCGTCGCTCGCCACGGAAAGAATGCGGGTAATGCGGCCGCCGGCAATCTCGGTTCCGGCGAAGCGCCCGGCTGCGAAGCCCATTAGGTAGGCGGAGAGTGGCCGCTTCGACGCCCAGCGCCGGAGCGATGCGCCGCGCGTTTGCGAGACGTATGCAAGGCGCCCCGGCGCGACGGCTTCCATACCGGGGCGAAGCGCGAGTTCAAACGTCGTGCGCGCCTTGTCGCCCGGGCGGCTTTGGTCGCAGATCTGGTAATCGCACGTGAAGTAGTTGGCGTAGACGGTGTCGGCGGTCCAGACGAGGCCTTTGGGTGCTTTGCCTTTGAACGTCACAACAAGGCGACCCACCTTCCCTTTTCGCATCGGGCGCGGGAGATGAAAGACGCGGCGGTCGTTCGCGATCTCGCTGCGCACAATATCGGTGCCGTCGAGCGAAGCCGTGACGTCGAGCGCGTTGGCGCTGAACGAGAGCGCGGTCAGGCCGTGTGCCGTGCTCTTGAAACGGATGACGGTTTGGCCACTGACGGTTTGCGTCTCGAAGTCCGGCACGATGCGGACGTCGTAGGACATGACGTCGAACGCGGGGGTTTCGGCGCGCGCGGCAGAGGTGGCCAGCAGTGCGGCGGCGGCGCATGAGATCCAGCGGCTCATACCATCAAGCCTAAGCCGTAGTCGGCGGGGTTGCGGCCGTCGGCGGCGATGCGCTGCATCAGGCGGCCGATGTAGTCGCGGTCACGGGAATCGTTTTTCCACGATGCGTCGCCGAAATCGGTGACGGCAGACTTCATCATTTTCGCCTTCAGCGGGTCGAGGCCGTCTTCGACGAGCATGTCGTGGAAGAGGTTGTCCGCGATCTCCTTTGTGACCTGGTGCGTGTGGTAGAGCCAGTCGTGGAAGACGGAGGCGCCCATCAGCCGCGGCGAAAACGGGGTGCCGAAGACAGGCCAAGCCGGCATCGGCAGGCTGGAGCCGTCATACTGAAAGAACTTGGGAATGCGGATCGTGACGGCGTCGATCGTGCGGAAGACGTCGGCCGCGACCTCGTAGGCTTCACTCAATTTGGCGTGGTCGGGCTTCAGGATGGGACGCAAGAGGAGCAGGTTCACGCGTGGGTTCCGATTTGTGGACGGGCAAGCTAACCTATCGACCACACAGCAAAAAAGCCCGGCGCTCAGCCGGGCTTCCAGTTGGAACGCGGGCGGTTATCTGCGGACCCTGCGTATTGTGGCGCTATTGAAC
>CAZYGK010000050.1:0-23633 GCA_964647355.1 uncultured Flavobacteriaceae bacterium | reverse complement strand
TTTCCTTCGTTTGAGGTTGGGGTGTTCCAACAGATAGTGACGGGCATGGCGCCCGTCAAAAGCGCCCAACCCCATCGGCGGCGGGGGTTATAGCAGGGGCCATGGCCCGCGCACTAGGGGCGGCGCGCCTGAGGGTGACGTAAGGGTTGTGGGCTGGCGGCGGTTTATATGCCGGGGCGAAAAACAAAGCGGGCCCGCAAGGGGCCCGCTGGATGCTTGGTCGAAGCGTGCGGCGGCTAGTTGATGCCGACCGTCACGTTCAGTTGAACCGCGTGGTTGTCGTTGTCGATGCGGCTGTCGCTATTGAACGTCACGAGACCGGTGTCGTTGTTAGAGTCGCCGAACTTCGGACCGACGACATACCGGTAGCCGAGACCGACCTGCACGTCCGGCGCAACTTCATAGTTGAAGCCGAGGCCAAGCTGCCATGCGAAGCCGGTGTTCCGCCGATCGACCGAGCCCTCGAAGTCGTAAGTCGTGCCTGTCGAATTGTAGAACGTTTGGACGCGCCCGACTTCGGCATGCGAACGCGCCCAACCGAAACCGCCGCCGATATACGGAACGATCTTGTGGCCGATGTCGATGTCGTACCAGGCGTTCGCCATGATCGCGAACGTCGACAGGTTGCCGTCGAGGAAGCCGCCGGTGCTGCCCGAGCTGGTCGTCCAAGCGCCGCCCATGTCACTGCGACGGTAGCTGGCTTCCATTTCCACGCGCAGACCTTTGGCCCAGTTCGTCAGCTTCGTGCCGATGACACCGCCGATGACAAAGCCGGTATCGGGGTCGATCGAGAAGGACGAGCTGCCGCTGTTAAAGCTGCGCGATTGGTCTTGGACAAAGTTCGCGCCGCCGAGGACGCTCACGTACATGTCGCTCGCGGCCTGTGCCTGCTGCGCGGCCGCGAGAACGGCAAGTGCGCTTGAGGCTAGCAGAATTCGCTTAGTTTGCATTTGTATCTCCTGAAAATCCTGTGATTACGTGCGCTTCATGGGCGATCAGTAGTAGTGCCTGCCCCACGTCATGATGTCGGGCGACTCGAAGCTTGCGCCTTCGCGATCGGCCTTCTGCAGGTCGTCGCCTGCGCCGAAGTAGAAGCGCACGCCGGCGCGCACTTCGTGGCGATCGATTTCGCCAACGGGATTTTGCCACTCTTCCAGGCTTTGCCCTTTGTATTCGATGTAGGTCGACACCGGGATCGACTTGCCGAACATGTGCTCGACCGAGAAGTTCCAGTTCCACTCGTCGAGGTCGGACGCGTTGGTGTGCCACGTTTCGCCGTTCAGGTAGCCGACTGCGGCGGCAAGCTTCAGCCTGCTGCTGGGGTAGAAGGCGACGCCCGCTCTTGCGAAGCCGGCGTTCTTCACGACGCCCCAGACGGTCGAGTCGCTGTCGGCGTAGCCGACTTGCGCGCTCAGCGTCCACGCATTGCAGTAGTATTCGCCTTCGAGACCGGCCGCATAGAACACGGCGTCAGAGTCCGACGCCGAACCGACGTCAACACGGCCGACGGTCGCGAATACGCCGAGGCCACCCGAAGCCGGGTCTTTGTAGTTGATGTGGAAGCCGAGGCCTTGGCCCTGGTACGACGAACCGCACGTCGGTCCGCAATCCCACTTTTCGTCCATCGACGCCGCGCCGTACACGTCGAATTGCAGATTCACGCGGTCGCTGTACGGCACGTTGACCGACGCGCTGCCGTGGATCGTCGTGTAGTTGAGGTCGAAGTCGTCGCTGCTTTCGCCGCCGTCGCTATAATCTTCCCAGGCGTAGCCGACGCCCAGGTTCACTTTGCCCATGTACCCGGCTTCGGCCGGAGCCGCGGCGATGGCCACGAGGGCAGTCGTCGCAAGTGCAGTCGCTCTGAAGTTCATTAGTCCCTCCTGAATATCGCCGTTGGTCCCGGAAACGCATCCGCGACCTTCGTCTTCCTCAGAAGGACACCCCCGTGGTTAACGGGACCTTAGTGGCCCGAATCTTTTTGGTTAACCAGCGATGCGAATATAGGGAAATCGAGATTCGGGAACACAGTAGAGCAGCCACGTCCGCGCCGATCTTGGGGCGAACGTGGTAATCGAGTCACAGGTTTGGCAAGGCTTTCCGCCTTACGGGACGGGGCGTTAGATATTGGCGCCCGCGGCCTGCATCGCTTCGCGCAGCGGGCCGAGGTGGTGTTCGTAGTTCTTCCAGCGGCCGGCGGAGCGCTTGTAGACCGGTTGGCGCACCTGCCAGACGCTTGCGGTGAGCACCGTGCGCTTGACCTCTTGCGGGCGCAAGCACGCGTCATCCCAAGGCAGGCCCACGAAGTCGATCAGCTTGCGCGACACGGGTTCCTGGTTTTCGACGAGGTCCTCGTAGTCGATCTCGAGGATGCGTCCCGGCAGAACCTCGCGCCAGTGCTGCATCAGATGCAGGTAGTGCGCGTAGTGGTGACCGAGGTCCGCGAGGTTGCGCGCGTAGGCGTGCGCGTCGTTGAAGTTCTGCTGCAAGATCGAGAGGCACGTGTCGAACGGGTTGCGGCGCGTGTGAATGATGCGCGCGTTCGGGAACAGCATCGCAATGAAGCCGACGGCTTGGAAGTTGTGCGGCATCTTGTCGGTGACGCGCGTCGCGCTCGCGTTTTTCGCGCGGACATCGATCGTGTCGAGATAGCGCTGCGCCAGAACCTCGGCGCCGACCCATGTCAGCTGGCGGGCGTTCTTGTGAATCCCGTCGTCGCGGAAGACGAGGCCGGCCATTTCGCGCTCGCATTTCTTGATCGTCTCAAGCTCGCCGGCCGGATGCACCAGCGGGTGGGCGCCGATGATCGTCTCCGTCAGCGTCGTGCCCGAACGGGGCATGCCGACGATGAAGACCGGGCGCTCGCTATCCAAGCCGAATCCCTTGTGATCCTCGAAGAACTTGCGCGTGTAGGTTTGCCTCAGGTCGGCATAGCCTTGCTCGAGCGTCTTGGGGTCATATGTCCCGCCGGCGGCTTTGTTGGCGAGATCGTAGTAGCGGAACGCGTCGTCGTAGCGGCCGGTGTCGTCGTACATCTTCGCGGCCGCGAAGTAGAGGCCGCGCATTTCCTTGGCGTTCGTATCCTTGCCTTCAATCAGCTTCTCGACTTGCGCGATAATCGGGTCGCCCGCCTTGAATTTGCGCGCGTTCGAGAGATTTACGTAACCTGCGGATACCGCGGGTGCCGCCGCGATTAGAGACTCGGCGACATCCTCGGCCTCCTTCGTGCGCCCGAGACTGAGCAGTGCGCGGCTGATACCCGACTTCGCCGTGTGACTGTCGGGCTTCAGCTTCTGTAGGCGCTCGAAGCACTTGAGCGCGCGATCGCCCTGCCCCGCGAGGTTCAGCGTACGGCCGAGATTCAGCCAGGAATCGGCCATGTCCGGCTTGATCGCCAGCGCACGTTCGAGGGTCGCGATCGCTTCTTCGAAGCGGCGAACGAGCGAGAGCGCGTTGCCGTAGTTGTTGAGCACGACGGGGTCTTTCGGGCGCGCGGCAACCGCGCGCTCCAACAGATCGAAGGCAGCATCGTGGTTGCCCGCCTCCATCGCGAGCACGCCCAAGAGGTTCAGTGCGTCCGGTTGGTTCGGCACCTTCGTCAGAACGGAGCGATAGACCTTCTCGGCTTCCTCTCCCCGGCCCGCCTTGTGATGCTCGATGCCGACTTCGAGTTGCTTCTGCAGTTCGAAGGGATTGACGGGGTAGTTCCAGCCCGGCGCGCCACGCTGCTGCATCGGGGTGCCAAGACCTGGAAGGCGGGGGGCTTGCGGGTTCGACATCGTGTGCTCTTTGAAAAAGTCGGCGGCCAGGCCGCCACAGAATCGCATGAAATTAACGAATAGCACAGCAGCGCCGCGGCGGGGTTGAACGGGTGAATTTCTATCCCCATCTCAGGCTTGCTCAGCGGATGCCCTTGGGGTCCGGAGATGAGCATTTGACCCGGAAATCCGGCCATTTTGGCGGATTTCTCATCATCATCGCTAAGGAAAAGGATGACAGTCATGCGTTTCGATTTCAGCCCGCTTTATCGCTCTACCGTCGGCTTCGACCGGCTCGCCAATTTGCTTGAGACGGTCAATCAGATCGACCCCGCGGCGCCGACCTACCCGCCCTACAACATCGAGCAACTGGCCGAGAACGACTATCGGATCTCGATGGCGGTTGCGGGCTTCGGCGACAAGGACCTCGCTGTCGAGGTGAAGGAAGGCGTTCTCACCATCACCGGCAAGCGCAACGTGGAAGAGCCCAAGACCCACTTCCTCTATCAGGGGATTGCGGGGCGAGCGTTCGAGCGGCGCTTCCAATTGGCCGACCATATGGAGGTCAAGGGCGCGCGGCTTGAGCACGGTTTGCTGCACGTCGACATCGCGCGCGTGATCCCCGAGGAGAAGCGCGCCCGGAAGATTTCGATCAGTTCGGCGAAGCCCGAGCCTAAGATCGTGGACGCGACCGTCGCGAACGCGGCCTAAGCCTCACTCAACGGTTCGGATGGCGTCGATGCGACTGCATCGGCGCCATTCGCTTGTTCCAGGTCGAGTGTCACTTCGACGACGCCGGGCTCGGGCGAACCGGTGCGCTCGAACCCGAGCTTCGCGCACATGTTGAGCATGCGGTTGTTTTCGGCCAAAACGTCGCCGAAGACCTGCTTGGCCCCGATCTTGCGGGCGTAGGCGATCATCTCCTGCATCATCCGGAAGCCGAGGCCGGTGCCGATGCGGTCGCTTCGCACCATGATCGCGTATTCGCCGCGGGTGCGGTCGGGATCGAGCGCCAGACGCACGACGCCGATGCCTTCCGGGCGTTCGCCGGACTCGTCGATGACGGCGAAGGCCATCTCGCGATCGTAGTCGATTTGCGTGAGCCGCTTGGCGAGCACATCGGGCAGGCGTTGCAGCGTCGAGAAGAAACGCATGCGAACGTCTTCGGGATCGCTGGAGGCGATCGTCTCCTGGATGGCGCTTGCGTCCTCGGGTTTGATCGGGCGCATCAGATAGGGCTTACCGAGGCGATCGGTGATTTCGTGCGCGAGTTCGCCCGGGTAGGGTTTTACGGCAAAGCGCTCGGTCCCGGGGCGCGGCTCCTTCGCGACGCGGATTCGCGCGTCGAGCGCCAGAACGCCTTGGTCGTTGGCCCAGAGCGGGTTGATGTCGAGTTCCTTCACTTCCGGCAGATCGATCGCGATGTCCTGCAGCGCGAGCAGCACTTTGACGATCGCATTGACGTCGGATGGCGGGCGATCACGATAACCTTTCAGCAAACGGGCGACGCGCGTGCGATCGATGAGATCGCGGGCGAGGATGGCGTTCAGCGGCGGGAGCGCCAGCGCTTGGTCCTTCACGACTTCAACCGCGGTTCCGCCTTGGCCGAACAGGATCACCGGGCCGAACAGCGGGTCTTCGGATAGACCGGCGATCAACTCGTGCACGCCGGCGCGGCTGGCCATCGGCTGCAGGATGAAGCCGTCGATGTGCGCGTCGGGTGCGGCCTCGGCGATGCGCAGAAGCATCGTGGATGCGGCGCGCGCGACGGAGGGGCCGTCCTTCAGATTCAAGGCGACGGCGCCGATGTCCGACTTGTGCACGATGTCGGTCGATAGGATCTTCAGCGCGACCGGGAAGCCCATGGACACGGCCGTGCGATGCGCCTCTTCCGGTGTCTTGGCGACACGAAGCTCGACGGTCGGAATGCCGTAGGCTTGCAGGATCGCGTTGGCGTCGACCGTGGTGAGCCATTCGCGCCCCTCGCTCAGCGCGCGGTCGATCGGTTCGCGGATGGCCTTGGTGTTGCGCGGCTCGCTTGTGGTCGATGCGGGCGGAATCTCCATCAGCATTTCTTGCGCTTTGGCGCGGCGCACGAGCTGCATCATCGCCGTCACGGCTTGCTCCGGTGTGTCGAAGACCGGCAGCCCGCCTTCGTCGAGCCGCTTGCGCGCATCGGCGACGGCCGCTTCGCCCAGCCACGCGGTGAAGACCGGCGTCGGATTGCCTTGCTCGCGGGCGGTCCGGGCGACCGTTGCGACGGCCTCCGCAGATGCGGTCGGGTCAGCCACAGCGACGGGGCAATTCAGTACCAAGATCGCATCGGCGTTCCGGTCGGCGATCAGCGTTTCCAGCGCGGCGCGATACCGATCCGGCCCCGCGTCGCCGATGATGTCGACGGGATTGCCTTTGCTCCAACTCACCGGCAGAACGCGGTTCAGCGCCTCGATCGTGTCCGGCGAAAGCTCGGCCAGCTTGCCGCCCTCGTCGATCAAGTGGTCGGTGGCCAGGACTCCAGCACCGCCGCCGTTCGTCAGGATCGCGATGCGGTCGCCGGTTACGCGCTGATTGCTGGACAGCGCTTCAAGCGCGCCGAACAGATCGTCGATCGTCAGCACGCGCAGCAGGCCTGCACGCCGGAACGCCGCATCGGCGACGGCGTCAGAACCTGCGAGCGCGCCCGTGTGCGAGCGCGCTGCGCGGGCGCCTTCGGCGTGGCGCCCGGACTTCACAACGATCACGGGCTTCACGCGGGCACAGCGGCGTGCTGCGGACATGAATTTTCGCGCGTGCGTGATACTCTCGATGTAGAGCAAGACCGCGTCGGTGCCCGGCTCGGCCGCGAGATAGTCGAGCATGTCGCCGAAATCGACGTCGCTCATGCCGCCCAGCGATACGAGATGCGAGAAGCCGAGGCCGCGCGCGGAGGCCCAATCGAGAACGGTCGTGAGCATCGCGCCGGATTGGGTCACGAACGCGGTGCGGCCCGCGGGCGCCATGCGGTGGGCAAAGCTGGCGTTGACCTTCGCGTTCGGCGCCAGCACGCCGATGCAATTCGGTCCAACCAGCCGAAGCGTGTGCGGCTGTGCCGCTTCCAGCATGCGCTGTTGCAGGGCTCGGCCCTCGTCGCCCATTTCCGCGAAGCCCGCAGTGAGGACCACGGCGGCTTTGGTTCCGTGGGCGCCCAACTCGGCGATGAGATCGGGGATGGGTGCGGGCGGCGTCGCCACGATCGCGAGCTCCGGTGTTTCCGGCAGCGCTTGGACGCTCTCGTAGACGGGCCGGCCGTGGAGTTCACCCCCGCGAGGGTTCACGAATGAGATCGTTCCTTCAAAGCCTGCGGCGAGCAGGTTGCGGGCGACGACGTCGCCGACCGAATTCGGCGTGCGGCTTGCGCCGATGAGCGCGATGCTTTTCGGCGCGAAGAACGATCTCAGGTTACGGACGGACATTGGGCATCCCGGACAGCGGCCAGGGGTCTAATCATTAACGAGCGTCGAACACAACGTTGATCCAGGTCAAAAACACTTGCCGGATCGCATGTGCGCTCCCATCTCAAATCTTGAGGTTTGCAGGGGTTTTTCTGAACCCAAGCGGGCCTTTTTCGGACAAATCGGAGACTGAGACGGAGGCCATTTCCATGCGCTCGCTGATACCTTTTTCGTGGAATACCGATGCGGCACGCCGCGACAACGGCGACCCGTTTGTGGCGATGCAGACGGAGATCAACCGAATGTTCAACGAGTTCGGACGCGGTTGGCCCGCACGCTTCGCTGCCGAGGGCGAGGTTTCGCCCAAGCTCGATGTGGTCGAGACCGAGACCGCCATTGAGGTCACCGCCGAGCTTCCCGGCATCGACGAGAAGGATGTCGATGTCGTGCTTAGGGACGACGTCCTGACGATCCGCGGCGAGAAGAAGAGCGAACGGGAGGAGAAGAAAACCGACTATCATCTCGTCGAACGGTCGTTTGGAAGCTTCGCGCGCGCCATCCGCTTGCCGTTCGAGGCCGATTCGGAGGCGGTGAAAGCCCACTTCGCCAAGGGCCTGCTCAAAGTGACGATTGCGAAGCCGGCTGAGGTGAAAGAGAAGACGGTAAAAATACCCGTCCGCAGTGCATGAATTCGTGAGACCGTTCACAAGTTGCATCGTTTTGCACAAGAGGCTGTGAGCGAATCACCCTGCAGCCTCTTGCGTTTTTTCCACCGCCTGTTGAGAAAGTGATTCTCAAGCGTGTCGTGCTCCTGTAGTGTTGGTTGTGTGAGGGGGCGGTTGCGATTGGGGGCAACGGTTTCTTCGCCGCACACGGGGGGAGCCGTCGTCGTAATGCTGTTCGGGGCAGCTCCAGTATGATGAATTGGCCGCGTACCTTCAGTCGCCGTCCCGCGTTGGCGCGGCGCCAGGCCTCGTTCGATCCGTCCGCGAGCATCGAAGAGCTGCGCGAACACATCAAACAATTTTGGGCAGGCTTCGGACCGGTGCAAGCCGGCGTCGACGTGCAGCCCGTCTTGATCAGCGCGATCCGCGGCGAGTGGGTGGTGCCGGAGTCGGCGCAAGGCCGGCGCGTCATTCTCTATTTCCACGGCGGCGGCTTCATTGCCGGATCGCCGGAAAGCCATCGACCGCTGATCTCGCGCTTGGCGCATGCGGCAAGCGCGCGCGCTCTCGTTCCGCAGTATCGTTTGGCGCCGGAGTTTCCGTATCCGGCCGCGTTGCGCGATGCGGCCGACTCTTATCGTTGGCTTCTGACGCAAGGCATCACGCCGGCAAACATCGTCTTCGCAGGCGACGGATCGGGCGGCGGATTGGTGTTTGCGACGTTGCTCGCGCTGCGCAATGCCGGCCTGCCGTTGCCGGCGGCGGCGCTCTGCTTCTCGCCGTGGGCCGACATGACGTTGTCCGGCTGGTCGATGCTGAAGAACAAAGCGAACGACGATGCGCTGAGCTGGGAACTTCTCGCGACATGCGCGCGGCACTATCTCAAAGGCGCGTCACCGGCGGAGCCGTTCGCGTCGCCGCTCTACGGCGATTTCCGCGGCATGCCGCCGATGATGATCCATGCAGGCAGCCTTGAGGTTCTGAAGGACGATGCGAGCCGCTTGGGCGAACGGGCGGCGGCGGCGAACATCAACGTGAACGTCGAGGTCTACGATAGCATGCCGCACCTGTTCCAAGGGCTGCCCGAGCTTCCGGAATCGAAGGTTTCGCTGACGCGGGCGGCCGCCTTCATCAAGGCGCGCACCCCCGACGTCGCACTGCGCCGCGCGGCGCAATAAGTTCAGCGTTTCGGCTTCTTCTTGGCCTTCGGCTTCGGCCCGGGGCGTTGGCGTGCAAGCGTGCGGCCGAGCTTTTTCTCGAGCGACTTGACGAAGGCCGGCGAGCCGAGAGGGCGGCCGGTGTGTTCGCACGCCGCGATCATCTTCAATTCGGCCGGGGTCAGAGGCTTCGCCAGTTCCGCTTTCCAGGCGGCGGCGCCTTTGCCGAGGCTTTTCACGTCGACAAAGCCATCGGCCTTGCCTTTCAAGTGGGCCGTAGCGCTGGACCATTTCCACGCACCCGCCTTCGCAGCCGCGCGGCCGCGCACGGGGGCTTGCTCCACGAAACGCGTGACCAGCGCCAGCGATGCCTGATCCATCGGGAAGGACGAGAAGCGGCCCCGGAAAAGGCCGCCTTCGCGTTCGCGCCTTTGGTTCATGGCGCGGGTAAAGCGGCGATGCGCCTCCCCTAAGGCTTGGCGCAGCGATTTGGGGCTGTTCGGTACCAGAATGAGGTGAACCTGCTTCGGCAGCAGGCAATACGCCAGCACCCCGACCCGGGCGGACGCGCAGCCTTCAGCCACGAGGGCAACATAGTCCCTGTAATCCTGATCGGTCGCGAAAATCCGCTGCCCGGGATTGCCCCGTTGCAGTATGTGATGGGGCGCACCGGGCGCCACCGCTCTTGCTAGACGAGCCATGGCCCCGAAATTAGGCTTCGACGAGGCACACGTCAATGAATCTGTGTCCCCGAATTTTTCTTCAATGCTTGACGAATCCGTCAGATTGGGGCCCTTCCACTATGAGAGCGATTGGAGCGATTTCGATGCGACTTCTGCGTGCCCTTATTGTGCTCTCCGTTGCATTCGCTCTGCCCGCTTGTGCGTCCCCCGCAGAACAACCTCCGACCGCGGTAAAGGGTGCGACGCAGATCACGCTCGTTCTGGTATGCGACGTCTACAAGATGGAGGACGAGAACGGGCGCGGGGGCATGGCGCGGATCGCGGCCGTACTGAAGGCCGAGAAGGCACGCCATGGGAACGTCCTGATCGTGCATGCGGGGGACACGATCTCGCCGTCGCTGATGTCGGGGTTCGACAAGGGGGCGCACATCGTCGACCTCTTCAACATGACGCCGCTCGACGTGTTCGTTCCGGGCAATCACGAGTTCGATTTCGGGCCCGACGTTTTCCTGAAGCGGATGGGCGAGCTTAAGGCGCGCGTTCTGGCGGCAAATTTGCGCGGTGCCGACGGTCAGCCGATCGCAGGGATCGCGGATTCGACGATCGTGAGTTTTGGGCCGGTGAAGGTCGGGGTCATTGGATTGACCGCGGACAATTCGCCGGTGTCGTCGAAGCCGGGCAATTTGAAGTTCTCGAACAGCCTCGATGCGGCGGAGCGCGAAGCGGCCCGGCTGCGGAAGGCAGGCGCGGATCTGATCGTGCTTGTGCCGCATGCGGACCGGGTGCTCGATCAACAGCTTTATGCATCGGGTATCGCCGACGTCATCCTGTCGGGGCACGACCACGATCTCTACATGAACTTCAACGAGAAGACTGCGATCGTCGAGTCCGGCGAAGACGGGATGATGGTTGCGGCGGTCGACCTTAAGGTCACCGTGGACGACAAAGGCGACGGCAAGCGCAAAATCCGCTGGTGGCCGAACTTCCGCTTCGTCGATACGGCCGATGCGACGCCGGACGCCGGCGTGCAGGCACGTGTCGGGACATACGCGGCGGAACTGGGCGCGGAGCTTGGGCAACCGATCGGAACCACGACGACGGAACTCGACAGCCGCAACGCCACGGTGCGCGGCGGGGAGGCTGCGATCGGGAATCTGTTCGCCGACGCGGTACGGGAAACGACGAAGGCCGATGTCGTGCTTATCAACGGCGGCGGGTTTCGCGGTGGTAAGATCTACCCCGCGGGCACACAACTGACGCGCAAGGACGTGCTGACGGAGTTGCCGTTCCTGAACAAGGCATACGTTCTGGAGCTCAGCGGCGCGCACCTGAAGGAAGCGCTGGAGCAGGGGTTCACGGGCGCCGAGAACGAAGTCGGACGCTTCCCGCAGGTGTCCGGCATGCGGATCAAAGCGGACGTTACACGCCCCACCGGGCAGCGCGTCGTCGGCGTGACCGTCGGCGGAAAGCCTCTGAATCCAAAGATCAAGTATAAGCTCGCGACAAACGATTATCTCGCCAACGGCGGCGACGGCTATTCCGCCTTGAAGTCCGCGAGGGTTCTTGTGGGCGAGACGGAGGCTGATCTCATCGCCAACATCGTGATGGCCCATATTCGCGCGAAGGGTACGGTCGCACCGCAGACCGACGGACGCATCATCGTCGGCCGGGCGCGGCCGCCCGGTTGATCCCGAGCCGGCTGCACTCCAATCAAACATCGCCGGGGAAACGAGATGGAACGCTTCGGTCCGACATACTGCGAGACGCCGGAGACGATCGCCGGGATCTTTCCCGTCGAGCCCGCGAACGCGATTTCGAGCGGCGTCATCGTCGTGTTCGGCATCCTCGCGTTGCTGCAAGTTCTGCGGCGGGCTCCGAAGTCGATCGTGCTCTATGCGCTGTGCGCGTTGCTCATGACCAACGGCGTGGGCAGCATCTTGTGGCATGGCTTGAGAACGCGCTGGTCGTTGACGCTCGATGTTTTGCCAGCCGTGATCTTCGTGCTGGTGATGGCCATCCTATGGGCGCGCAGCGTTGCGCCTTGGCGGCATGCGCTTCTCGCCTTCGGCGCGTTCGTCGCAACGGTGGTGGCGCTTCGTTTCGTGGACCTCGGCTTGCCGATACCCGGGCGCATCGCGGCGAGCGCGGTGGCGATTGCCGGCTTGGCGGTCTGGCTGATCGCCCGCAGTGCCGCGATCTCGCGCGAGGCCGCCTTGCTCGGCGGCGGCGCTTTGCTGTCGGCGCTGACGGCCCTGACATTCCGCTCGGCGGATGCTTGGGCATGCGCGACATTCGGAACGGGGTCGCACTTCCTTTGGCACATCTTCCTGTCGGCGGCCGCGTACTTGGCGCTGCTGACGATCTTGAAGCTGCGCGAGGTTTCTCCTCAGGATCGGGCTGCACGCGCTTGAGGCCGGCGGGTTCCCGAACGATTGAGCGGCGTTCTACGAGGCCGCGCCTGCTGCGGATCACCTCGCTGCCGGCCCTTGTTCGTTCGTCACGATTCCGGCGCTGACCGGCGCCGTTCACGCCGTCGTGAGAAATCCGGCGCAACCCATTGCGGGATGGGTTCGTAGAAGAGGCCGACTGCAGCGAACGACGCGGGCGCCCCGCAGAGGATTAAGAGGCCACCGCTTCGTTCGCAGCCGTTCCCGAAACACTCGGGCGATTTTCATCCGGAAGGCATGGTGCTTTCCGGAAACGCTCAAACTTTGTCTGAATGGAGAAATCACTATGTCTTTCGCACGCAAAACCATTTTTGCCGTTGCCGCTTCGGCATTGCTCTCGGGCGCCGCGCTCGCGAGCGTCATGGTCGGCGGTCAGGCCATGTTCCCGACCAAGACGATCGTCGAGAACGCCGTGAACTCGGCCGATCACACGACGCTGGTCGCGGCGGTGAAGGCCGCGGGTCTTGTCGAAACGCTGCAGAGCAAAGGTCCATTCACGGTGTTCGCGCCGGTGAACGCGGCGTTCGCGGCTCTGCCTGCGGGCACCGTCGACACGCTGCTCAAGCCCGAGAACAAGGGCGCGCTGACCGGCGTTCTGACCTATCACGTGGTTGCGGGCCGCATGACCTACAACGACATCCGCCACGAGATTAAGCGCGGCGGCGGCAAGGCGACGTTGAAGACGGTTGCCGGCGGCACGCTTTCGGCCGAGATGAACGGCCCGGTCAACATCGTCGTCAAGGACGCGACGGGTGCGGCGGCCAATATCAGCGTCTACGACGTGATCCAATCGAACGGCGTGATCCACTCGATCGATCGCGTTCTGATGCCGAAGTAACCCAGAACTTCGGCAGGCCGGAGGCGGCCCTCTCTCCCTGCCTCCGGCCAACCGCTTCGGGCGAAGGCGGGCTAGGAGCTGCGCTTACACCGCCTTGCACGCCGCCGCCAAAAAGTTGTCGACCTCGGCGTCGGTGGTGGAGAATGCGCACACGAGCCGGATGAGCGGGCGGCCGTTTGTCGGCGGTTCCCACTCGTAGAATTTGGCACCTGCGGCTTCGAGCGTCTTGAGTGCCGCGACGCTCGGCAGCCTCACGAAGAGTTCGTTCGCTTCGACGGGGTGTTCGAGCGACATCGCGGGAACGGCGCGCAGGCCTTCGGCGAGGCGCGCAGCTGCGGCGTTGGCACGGCGTGCGAGTTTCAGCCAGAGGCCGTCCTGCAGCATCGCGTCCATTTGGGCGGAGAGAAAGCGCATCTTCGAGAGCAGATGCCCTGCCCGCTTGCGGCGGTAGGCAATGTCCTCGGCGCGCGCGGGGTCGAAGAAGACGACGGCTTCGGCGGCCATGGCGCCGTTCTTGGTGAAGCCGAACGACAGCGCGTCGACGCCTGCCTTCCATGTCGCTTCGGCCGGCGTGCATTTCAGATGCACGAGCGCGTTCGCAAAGCGGGCGCCGTCGACATGCAGGCTCAGGCGTTCGCTCTTCGCCAGGCGCGATAGTGCAGCAAGCTCCGCCGGCGTGTACGCGGTTCCCAGTTCGGTCGCCTGCGTGAGCGAGATCGTCGCGGGCTGTGCGTGGTGGACGAAGCCACGTTGGTGGTGCGCGAGGGCGGCCTTGACCGCATCCGGCGTGATCTTGCCGTGCGCGCCCTTGAGCGGTACGAGCTTGGCGCCTTGGCTGTAGAACTCCGGCGCGCCGCATTCGTCGACGTGGATGTGAGCGCCTTCGTGACAGAAGACGGCGCCGTAGTGCGGCGTGAGTGTCGCGATCGAAAGAGCGTTAGCGGCCGTTCCGGTTGCGACCGGGAAGACGGCGACTTCCTTTTCGAACAACGCCGAGAGCTTGGCTTTCAGGCGTTCCGTGATCTGGTCGTCGCCGTAGCTGCTGGCGATGCCGTCGTTCGCGCTGGCGAGTGCGCGCAAGACTTCCGGTGCGGCCGGCGCTGTGTTGTCGCTTTTGAAGTTCATGGGTGCCCCGTTTTCACGGGACACCCTAGCGATCTCTCAATCGCGAATGAATGCGCTATTGGCGCGCCAGGTCGCGCTTCGGCGACGGGCGGAAGATCCAGTAGATGAGTCCGAAGACGAGGAGGAAGGGCGCGGCCCATACGAGAAGCTCGATCGCGATCCCAAGGATCGTGAAGGCGAGGCCTATCGCGACGCCAACGGCGGCGAAGCCCAGACCCACGAGAACCGCCAGAATGACGATCGGTGCGATCAGCAGAAACACGAGGAACGCGATCAACGCGCCGAACAGGTCGCCCATTTTCATGCCTCCCAATGCCGCGATTTGCAGCTAGTGGAAGGTAAATAGTACGAAGTTGTTACTATAGCAAGGGCTAAGTTCTGCGGACTTTTCATGCTCCCCGTCCATCGCCCAACGCGGTGCTCGTCAAGGCAGGCGCCGAGCGCGCGAAGGCCGCTCATGGTCCCGGCCAAGACTCGAGCTTTTGGGCTCACGCGCTGAGGTGCAGAACGGGCACAAGGCGACGGTGATCGCAGCGCGCAGAGACTTTCGGCGAGGTCGGCGGCGGGGCGCTCGCGTTAGGTTCGAGTTCCAGTACGGTGATTCGCCATGGGTTTTGCGTCTGCTGTGCGTGTTGCGCCGCTTGCGGTTGGTGGCCGGGCTATGCCCGGCATGGCAGAGAGTTCCCCCATGAAGGCGCCAGCCACGATCGATTTGACGGTCATTATCCCGACGCTCAATCCGGGCGCGCGGCTGACGTCGACGTTGGCTGCGATCGACGAGGCGCGGGAAACGCTCACCGTCGAGGTCATCGTCGTCGACTGCGGGTCGACCGACGACACGATCGAACGGGCGGAGCACGGCGGAGCGCGCATCGTCCAGTCACCGAAGGGGCGCGGCGTGCAGCTGTCCACCGGCGCGAAAGAGGCGACCGGGCGCTGGCTGCTGTTCCTTCATGCCGACACGACGCTGGAGCCGTTTTGGAGCACGACCGTGACGTCGTTCATGCGGGGCAAGGGTAACAACTTGAAAGCCGCGTATTTCACGCTCGCATTGGACGATGCTTCCAGCGCGGCGCGGCGTATCGAGAGGCTCGCGAATTGGCGGGCGCGGCGGCTCGGCCTTCCTTACGGCGACCAGGGTCTTCTGATGTCGCGGACGATGTACAATTCGCTCGTCGGCTATCTCGACCTGCCGATCATGGAAGATGTCGACATGGTGCGGCGGATCGGCCGGGACAAGCTCATCGAACTTCCGGCGACCGCGACGACGTCTGCGGAACGCTACCGCCGGGACGGCTATTGGTGGCGGCCCGTCAAGAACCTCGCGCTGCTTTCGCTTTACTTCTTGGGCGTGTCGCCGAAGCGGCTTGCCCGCTTGTATGGCTAAGCCCCTCGTCGTCATCTTCGCACGCGCGCCGCGCTATGGCGCCGTGAAGACACGGCTTGCGCGCGATATCGGTGCGGGCGAGGCGTTGCGGTTCTACAAGCGAACGCTCGATCGCGTTGTGCGACTTGTGCGCGCCGACGCACGCTTCGACATTGCCTTGGCCCACACGCCGGATCATGAGCGGGACGGTCTACCGCTTGGGATCAGGCTGATCGGTCAGGGCCCCGGCGACCTTGGGCAACGCATGGTGCGCGCGCTGCGCAGCGCCGGGAATCGGCCGGCCGTCGTGATCGGCAGCGACATTCCTGACGTCTCCGCGGCGCACATCCGCGACGCGTTCGCGCTGCTTGGCCGCAAACCCTATGTGCTCGGACCTGCTCGCGACGGCGGGTATTGGCTGATCGGCGCCCGGCATCCGTTGCGCATACCGCTCGACGCTCTTGCCGGCGTGCGCTGGTCGAGCGCCAGTGCGATGCAGGATACGATCGCGAAACTTCGGGATACGGCGTTGCTCGGCCACACGCTCGACGATGTCGACGACGGCGCGGCGTATCATCGCCGGAACGTTCGCTAGGCGATCAGCCGATTTCGGCAAGCGCCGCAACGAGGCGCGCCACGTCGTCTTCGTCCTGGTAGATGCCGAAGCCGAAGCGCAGGCGGTCGCCGCGATAGTCGACGAGGATGTTGCGATTTGACAGCTCGCGATGGATGTGAGGCGCGTCGCCGGTGCGGAACGTGAGGAAGCGGCCGCGGCGCGCTTCGTCGGCAATCGCCAGATTGACAGAGCGCAGCCGCGTCTTTGCCGCCGAGAGCCGATCGAGAAAGGTCCGCTGCAGCTTGAGGCAATACTCGTGCATTTGCGCAACGCCGAGCGACTGCGCTTCCAACCAGTTCATCACGGCGTTGAGCCGGTACAGGCCGGACGGATCGAACGTCGCGCCCGCGAAGCGGCTGGCGTCCGTACCATAGGCGACCGCGTCGCCGCGGGCGCCCTCAAGCGCGCCGAACTCTGCGTACCAACCCGTATCTCGTGGGCGCTCGCCGTAGCCCGGCGGGCAATGCATGAAGCACACGCCCTCGCCCGCCATGGCGTACTTGTAGCCGCCGGCAATGTAGAAGACGCGATCTGCGAATGCGCTCAAATCCACGGGCAGCGCCATGAACGAATGGTAGCCGTCGAGGACGACGAAGGTCTCGCGATCGGCGATCGCGGCCAGAATGCCCGCAATGTCTTGATTGGTCAGCACGAAGCCGGAGTTGAAGAACACGTGGCTCAGCCAGACCACGTCCCAATCGTCGCGCTCCGCCAGCGCTGCCGTAAAGCGCTTGGCGAATGTCGGAAACGGTTCGACCGGGACGCGGACCAAGTTCACCAACTCGTCCTCCGCCAAACGGTTCATTTGGCGGGTGAAGGAATGGAACTCGCTGTCGGTCGTGAGAACATTGTGCTTCGGGAGCCCGCGCGTCGCCGAAAGAATGCGCAGCAATAGCGTGTGCGTGTTCGGAGCGAAGACGACGGTACGTGGATCCGGCAGAGACAGATGCCGCGCGATATGGCCTTGTCCCTCCGGGAGCACCTCCCGAAAGATCATCTCCCACTTGCGATCGAGCAATCTGGCTGCGTCGTTCCAATAGGCTTGTTGCGCGCCTTGCGTGATGTCGGGCCACGGGTGGTGACTGTGCGCCGCGAAGTGAAGCGGTGCGCCGGGGGCACCCGCCGATCGAGAAAAATGCGACTTCAGCATCATCGCTCGTACCGATAGCGCATGAGTTTGCGGACCTCTTCGGGCAGCGGAGGCAGCGCGGAGCGCGGAATCAGAAACGTCGCGATGGCGAACAGATCGTTGTAGGCGCGATGCTTTTCCGCCGTGGCGCGGAGGTAGTCGTAACCTGCCGAGCCGCCCGTGCCAACTTTGCGGCCGAGCATACGCGACACCATTAAAGCATGGCGCATGCGCCAGAGGGCGAGCGTTTCGTCCATGTCCATCAGCGCTTTGAGCATCCGAAAACCGCCGTGGGCCGCCGGTTCGTCGCGGTACAGGAATATGAAGAGTGCAGCTTGTAGCGCACGGCGCGACAGCGTCCAGGCTCCCTGCGCGCGCAACTCCGCGTAGCGCGCATCATCCAGCAGACCGTCGAACATCGCGCGCGACTTCTGCAGCGACGCGAGTTGCACCTCTTTTTCCGCGGCGCCGAGATGGGGGTGAACCCGTATTTGCTGCATGTCGTGGGTCAGCATTTCGTCGAGCGACTTTGCATAGGCCTCGCGGAAGTGGAATCCACCGGTATCCACGAACGGCGTGCGCGACAACCATGCGTCGACTTGGTCGCGCAACGACGGCGCGGCCTCGGCTGCTGCTAGGCGCGCTTGCACGTCGCTCGCGAGACTTGCGTCAAAGCTTGCATCGTTGAACGGGAGGCGCGCCTCGCGGCGCAATCCGAGCCTCGTTTCCAGAAGGCGGAACTGCTCGCTTTGGAAGCCCGACGCCGGGATCAACAGGTCGCGGAACTCCAGAAAGTCCATCGGCGTCATCGTTTCCAAGATGTCGATCTGCGAAACGAGCAGCTGTTCGATTTTGACGATGCGTTCCGCCGCATGCACGGCGCGGCCCAGATCGGCGTCGTCCACGTTGGTACCGCCGAAGATGCGTTGAATCAGGTCAAGCTCGAACAGTATCTGCTTGAACCACAGCTCGTAGGTTTGATGGATGACGATGAAAAGCATCTCATCGTGCGCCGGACGGCCGCGCTTGGTGCTTTCCAACTCCTGAATGGAAAGCAACTGATCGACCTTCAAGTATCGGGCGTAGTCCATCTGCGATCCCTTGATGTTGCCGCCGGGTGAATGACGGGTACGCGCGGAAACATATCGTTTGGACTTGTTAAAGGCGACTAACCAACAGCCTGCTCAAGCTTTACGCAACCTCAACGCGAATGTGAGACACCTGTACGGAAATATAAGAGTGGGCGGTCATGGCGCGGGTCCTCATCATCGACGACGACGAGCTTTTCATCAAGCTCATGGTGCATGCCTTGAAACAGCGGGGCCACGAGGTCGAGTTCGCGCTCGACGGGCTCGCCGGTTGCCGCATGTTTGCGGCCTCGCAGTTCGACGTCGTGGTGTGCGATATCGTGATGCCCGAGCAGGAAGGTGTCGAGACGATCAAGATTATCCGCCGCCAGCGGCCTGAGGTGGGGATTGTCGCCATCTCCGGCGGGTTGAGTCTCAGCCACACCACGAACATCGATGTGCTGCATATCGCGGGTCAATTCGGTGCGAATGCGACGCTGCGGAAGCCGTTCCAACTTTCCGAACTGACCGCTGCCGTCGAGTCGGTTTTGGCGACCCAACACTCAGGTCGAACAGCGGTGAGCGCCTAGAGGCTCTTGGAGCGAGCCATGAGCGACGATCGCAGGTCTCCCCGAGTCAGCTCCCCGCAGCCGCAGCTCGTGCTGTTCTGCGCGCTCGTCCTGATCGCGCTCGGGGCGACGGCGTTCGGCGTTCACCTGACGACCGAGTTCTCGAAGACGCATGAGCGCATTCTCACCGAGGAAGTCGCTTGGAAGCAGGTCCATGCACGCGTCAGCGCCCTGTCCGGCATCGCCACACAAATGAACGCGATCGCCACGAGCGCGGCAACCGGGGTTAGAGCCAACGACGCGCAGCTGACCTTCGGGCGGCTTCACATAACGTTTCTCGAAGGGCGCCGCACACTTGCCGAGGATCTGCGCGTCAACTTCGCATGGGGCCATTCGACGATCCCTCGACTGCTCGCGACACTGAACGAAGCGGAGCGCGCGGTGCTGAAGATGCACCGGGACAGCCTGCCTATGATCGATAGTGCCGCAACGATACCGCACGAACACGCACTTGCGACCGTGCGCTCGCTGGCGCTGAGCTATCGAATATCGATGCTCAAACTGGCCGCTACGCGCGACGTCATTTCCGAAGCGCAGAGCCTGTGGTGGAGGGCGCGGCTCGTCAAGCTAAACGCTTTGCGCGATTTTCAGTCGAACGTTGCGGCGGTATCGATCGTCGTCGTGCTTCTCGTTCTTGTCGCCGCACTTCTGATCCAGCGCCGCATCTCGCGGCTTAGCCGGGAACTGGCCGCGAGCGAGGAACGCTATCACGGACTGTCTCAGTCGATCGACGGCATCGTTTATCGCGTCCGCCTTGGGCAGCAGTGGACGCTTGAATACTTGAGTCCAAACACCGAGAGATTCTTCAACGTTCAGGCGTCGCAACTGGTCGGCCTGCCGGCCGATCAGATCTACTGGTGGGTCGTGCGCCGCCGGGATCGCAAGCGGCATCGCGCAACGATAGAAGCCGCCATTTCTTCGCGTCAGCCTTACGAAATCGAATATGAGGTGAGGTCGCCGAGTGGCGGCTATGTCTGGGTGCTCGAGCGCGGGCGCGTCGCCGACGGCAAGGGCCGGGGGCAAGCACCGTATATCGACGCCCTCTTCGTGGACGTCACCAGCCAGCGAAAGCTACGCGAGCAAATCGAAGCCCGCGAAGCGCTGTTCGCTTCCATGGCCGCGAACTTCGACGGCGTTATGTTCCGCGTCCGCCTCAACGACAAGCTTGAAGTCGAGTATGCGAGCCCGGGCGCCGCGAAAGTGTGGGGCGTCGATGCCGCCGAGGTGACAGGGCGGCGTACACCGACGATGCGCCTTATGCTGCCCGAGTATGCGCACGACTACGTCAAAACCGTCACCTCCTGTCTCTCGGGCGAGCTGTACGAGACGGAGTACCGGATCAGGACGGCGGACGGGCAGATCAAGTGGTTGATCGAGCGCGGCCGGATCAGCGAGCGCGATGCCACCGGTACGCCAACCCACCTCGACGGCTTCATAGTCGACGTGACGGCCCGCAAGGCGATCGAGACGGAGCTCGCAAACGCCAGCTCGCGCGTCAAGAACCTCGTCGATTGCATCGAGGAGGTGTTCTTTACCTGCCAGCTGGATCGCAATTGGACGATGCTGTTCATCAGCCCCAGCATCGAGCGGCTGTCGGGGTATCCGGCGAGCGACTTCTTGCACAATCACGCACGCGCGTTCGACGAAATCGTGCACCCCGACGATCGCGACATGAGCTGGGAGAAGATCAAGTCGGCTATCGAAGCCGGCGTTCCTTACGAGATCGAGTATCGCGTGATCAGGCGCGACGGATCAGTGCGCTGGGTGTTCGAACGCGGACGGGGCGCGGACAACGGCGGGCCGGTTCCCGTCATCCACGGATATATCGCGGACATCACCGAGCGAAAGGAAGCGGCCGAAGCGCTTGCCACGGCACGCGACGCGGCAGAAGCGGCAAGCCGCACCAAGTCCGAATTCCTGGCGATGATGAGCCACGAAATTCGTACACCGATGAACGGTGTGCTCGGTATGACGGGCGTGCTGCTCGACACGGAACTGTCGTCCGAGCAACGGCGTAGCGCAACGACGATTCGCGAGTGCGCCGAGAGCTTGCTCTCGATCATCAACGACGTCCTCGACTTCTCGAAGCTCGAGGCGCAAGCGATGGTGATCGAGGACGTTGCCTTCGACGTTCACTCGTTGCTTTCCTACGCTTGCGAAATCGTGACGCCGCGCGCGAACGCGAAGGGCGTGAATGTCGATGTCGATATCGAGGGGGATCTGCCGCGCTACATCCACGCCGATCCTGGCCGAATCCGGCAAATCGTTTTGAATCTGCTCGGAAATGCCGTCAAATTCACCGAAAGTGGCACCGTTACGCTCAAGGCTACGGCGGTCCAGACCGGCACGGAAATCAAGCTCAGGGTCGCGATCAGCGACACGGGTATCGGCATTCCGGCCGACAGGCTTTGCAAGCTGTTCCAGAGCTTCAGCCAAGCCGACGCATCGGTCTCCCGCAAGTACGGCGGAACAGGGCTTGGGCTTGCGATTTCGAAGCGGCTCACCGAACGTATGGGCGGGGCGATCGGCGTCGAAAGCGAGGTGGGCGCCGGGTCGACGTTCTGGTTCGAGCTTCCGATCACGACAGCGACCGCGGACGAGTGCGAAGGCGTGAATCGCCTCTTTGAGGCGGAGAGGGTTGCCGCAGCGCTGAAGACGATCGAAGGATTGGACCGGCCCTTGCGCGTGCTCGTGGTGGAAGACAACGCCACGAACCAGCTCGTCGCCCGCTCGGTGCTACAGAGGTACGGCATTACGCCCGACTTCGTGGGCAATGGCCTTGAAGCGATCGATGCGGTACGGCAGCGGCCATACGACGTTGTGCTCATGGACGTGCATATGCCGGAGCTGGACGGGCTCGATGCGACCAGAGCCATCAGGGCGATGAAGAGCGACCGGGCGCAAGTGCCGATCATCGCGTTGACGGCGAACGCTTTTGCGTTGGACATCGACCGATGCAAAACGGTCGGCATGAACGGCCATATCGGCAAGCCGTTCCGGAAGGAAGACCTGATTATCGCCCTCGCGGGCGCGCTCGCGGGATCGCACCGCTTTGGGAGCGCGGACCGGCTGCAGCGGGAGACCTTTGCAGCGGCCCCGCTCGACCGCGACGTCATCGGACGGTTTCGAGAAGATTCCGGCGACGAGATGCTGCGCTTCCTGATCGACACGTTCGTGCAGGATGCCGCGGAAAAGCTGCAGCGGCTCACCGCGATCGCTGCTTCCGGACGGCGTAGCAAAGACGCTTTGCGACTTGCGCATTCGTTGAAGAGCGCCGGCGCAATGGCCGGAGCGTCGGCATTGGCTGCGGCCGCCGCACGGCTCGAGGCCAAGCTTTCCGACGAGGAACAGGTCAGCGTCGCCGATGCGGCCGAGCTTGAAGCACTGCTCGTGGGCTACCGGGCGGCTCTGCGTGAGCACGGGCTACTGGCTGCCTGAACCGGCGGATGTGCCCTCGAATACCGTCAGCAGGCCGCGGGTGACGGCGCCGGGGAAGACGCTGTTGTGCGTCTCGCCGTCGTAGATTCTGTAACGCACGGCGAGGCGCGGGTTGTTGCGGGACTTCAGCTTGTCGACGAGTTCGGTCAAGTCGTCGACCATGGCTCGGTTGTTTGCGGGTTGGTTCTCCAGTGACCCGACCGCGAAGAAGACGCGAGCATCCGGCCTGATCCCTGAAGCGGCGGCGGCTTGTTCCATCGTCAGCGCGATACGGTTCGAGTACCAGAGCGACGGGCTGACGAGGATGTAGCGCTTGAAGAGCGCCGGTTGCGTGAGGAGCACGTAGGTTCCGAACAGGCCGCCATAAGAGTGACCGATGAGCGTGCGATCCTCCTTGTCGGCGCGGTAGCGGCGTTCGATCAGGGGCACGAGTTCGGTTGCGATGAAGGCGCGGAACTTCGGACCGCCGCCCGAGACTTTCTGAAACTCCGCACCGTATCCCCCGTCCGGCGCGTAGGCCGGCGTGTAGTCGCGGGTGCGGTTCATGCGGTAGGTCGTGCGGTCGGATGCTGCGCCCGGATACGCGATCGCGACCAGGATCATCGGCGGCAGGTTCTCGCGTTCGACGAAGTGCTGCACGATGTTGCGCACGAGCGCGAACGAGTAGTCGGCGTCCAGCATGTAGACGACGGGATAGGATCGCTTCGACGTGCGGTAGTCGGAGGGAAGCGCGACGAGAAGTTGATAGGCTGCGCCGGTTTGCTTCGAGCGCAGGGCGATCACTTCGGTGTTGGGGACGGCATAGGGTTTGGCTTGCGCGACCGACGCAGGCAGGATCGCAACGAGAGTTACTATGGCCAGAATGGCAAATCTCACCTGCCTCCTCCTCCACATTTCTGCTCAGGTCCGCGATAGTAATTGGCACCGCGAGCTACCGTGACCCGAGACCGTACAAGAAAGGCCCCGGTTTTGCCGGGGCCTTTTTGTTCTTTTGCTGGATCCCGCTTTCGCGGGGATAAGGCTTTGCGGCGCGCCGAGGCGGCGCGCTCGCCATCGCCTTACATGTCCATGTCCATGCCGCCCATGCCGCCCATGCCGCCGGGCATGCCACCGGCCGCCTTCTTCTCAGGCTTCTCGGCGATCATGGCTTCCGTCGTGATCAGGAGGCCGGCGACCGAGGCTGCGTCCTGCAGCGCCGTGCGCACGACCTTCGTCGGGTCGATGATGCCCGAGTCGATCAGGTCGCAGTACTCTTCCTTCTGCGCGTCGAAGCCGGCCGTCGTGGAC
>CAZYGK010000049.1:0-23711 GCA_964647355.1 uncultured Flavobacteriaceae bacterium | reverse complement strand
CGCCCGAGAACACGATGAAAGCGTTCGAATACGCGGTGGGGCTCGGGTACCGGTATTTGGAGACGGACGCTTACGCGACGCAAGACGGCGTCTTGATCTCGTTCCACGACAACAAGCTCGACCGCGTGAGCGATTCCAAGGGCGAGATCGAGGCGCTGACGTGGGGCGAAGTTCGGAAGGCGCGGATCGGCGGGGGAGAGCCCGTGCCGCTGATGGAAGAGCTGTTCGAACGGTTTCCAGATGTGCGAATCAATATCGACCCGAAACACGATGCGGCGGTTGCGCCGCTGATCGCGCTCATCAAGCGGATGGGAGCGGAGGGGCGCGTCTGTATCGGGTCCTTTTCGGGTAAGCGGATCAAACAGGTTCAAGACGCGTTCGACGGGCGCGTTTGCACGTCTCTGGGACCGGGCGGGGTGCTTAGACTCAAGTCAGCGTCGGCGGGCGTACCGCTTCGGCGGTGGCCGGAGGGCTGCGCACAGGTCCCGGTCAAAGGCAGCGGGGTTACGATCGTCACGCGACGCTTCGTCGAAACGGCGGGGCGCCATGGCCTGCAGGTGCACGTCTGGACGATCGACGACGAGGCGGAAATGCGCCGCCTGATCGACCTTGGGGTGCACGGCCTGATGACGGACCGGCCCGCGGTCTTGAAGCGGGTGCTCGTCGAGAAGGGGCTTTGGGCCTGATCTTATGAGCGCTTCTTCAAACCGTTTTTCTGCAAGCGCCACAGCAACGCGTCGATGCGGTCCTGGCCGAAGAACGGCTCGCCATTGAACGCGAATGTGGGCACGCCCCAGTGCCCCGCTTTGCGGTGTGCCGCCTCGTTCTCCTTGATGATCGCTTCGTAGCGGTCTGTGTCGCGTTCGATCGCCGCGTCGAGCTCGGCGAGGTCGAGTCCCGCACGCGCTGAGGCATCGCGCAGGTGATTGCCTTCGTGCCAGTTCTCGACGCGCCCGCCGTAAAGCGTCGATGAGACTTCGTAGATGAACGGCAGTCCACGACCGCGTTCTGCAGCTGCGGTGCCGAGACGCGTAAGCCTGTGGATGTGAGGTTGCTCCTTCGACACTTCGCCGGTCGCGAGATTCATGAGAATCGGATCCGGCCGGGGCCATGCGAACGGCGTTTCGTGGCGCTCCGCTTCACGCAGCACGTCGCGAACGAGATAGGGCAGCCACATGGGATTCGCGTTCTTGAACCAACCGTCGAGTCGCACGGCGATCGGATAGACGGGGCGCACGCGAAACGTCAGGTCCCATTCTTTCTCCAATGTAACCATTCGGGGCGTCGCCAGGTACGAATAAGGCGAGCGAAACGACCAGAACACTTCGACTTCCAGTGTCATTGCAGTCTCCGCGATTCCCCGCGCTGGGGAATTGTTTTCCACACGCAAAGGCATTTCTTCGATTAAGCAAACATCCCACGACCATAAATTGCACGCGCCTGCAACCACGGTGTCGAGTGAGGCATCGGGAGCCTATTTTTGCGTGCGCTCGCACGAGTTGACGAAGCTCGAGTGATGTATGCGAAATGATGTCTAACCATTTGATTTTATCACGCTTTTTTTCAATTCGTCGTATTGACACTTCTTCGCGCTCTGGCGCTCAATGCATCACAAGTGTTCGACCGCGCGCGCTTCGATGAATGCGACGGTCAGCATGGTCTCACTGGGTTGGTAACGAACAGTCGGTTGAGGGACTCATGCATCAGATGCGTCGAGGTCAGATGTCTCACCAAAGCTCGCGTTTTACAGTGCGCTCGTTGCGGGCGACGGTTGGAAGCGTCTTCATCGCGGCCGCAGCGTTTGCAGCAATGCCCGCGAGCGCCGACGTGACGGAGTGCTTGAAGTCCTATCAGCTCGGACGCAAGGACGAAGCGATCAGACTGTGCCGGCGCGCTGCATGGCAGGACAACGATCTCTTCGCGCAAGCCAAGCTCGGCGACATCTACGTCGCGAAGAGCCAGTCGGACAAAAACTACGAAGACAAGGTCGAGGCGGCGGTTTGGTACTACCACGCGGTCATCAACCTGCGTCAGTCGGAGCACTTCTTCTCGGACCGCGCGCGCCAGACCGTCGAGAAGGTCGTGCGCGAAGCACGTGAAGGCTTCGACGAGATCTATCGGGGTCTTCTGCAGGACGAACGGATGGATGTGCGCAATCGCGTCATCTACGTCCAATCGTGCCGGGGACCGGAAGGCTTTCTGTTGCTCGGTCAATTGCACGACCCGAACTTCGACCGGCACACGATCTATCCGCCGGGTGGCGGCGGTGGCGGCGGGTACGGTGCGTCGATCGAGTACATCCAGACGCCGCTTCGCCGGGGTGGCGGCACGCCGATCGTCAACTATTCGTCTTACTCGCCGTATCAGAGCTCGGCGCCCAGCTCTTCGCCGACCAGCGTGTTCCTGGAGAACAAGCCGTTCGAGAAGAGCGAGATCGAAGCGCAGCTCTACTACCGGCTTGCCGACCCGGATGTTTATCCGGTCGTGCGCGACTATCTGAACGACCCGACGGTGCGGCCGCCGGCCGCCGGCCAGAACGGCACCGAGCCGCGTTCGAAGGCCGACCGGTGGCTTTCGCCGTTCGAGTACTACGCCTCCGAAACCCGCCAGCGCGGCGAGCTTCGTTCGGGCACGGTGCTTAGCGACGAATGCCCGTCGAACATGGCCAAAGAGCGGGCGCTGGCGCTCGGCAAGCAGCTGATCCCGGATCCGTTCATCCGCGATCTGCTCGGGCTCTTGAAGTTCCGCAGCGACGGCCGCAGCGACTATGCGCGTGCGATCGCGAAGTTCCAGGACATGCTGGGCGAACCGCAAACCGGCGATCTCACGCCGGCGCAGCGCGTCCGCCTGATCCAGATCTTGGCCGTGCAGGGCCACGCGCGGGCGCAGCGTTGCCTCGGCATCATGTATATGAAGGGCATTGGGGTTCTGAGGAATCTTGTGCGCGCGGAGAAGTGGCTGCGCGCAGCCGACGAGCAGGGCGACGGCGAGGCGGCTTATGCGCTCTCGGAGCTCTACACGACCGGCGGCTCCGGTATCGAGAAGAACGAAGACATGGCAACGCGCTACCGGCAGCGCTCGGCAGCGGACGGCTATACGCCGGTTCGCGACGAGTTCCTGCGGTTGTTCCGCGCCATTCCATAGACGGCGAAGCGAAGGCGATCCCTTAAGGAAACGAGACCATGCAGGCAGACATTCGATGGCTCTACTTGGCGGCACTCGGCGTTCTCGTGTCGCTGGTCTCCGTCTTTGCCGTAGTTGAGCCCGCAGCCGCCTACGGTGCCGCGCAGACCGAGGCGCAGAGCGATCCTTACGCGTTTCCAAATGTCGATCTGTGCTGCAAGCCGAAGCCGCCGGCGGTGCCTTATTGCTCGCGCTATCCGAACGCGCCGCGCTGCGTGTGCAGGCGCGATCCGCATGATCCGATCTGCGCAAACGGCGATTGGGAAGAGCCGACCGGCGAAGGCTGGCGGCACGGCACGCTGATTGTCGATTGCGGTGCTTCTCCGCGTCCGGGCTCGCGTGTCTTCAATTCTCTTCAAGACGCGGTGGACCAGGCGCGCCGCGGAGCGACGATTTTGGTGCGCGGCGGTTTCCCGGGCGGCGACTGCCGCGAACATGTGCACATCCAAAAGTCCGTGGCGATCATCGGTCAGGGCAACATGCCAGCCATCGTCAATGGCTGCGTGACCGTGACAGGCGAGAAGAGACCCACGGTTACGCTGCGCAATCTGCAGATTTTGGGAACGACAACCGGCTTGAACGGAGCCGATTGCGGGCGGCCGGCGGCGAACTTCACCGGCTTTGACGGCAAGCTCTATAAGCAGAACGTGTTGGACGATTACGCGCTGAGCGCGCTCTCGGTCGCGGGCTCGACGCTTTACGGGCACGATCTGTTGGTCCGCTCCGCGCAAGCGGCGCTCGACGCGGAACAAAGCGTCGTGACGATCAACAACAGCACGCTGGCGTCGGTCTCCGGCGCAGGCTTTGCGGTTCGCATGGACCGCACGGAAGCCAGCTTGTCCGATGTTGTCGTTGCGGGCGGCGTGACGGGCGTTTCGGCGCATATGCTCGATCGCCATCCGGTGCGGTTTACGCGCGTCGAGGTGCAAGGCGCGCGCACACAGGCGGGTGCTTTTGCGCTTGGGTCCAAGGCGCTGGTCGTGCGTGTGTTCGACGAAGGCCTGCCGGCAGTTCCGTTCGGCCAAGTCTCATCGTTCTCGTGGACCGGCGGCGGCATTCAGGGTTTCAAGAACGCCGTCGAAGTCGGGCCCGGCGTCGTCTCGTCGTTCAACGGGCTTCGCATTGCTGCGCCCGAGCGTGGGTTCCATGTTCGCGCCGGCGCACGGGCCGATCTTTCGAGCAACACGATCGATCGGACGGAGGACGCCGCCATCAACGTCGAGCGCGGGGCTGCGGGCACGGCCACGGCGAACAACGTCACACGCAAGCGCGGCTATTGCTTCATCGTCGAGGGGGACGAAGAAAACGACGAACGTTACATCGACAGTAAGTACTTCACGATGCGTGGCAATTCGTGCCGCCGCGAGAGCTCCGGGTTCTTCGGCGGATGATGGCGCGCGACTGAGGATTGAGGCCGAATATGGCAGAGCAGAGCTACCGCGGATCTGGATGGGCCTTTGGGCCGGGGCTGTCGCGCGTCATCGCGATCCTGCTCTCCATCATTCTGCTGCTCATCGTGATCTGGATGTTCGTCGCGATGTTCACGCCGCTGCAGTACTGCCCGCAGTGCACGTGGTTCTCGAAGACGTTTCAGGGCTGCCAGTGCCAGATCGCCGGCGGCAGCGGCGATCCGCCGGCCGGCGCGCTGGCCGAGTGCGATCAGCAGCTGGCGCGGGGCCGGTACAGCATTCAAGGCCAGACCGCGCATGAGCGGTACCTGACCGAGACGCTTCCGACGATGAAGCCTCAGATGTATGTGATGGTGACGTTGAGGAAGCGTGCGATGGGAAGCGCGAGCGACGCGGATAGCGCGCTCGGAAGCGTTGCGGTCGAGGTGCATCGCCCGAACGATGCCGATCCGCAGAACAATCTCGACGCTCTGTGCTCGCGACCGACTCCCGAAGCGACGACCGCATCGGCCAATTCCGGCGGCGTCAGCGAGGTGCGTTGGCGGATGTTCTGCGACCTGTCGCGGCTGCAATACGACCAGCAAGAGCAAGTGACGGGTCTCTTGAAATACCGGGTCTTGATCAAGAATTGGTCGCGGGAGTCCGTCGACTATTGCCTCGTGTCGTCGTGCGACGCGCAGTATCCGGCGGGCGAGGCGTGCGGCGGCGGTTCGTACGGCGGCTATCCGTCGGCGACGGCTTCGGGCGGCGGAACGACGGGCCAGTAACGATGCAGGACGCGACTATCGGGAAGGCAAGCATATGAACGGGCGTGATTCACGAGCGCTGGCGTGGCCGCCGATGTGGTGGCTGTGGTGGATCGTCATTGCGATCGCCGCCATTGTGCTTCTCGTTTGGCTCTATTATGCGATGCGCAAGCCGGTCGTCGAGACATCCGGATCGACGCGCGCGCCGTCGCAAGCGGTTGCCGAGTGCGACCGGCAGTTTTCGGCCAGCACCTTCCGCATCGACGGTTGGACCGCGCATGAGCGGTTCCTGGCCGATTATCCCGTGCCGACATCGAAGCGGCCGCTGTACGTCTATGTCATGTTCAAGAAGTCGAACTATTCGTTCGGCGGACCGGTGCAGCAAACGGCCTCGGTCGCCAACGTCCGCATCAACGTGAGCCGGCCGTCGGACCTCAACCACCAATCGAACATGAACGCGATGGGCGATTGCGTGCTGACGGAGCAAAAGCCGAATGCCGGCTCCACGGATGCGAGCGGTTACTCGGAAGAGCGCTGGTCGGCATACTGCGACCTCACGCAGTATCAGGACGAAAACCAGGAGCAGGAAACCGGCCTCGCCAAGTACCGGGTGCGGGTCGAGAATGCGTCGGACGAGTCCGTCGACTATTGCTTCGTGGCGTCGTGCGATGTGCGCTATCCCTCGGGCAAGCCGTGCAGCGCGCCTGCGGGTGCGGGCAGCCCGTACGGGGCTCCGGGCTATGGTTCGCCCACCGCCGGCAGCGGCGGCTACAGCGCTCCCGGTTACACTGCGCCCCCGGGCTACAGCAGCCCCACGGCTTCGGCGGCGCCGGCTCCGGCTCCGGTGGCGACGACGACGGGCCAGTAACCCTTCCGTTTGGGGTGCGCCGCCCAGCGTGTATGATGCGCCTTCGGCCGCACGAGAAGGCAGATGGCGCAGCACGAGCACAAGCTGTTCACGACCCCGGTGTCGGTGAACGACGGATTCAAGCGGTCGGACGGCAAGACGTGGGCGACGCTTGGGATTGTTGCGATTGCAGCCGTGCTGATCGTGGTGCTGATCAACGTATTTGTCGAGAAGCCCGAAGTTCGCTGGCCGAGTTCGCCTGCGCAGCCGCAGGCATCGCCTCCGGCACCGGCGGAGGCCGACGAGCCTAGGACGTACGACGTCGCGCCGCGGCAACAGGCGCCCGCTAAGCCGCAGTGAGCGGAGGTCGAGATGAGTTCGATGCGCCCGCCCGCGCCTGAGCTTCAGGTTCAACGCTGGTTCAATGCGGCGGCGCCGATAACGCTGCAGGGCCTGCGCGGCAAGATCGTGGTGATCCACGCGTTTCAGATGTTGTGCCCGGGCTGCGTTCAGCACTCGATCCCGCAAGCGCGCAAGATGCACGAGATCGCCAAGGGCAGCGATATCGTGACGCTTGGGCTTCATACGGTGTTCGAGCATCACGCGGCGATGACGCCAGTGTCGCTCGAGGCGTTCTTGCACGAGTACCGGCTGACGTTCCCCGTGGGCGTCGATCAGCCGGGCGAAGGGCATCCGATCCCGAAGACGATGGCGGCCTACGGCATGCGCGGCACGCCGACGACGATCGTGATCGATCGCGAGGGACGGCTGGCGCAGCATGCGTTCGGGGCGACGGACGACCTCGCGCTTGGGATTTTGCTGGGGCAGCTGCTTTAGAGCGTAGCGAAGGCCGTCGGGACGCCTGCGTGAAGTCTCACGCGGTAGAGGGCCGGGTTCGGCATGGCGTACCAAGCGTCGAAGCCGAAGCTCGGATCCATGACGTGAAGCAGCGAGGCCAGGATGTTGCCGTGCGAGGCTATGAGCGCGCAGTTCGGGCTTTCCGCGGCGATGTCCTTCAGGGTCGCGAGGCCGCGCGTTTGTGCCTCGCGGAGCGTTTCGCCGCCCGGGGCGCGGTAGTCGAAATCGTCGAATGAGGCGCGTGCGTGAGTCAGCCAGTCGTCGCGCGGTTCTGCGGTGAGTTGGCGTTCGCGCAGGCGGCGGTCGATGTTGATCGGAAGCGCGTGCTTGGCCGCGAACGGTTCGATCGATTGAACGGCACGCAGATAGGGGCTCGCGTAGATCAAGTCGATCCCGAATGGCGCGAGCTGGGATATGAGGTGGCGCGCGTCTTCGGTGCCTTGAGCCGTCAGCGGCGCGTCGGGCGCCTGGCCCGTGGTTTGACAGTGGCGCAGGAAGAGCAGGGTGGATTGCATAAGAGGGCTCAGCCAAAGGCGAAGGCTGGCGCACCCAGTACGATTCGAACGTACGACCTCTGCCTTCGGAGGGCAGCGCTCTATCCACTGAGCTATGGGTGCTAGCGGGCGCGGAACCTAGCGAAAGTCGCCCAAATGCGCAAATGGCGCGGTTATCCGGGCGTGACGCGGCGGGGCGCGTTGCGCTATTGAGGCGCCTCGAAAACAGCAGCTTCAAGATTTGGCCATGTCGAACCCTACGCCCGCTCCCGAAGTCATTACTGTCCACAAGCGCCGGATCGCCTGCGATGGCGATGGGGGGGCGCTCGGGCACCCGCGGGTGTTTCTTGAGATGGGGCAGGGGGAAGAGGTCGAGTGTCCGTACTGCGACCGCAAGTACGTTCTCGCGAAGGATGCGGTTGAGGCGGATCACCATTGAACGCGAAGGCCGCTGCCACGCCCCAGATCAAGAAGGGCGATCATCTCTATCTGATCGACGGGTCGGGTTACATTTTTCGCGCGTTTCATGCGCTGCCGCCGCTGACGCGCAAGAGCGACGGGTTGCCGGTCGGTGCGGTTGCGGGCTTCTGCAACATGTTGTTCCGGCTGCTGCTCGACACGAAGGCGGGCGATAAGCCGACGCATTTCGCGGTCATCTTCGACAGCGCGCGGGCGAATTTTCGGAACGAGATTTACCCCGAGTACAAGGCGCACCGGCCGCCGCCGCCGGACGACCTGATCCCGCAGTTCGCCCTGATCCGCGACGCGACGCGCGCTTTCGGCGTGCCGGCGATCGAGAAGGACGGGTTCGAGGCGGACGATCTGATCGGCACCTATGCGACGCAGGCGGCGAAGGCCGGCGCGATGGTCACGATCGTGTCGTCTGACAAGGATCTGATGCAGCTCGTCGAGGACGGGAAGGTCGAGCTGCTCGACACGATGAAGACGCCGAACAAGGCGATCCGCTCGGCCGAGGTGATGGAGAAGTTCGGCGTGCCGCCGTCCAAGGTCGTGGATGTGCAGTCGCTGGCCGGCGATTCGACCGACAACGTGCCCGGCGTGCCGGGGATCGGCGTGAAGACGGCGGCCGAGTTGATCAACACGTACGGCGATCTCGAGACGTTGCTCAAACGCGCGGGCGAGATCAAGCAGCCGAAGCGGCGCGAGACGCTGATCGACAACGCCGAGAAGGCGCGGGTTTCGAAGAAGCTGGTTCAGCTCGATTTGAATTCGCCGGTGCCGGTGCCGGTTGGCGAGCTTGGCGTGGTCGAGCCGGACGTGAAGGAGCTGGTCGGCTTCCTGAAGGGGATGGAACTTGCGTCCCTGCTGAAGCGCGTTGCCAAGGAATGGGATTTGGCGGACGTCGATTCGATCCCGGCGTCGTCGCTTGGCGTTGCCGCGCCGAAGGCCGAGGCCGCGCCGGCCACGGGTGACGAGAAGATTGCTGCGCCCGGCGCGTTCGATCGCGCGGTGCTGACGAAGCCGTTCGAGAAGGCGAAGTACGACGTCGTGACGACGGCGGAAGCTTTGGAGCGTTGGATCGCGCGCATCAACGAGGCCGGTGCTGTCGCGATCGATACGGGAACGACCGGCGGGCTTGAGACCGAGGCGGAGCTGGTGGGTGTTGCGCTCGCCGTTGCGCCGGGCGAGGCGTGCTATGTGCCGGTGGCGCACGGATCGGGCGGCGGGCTCGACTTTGGCGGCGACGCCCGAGGCCAGCTCGCACGTGATTTCGTCGTGAAGAAGTTGAAGCCGCTGCTCGCCGACGACGGCGTGCTCAAGATCGGGCACGACATCAAGCGCGACTGCCACGCCTTTGCGCGTTACGGCGCGACGTTTGCCGGCACCGACGATGTGATGTTGCTTTCCTATGTCGTGGAGGAGGGCATTCGCAGCCACGATCTGGTGGAGCTTGCGGACGCGCATCTGAAGCACAAGCTGGCGGCGCGCGAAGAGGTGCTCGGCAAGGGCAAGGCGCAGGTTTCGTTCGACAAGTTGGCGGTCGCCGATGCGGCCGCCTACGCCGCCGAATGCGCCGACGTGAAGCTCAGGCTTTGGAGCATGCTGAAGGCGCGGCTTGCGGCGGATCGTTTGACGGCCGTTTACGAGACGCTGGAGCGGCCGCTGGTATCGGTGCTCAGCGACATGGAAGAAGCCGGTATCCTGGTCGATCGCAACGTGCTCACGCGGCTGTCGCAGCGGTTCGCGCAGAAGATGGCGCAGCTTGAGGAGAGCATCTACAAGCTCGCGGGTCAGAAATTCAATTTGGGTTCGCCGAAGCAGCTTGGCGAGATCCTGTTCGACAATATGAGCCTGCCCGGCGGGCGCAAGACGAAGACCGGCGCGTGGTCGACCGATGCCGACGTGCTCGAGGAGCTCGCGGCGCAGGGGCACGACCTGCCGAAGGAAATTCTCGACTGGCGGCAGCTGTCGAAGCTGAAGAGCACGTACACGGACGCGCTGCCCAACTTCATCAGCGCGCGTACCGGGCGTATCCACACGTCGTACACGATGGCCTCCACCACGACGGGGCGGTTGTCGTCGAACGATCCGAACTTGCAGAACATCCCGATCCGCACGCAGGAAGGGCGCGAGATCCGCACCGCGTTCGTGGCGGGCAAGGGCATGAAGCTGATCAGCGCGGACTACAGCCAGATCGAGCTTCGCTTGCTCGCACACATCGCCGACATCCCGGCGCTGAAAAAGGCGTTCGCCGAAGGGCTCGACATTCACGCGATGACGGCGAGCGAAATGTTCGGCGTGCCGATCAAGGGGATGCCGGCGGACGTGCGGCGGCGCGCGAAGGCGATCAATTTCGGCATCATCTACGGCATTTCGGCGTTCGGGCTGGCGAACCAGCTTTCGATCCCGCGCAGCGAAGCGGACGCTTACATCAAGACCTATTTCGAGCGCTTCCCGGGCATTCGCGCCTATATGGATCGCACGAAGGCCGAGGCGCACAAGCAGAAGTTCGTGACCACGATCTTCGGGCGCAAGGTGAACCTGCCCGACATCAACGCGTCGAACCCGTCGCTGCGCGCGTTCCTGGAGCGGGCCGCGATCAACGCGCCGATCCAAGGCTCGGCCGCCGATGTGATCCGCCGCGCGATGGTGCGCATTCCGGATGCGCTCGCGGCGAAGAAGCTCAAGGCGCGGATGCTGCTGCAGGTGCACGACGAACTCGTGTTCGAGGCGCCGGCCGACGAAGCGGATGAGACGTGCAAGGTCGTGCAGAAGGTGATGGAGGGCGCGGCGAAACCGGCGCTCGACATTACCGTGCCGCTCGTCGTGGAGGCGAAGGCGGGCCAGAACTGGGACGAGGCGCATTAGGCGCCTTGGGTTTGCTCTAGCGATGCTGCTTAGCAAGTGCCGAGCGGACTTGCTTTGGCAAGCTTGAGATCGTTTGTAAGTACGCTCGCGCGGTTGCGTCGGGATGGCGAGCGCCTTGCTCCCAGCTTTGTACGGTTCGCAACGGAATGCCGTACGCATCGGCGAACTCTTGCTGCGACATCGAGAGCTCATCGCGAAGCTCCTTGACATCGACGACCCATACTCTCGTCGTGCGAACGCCAACGTCTTCGCCGTTCAAGTGAGCCAGAATCTCCTTGGCCGCGGCGACAATTTCGCGACCCGCTTTGGTCGACTTCGGTTTCCGCTTCATGACAACTTCCTTAGTTTGTGCTTCGCCTTTATCGCGGCGATCGTTTCGCGGAGCTCGCGCTTGTTGTCCGCCGACAGGTCTGCCTTTTCATTCTTCGCAAACAGCATCAAAAGGTACACAGGCAGCGTCTCGTCGTAATAGTATGTGACAATCCGTGTTCCGCCGCGTTTTCCGCTACCTGCGCGAGACCACCTGACTTTCCTTGCGCCGCCCGATGCTTCGATCAGGTCGCCGGCTTCAGGATTTCTCGCAATGAAGCCGATGAATTCATCGTATTCTTCTTGCGCCCATAGCTTCGCAGCCTTCCGGGAGAATGCCGGCGCTTCCGAGACCTCTTGTAGCCGTCCAGGTAACATGGGTTATATACTACATTGTGGTATAGATGTCAACGATATCCTTGTTGGCGCTGTTCGGCCGCTGCGCCCTTCGGAAGCCGTAGGCTGGAGAAATTTCGGGTGGGGGGCGAGCGTCGAAGGCTCTGCCCCCACCCGAAATTTTCTTTGAAAATTTCGACCGCCCCGCGGTGGGGGAGGGGAGTCCCCCGGCGCAATTCGAGCGAACAACCCCATGTACCCGAGAGTTAGCGGCGGAAACGAGCCTCAGCGCCCCGCGGACGAGCGCGCGCAAGCCCGCGGCCTCGCGCGCCCAAGCAGCGCCGCGCACGCCGTGCTTCCAGGCGTTGCGGTTGCCATGCCGAGCTCCGCCGCGGGCGCCGTGAAAGCGGCAGACGGCAAAGCCGCGAACCGCCGGCGCCCGGCAGGGCAAGCGCGTGCGTTTGGAGTGGGCGTGGCAGCGGGGTGCGGCTTGGAGACGGGCGGCTAGGGTGGCGGGTGGGGGTGGGGTGGGCATGTGCGGTTCCTTGGGGGCGGGGGCGCCGCCTTACGCTCAGATAAGGCACACAGATATTAGAACATATCAAGAACAAACGCAAGGGCTGGTCCGACCGACGCCGGATCGAAGAGCGCAACCCTCGCAGGCTCTAGCCCTGGGACCGCGGGCGCTGCGCCCGCCGAAGCCTTGGCGACGGCGGGTCCTCGCCTGCATCCGCCGGAGCGGAAGCGGAGATGGAAACCCGATGCCAGCGCTACACAAATGCCAAGAAACCGATATCGTCCCTCAGCAACGAACCCCTCGAAACGCACGGGAATGACAAGAGCTCCCATATTCAGAAGCAACGGTCAGTACTACGGCTACCCTCCATGCTGCATCGCCGAGTTCATCGAAAGCGCCGAACGGATGGACGCTGCACCGACCGACGCAGAATTTCGTAAGGCCAAGCGGGCGCGCTTCAGGCGGCACAAGGGCAAACCCTGGGAAGATGATGGATTCCTACCGTGCCGAAAGTGCGCCCGCGTCGCGGCGCGAGACTTTGCAAAGTTCGTCGCCGAAAACATTGCCCCTCGACGCAAGCACGCGCAACCGTACCCACATGACGAGCCAGCGCCGAGAAGACGTACGCGAACTAGAAGGCGCCCCAGAAGACTATGAATCAGTTACGTGTCACCGGAATTCCGCTACGCTTGAATGGTACGGAAGGATGTTGCGTGTGTTCGAGCCGATCCGGAAGACTTTGGCAGGCCGCGGTCTGAGCTTGGAGCAGCTGATCTCGATCCTCAACGGCGGGAAAAGTTCGTGACATGTCCCCTAAATAAAAGTGCTGCACAAATGCCGAGAAGCCGATATCGTCCTCAGCAGCGTACATTCGAGGCTCACCCGAATGACAGGAGCTCCGATATACAGAAGCAACGGTCGGTACTACGGCTACCCTACGTGCTGCATCGCCGAGTTCATCGAAGGCATCGAACGGCGAGACGCTGCGCCGACCGACGCAAAATATCGCAAGGCCAACCGGGCACGCTTTAGGCGGCAGAAGGGCAAACCCTGGGAAGACGACGGATTCCTACCGTGCCGAAAGTGCGCGCGGGTCGCAGCGCGAGACTTTATGAAGTTCGTCGCCGAAAACATTGCCAAGGCTGCTATAGTGCGGCCACGCGTTTAGGGTGGGGCTATGCATCATGTCCCCTTAATTTGAGGTGAGTGGGTATGCTGTCAGCCATTGCCGTTGGACCACTTCAGGGCAAGGCCCTTCGGCTCAGCCAGGCGGACAAGGACGGCGTGCGGCACCCTGTGATCATGGGAAGGGGCGCGACTGGACAATGAAGCGTCGTAGTTTGGCAGATTTATTTGGTCTTTCCGGTCCGCCTATCGCAGAGATAGCTCAATCTATATTCGTGGTGCTCGTCGTCGTTACATTGATCAGCATCATCTACAGCACATATGTGCACTACAAAGATCTTGGACGAAATCGGGCGTCCTGGTCAGAGATGAACGAACTCTCAGAAAAATACTGGCTATACAACTTTCTACATCAATTTTCCGCTGTACTCGCATTGGCATTGGTTTGCGCGATGGCGCTCAATATACGATTTCTATCTTAAGCTTGGGTGCCAGGGAAAAATACGGGGACGGGATATCCATTCCCTGGTAGCGCGCGTCGCTAGCGTTGAGTGTCCGCCTTCGCTGGCGCTCCGGCGGATGCAGGCAGGATGCCTGCGCTCCCAGGGCAAGCGCGCGCTCACCAGCGCGGCGCCTTACGACCAGCGAACCTAACGGCACGTCAAAAAAACCTCTGGGAGGAAGTGCTTCAGCCAGTGGACGGCGGGTACCAATTTCCGCCGCTGTTGAACGAACTTGACATAGTGTACCTCATGCGGTACACGTTCCGCCGAACGAGGCGTCTTGATCAACATTCCAAAGTCCGAGCGGCGGCCGAAGAAGTTGCCGGCCGCGTTCTACGAAACGCCGGCCGGGACGAAGCCGGTGCGGGAGTGGATCAAGTCGCTCGGGCCCTCGGATCGAAAGATTCTCGGCGAGGATATTGCGACGCTTGAGTTTGCCTGGCCGGTCGGCATGCCGGTGTGCCGGCCGCTTGGCGACGGGTTGTTCGAGGTGCGCTCGACGCTCGAAGGCAATCGTATCGCGCGCGTGCTGTTCTCGACGACAAAGGATCGCATCGTCCTGCTGCATGCCTTTGTGAAGAAAACGCGACGCCTGCCGCCGATTTGGCGCTGGCGCGCAAACGGAAGAAGGAGATCGACGAATGACTAAGGCGAAAGAAGGCCGGGGCAAGATCGGCTCGCGCTTCGACGATTTCCTGAAGGAGGAAGGCCTCTACGCACATGCGCAGGCGGTCGCGATCAAGCGCGTGCTCGCCTGGCAGCTTGCCGAGGCCATGAAGAAACAGAAGCTGACCAAGAGCGCGATGGCCAAACGCATGGCGACGAGCCGCAGCCAGCTGGATCGCTTGCTCGACCCCGAGAACGCGGAAGTGCAACTCGACACGCTCGCCCGCGCGGCGTCGGCAGTGAACTACGATTTGCAGCTTCAACTGACGCGGCCGGCGGCGCGGAAGTAGCGTTCCGTCCTGAGGAGGTGTGCCCGCGCTCTGGTCCCAGGCACGCGCCGCCCCCCTCCCGTGCAGCGCGCCTTCGCTTCGCTTCGGCGCGCGCACGTACTCCCCCAAAGTTTCACTTTGGGGGAGACAACGCGTGTTTTCTGCTTGTCGTGCTTGGGCTTATTCCGCCGCCGCCGCCAGCCTCGGCGCTGCGTCCTTGATGTCGGCGCCGACGTGGGCTTCGAATTTTTTGAAGTTGTCGCGGAACATTTGGACGAGCTTGGCGGCTTGGCGGTCGTAGGCCGTTTTGTCGGCCCAGGTTTCGCGCGGGTCGAGGATCTTGGCGTCGACGCCGGGGACGCTGACCGGGACTTCGAAGCCGAAGTGCGGGTCGATGCGCATCTTGGCCGTCTTCAGCGTGCCTTCGAGGGCCGCCGTCAGCAGCGCGCGCGTCGCCTTGATCGGCATGCGTTGGCCCACGCCGAAGGCGCCGCCGGTCCAGCCGGTGTTGACGAGCCAGCAGTCGACCTTGTGGTCCGCGATCAGTTTCTTCAAGAGGTTGCCGTACTCGGTCGGGTGGCGCGGCATGAACGGTGCGCCGAAGCAGGTCGAGAACGTGGGCTGCGGTTCTTTGCCGAGGCCCTTCTCGGTGCCCGCGACCTTCGCCGTGAAGCCCGACAGGAAGTGGTACATCGCCTGGTTCGGCGTGAGCTTCGCGATCGGCGGCAGAACGCCGAACGCGTCGGCCGTCAGCATCACGATGTTCGACGGCTGGCCCGCTGTGCCGGTCGTGCTGGCGTTCGGGATGTAGGAGATCGGGTAGGCGCCGCGGGAGTTTTCGGCGAGTGTCGCGTCGTTCAGGTCGAGCTCGCGCGTGTCCTCGTTGATCACGACGTTTTCGAGCACGGTGCCGAAGCGCTTCGTGGTCGCGTAGATTTCGGGTTCGGCTTCGGGCGAGAGGCGGATCATCTTCGCGTAGCAGCCGCCTTCGAAGTTGAAGACGCCGGATGACGACCAGCCGTGCTCGTCGTCGCCGATCAGCGTGCGGGCCGGGTCGGCGGAGAGCGTCGTCTTGCCGGTGCCGGAGAGGCCGAAGAAGATCGCGCTTTCCTTCGCCTTGCCGACGTTGACCGAGCAGTGCATCGGCATCACGCCCTTGGGCGGCAGCAGGTAGTTCAGGATCGTGAACACCGACTTCTTCATTTCGCCGGCGTAGGACGTGCCGCCGATCAGCACGAGCTTCTTCTCGAACGAGACGGCGATGACGGTGCCGGACACGGTGCCGTGCAGCGCGGGGTCGGCTTGGAAGCCCGGGAAGTCGATGATCGTGAAGTCGGGGTGGAACGCGGCGCGCTCACCCAGCGTCGGCTCGATCAGCAAGTGTTGGATGAACAGCGAGTGCCAGGCGTATTCGGTGATCACGCGCACGGGCAGGCGGTGCGTCTGGTCGGCGCCGCCGAACAGGTCTTGCACGAAGAGCTCGCGGCCTTGGGCGTAGGCGCGGAACGAGTTTAGGAGCGCATCGAAATGCGCCGGGGTCATGGACTTGTTGTTGTCCCACCAGATGTGCTTTTCGACCGAGGGTTCGCGCACGACGAACTTGTCGCCGGCGGAGCGGCCGGTGTGGATGCCGGTCTTCACGACGAGCGGACCGTCCTTGGCGAGGACGCCTTCGTTGCGTTGCACGGCTTCTTCGACGAGGACCGCCATGGGCAGGTTCCAATGGACGTGGCGCAAATTTTTCAGGCCAACGTGGTCGAGGTTTTGCGCTGCGGTCTTCATTCTTCAAGCTCTCCGGCCACCGTTCCCTAACGGAACGACGGCATGTCCCAAGGTCGTTGCAAAAGAAGGGGGAACATAGGGGCTGCCCCTTGGCTGAGGCAACTGGACTCTGGCCGCCGAAGCGTCGCAATGCGAGGAATACTGCCGACAAATTGTTCGCGCGCGGGTCAGCTTCGCAGATGCAACAGTTAAGAGCCCAGCCACCTGGCGGGATTGGCGAACGGCTTTGGCACCTCTGGCGCGAAGACGGCTGGCCGACGTTACGGCTCGCGGCGCCGGTCATGGTCGCGCGGGCGGGCGTGGTGTTCCTGTTCTTCGTGGATTCGCTGATGACCGGGCGCGGGGGTGCGCACGAGCTGGCGTTCCTGGGCCAAGGTTTAGCCGCGCAGTCGGTGATGATGTTGATCTCGATCGGGCTGCTGCAGGGTTCGATGGTGCTGATCGCGCAGGCTTACGGCGCTGGGGAAAAATTCCAGTGCGGGGTCGCGTGGAAGGGGGCGTTGATCGTTGCCAGCGTGCTGGGGCTCTTGTTTGCCGCGATGTGTTTCTTGGTGGAGCCTGCCTTGCTGGCGACGGGGCTTGATCCCACGCTCGCGGAAGGGTCGGGACGCGTATCGTTGCAGGTCGCGTGGGGTATGCCGCCGATGCTGATCTACATCGCGAGCACTTACTTCTTGGAGAGCATCAAGCGGCCGCATGTCGGGATGGCGATCATCTTGGCGGCGAATGCGATCAACGTCGTTGCGGACGGGATCTTCGTGCTGGGTTGGCTCGGCTGGGTGGAGCCGATGGGCGCGGTCGGTGCTATGATGACGACGTCGGCGATCCGCTGGCTCTGTCTTGCCGCCGCGCTCGGCTACATCTTCACGATGAAGGACGCTGATGCGTACGGCGTGAATGCGCCGCTTGCGGAGGCGCGTGCGAAAGTTGGGCGTATTCTAACGCTCGGTGCGCCGATCTCGGCGGCGCTTGGGCTTGAGACGGCCGCCATCAGTTCGCTTGCCTTCATGGCGGGGCATTTGGGTGCGGCGGCAGCGGCGGCGCATCAGCTGACGTTCAACTTCAACGGTCTCATGATCATGGTCGCGGTCGGTATGTCGGCGGCGACTGCGGTACGCGTCGGGCATGCGGTCGGTTCGGGCGAGCATGACCGCGTGGCGCGCGCGGGCTTGAGCGGCATCGTGATGGCGTTTCTGATCATGGCGCTGTTCGGCACGCTGGTCGTGCTGTTTGCGAAGGCGATCAACGATGCCTATGTCAGCGACCCGGCCGTGTGGGCGATCTCGAGCCAAACGCTGACGGCGATCGCGCTCATGGTCGTGATCGACGGGGTGATGATCGTCACGATGGGGGCGCTTCGGGGGATGGGCGACGTGCGCTGGCCCGCCTTCATGCATGGGATTGCGTTCTGGGTTGTGGGCGTGCCGATCGCCTATTGGCTTGCTTTTCCGGGCGGATTTGGCGCTGTAGGGTTAATCCTGGGGATAAGCCTCGCGATGCTCGTTTCTCTGATATTGCTGGGTTTCCGCTTCCGTTTGGTATCGGCGCGCGCCATCGCACGCGCATAGCGGGGCGGGCGGCGCAGCCCTATATTTGCGCGGACAGATTCTTAAGGCTTCGGGCTCTCATGACGACGACCATCGCTCTTGTCGACGACGACCGGAACATCCTCTCCTCGCTTTCCATGGCGCTGGAGGCGGAAGGCTATCAGGTGCGCACCTACACCGACGGCGCGCAGGCGCTGACGGCGCTGCAGGCGACGCCGCCGGCGCTCGCCATCCTCGACATCAAGATGCCGCGCATGGACGGGCACGAGGTGCTCCGGCGTTTGCGGCAGGCGTCGGATTTGCCGGTGATCTTCCTGACCTCAAAGGACGACGAGGTGGACGAGGCATTGGGCCTTTCCATGGGCGCGGACGACTACATCAAAAAGCCATTTTCGCAGCGTTTGCTGCTGCAGCGGGTGCGGGCGGTGCTGCGCCGGGCGGAAGCGCGCGGGACGCCCGCGGCGGCAGCCGGTGCGAAAGAGGTGCTCACACGGGGCAAGCTCACGCTCGACTCGCAGCGCCACTCGTGCAGTTGGGACGGCAAGGACGTGCAGTTGACGGTGACCGAGTTCCTGATCCTTCACGCGCTCGCGCAACGGCCGGGCTTCGTGAAGAGCCGCGACAACCTGATGGACGCGGCCTATGACGATCAGGTCTATGTCGACGACCGCACGATCGACAGCCACATCAAGCGGCTCAGGAAGAAGTTCAAAGTCGTCGATGACGCGTTCGATTCGATCCAGACGCTCTATGGCGTCGGTTACAAGTACGTAGAAGTTTGAGTGCAGCCGAACCGATAACGACCAGCGAACGGAAACAGGCAGGGCCCTTCGCCCGCTGGTTCGGCGGCCTCTTCACACCGAAATCACGGCCCAAGGGTCTCGCGGCGCGGCCGAAGCGGCGGCTCTCGGCGCTGACCGTCCAGGTCTTGCTGTTCAATCTCGGCGCGCTCGTTCTTTTCATCCTCGGCGTCTATTGGGTGCAGGCGGTGCGCGTGAGCCTCGCCGAGGAGCGCGTGAAGTCGCTGATGGGACAGGCCGAGATCGTGTCTGCCGCGCTCGCGCGATACGCCGCGCAAGGGACGTCGCGCGAAGACGAGGACGCAGCTACCGATGTCGATGCCGGCAAGGCGTCGGACGTGCTGAAGCTTCTCGTCGGGCCTACGGGCATGCGCGCGCGCGTCTTCTCCCGCACGGGCGTGCCGCTGCAAGACACGCGGTTTATCCTGACGCGCAATCAGGTGACCGTCACCGATCTGCCGCCGCCGGGGCAGATCGACGTGCTCGCCGAGATCGAGAAGGGTGTGAAGCAAAACGTCTATGCGCTCCGGCCCGGCAAGGATTTGCCGCGCGTCGTGAATGACGATCCGCAGCAGCTGGGACAGACCTACGAAGAAGTACGCAAGGTCTTGGAGACGGGCGAGCCCGGATCGGCGGAACGCATCAACGCGGAAGGCAATCTCATCGTCTCGGTTGCGGTGCCGATCCGCCGGCTGCAGTTCGTCATGGGCGTGCTGATGATTTCGACGGAGGCCGGCGACATCGACGACGCGCTCAGGCAGGAATGGTTGCAGTTGCTGCTTGCGGCGTTCATCGCGTTTCTTGTGCTTGGTGCCGCGTCGGGGTTCTTGCTCTATCACGTGACCGGTCCCTTGCGCGCGCTTTCCGACGGGGCGGATGCCGTTCGCCGCGGCGAACGTCAGGTCAGCGTCATTCCGAACTACGGGCGGCGCGCGGACGAAATCGGCGACTTGTCGGTGTCGCTCAGGTCGATGACGGCGGCACTCTATGCGCGTATGGATGCGATCGAACAGTTCGCGGCCGACGTCGCGCACGAGATCAAGAACCCGTTGACCTCGGTTGCGAGCGCGGTCGAAACGCTGCAGCGTACCGCGGACGACGAGAAGCGCGCGAAACTCATGACGGTCATTCGTCACGACGTGCGCCGCCTCGACAAGCTCATCACCGACATTGCCGATGCATCGCGGCTCGACGCGGAGCTGTCGCGCGAGAAGGCGAACGACGTGGACCTCGCGGGATTGATCGGCGCGATGACGCAGATGTTCGACGATCCCGACAAGCCGGACCGGCCGAAGTTCAAGCTCGATGTGCCGATCGACGCGTTCGTCGTGCGCGGGCTTGACGGACCGCTCGCGCAAGTGTTCCGGAACGTTATCGAGAATGCGGTTTCGTTCAGTCCGAAGGGCGGCGAGATCAAGATCACGGCGACACCCACCGACGGGCGCGCGATCATCACGATCGACGATCAGGGGCCGGGGATTCCGGAAGAAAATCTGGAGACGGTCTTCCGCCGCTTCTACACCGAGCGGCCGGCGTCGCACGGGTTCGGAAAGAACTCGGGGCTTGGGCTGTCGATCTCGCGCCAGATCGTCGAAGTGCATGGTGGGCGGATCTTTGCGTCGAACTTGCGCGACGATACCGGCAAGGTGACCGGCGCGCGGTTCACGATCGAGCTGCCTCTCGCGCCGGTGGCCTAGACGATGTTGGTCCATGCGACGACCGTCGATGTCGCGGGGCTTGGGGTTTTGATCCTGGGCGCGTCGGGGGCGGGGAAAAGCGATCTTGCGCTGAGGCTCATTGCTGACGGGGCAATGTTGGTCGCCGACGATCAGACCCAGCTCAACGTGCGCGGGGACGAACTGTGGGCGTCGGCGCCGGAGATCATCGCGGGGCTCATCGAGGTTCGCGGGGTCGGGATCGTTCCCGCCGCGATCAAGCGGGCGACACGCCTTCGCCTTGTCGTTCATTTGTGCGACGCGCCGGAGCGAATGCCGGAGCGGAGCACATGGTCATTTCCCGGAACGGAGCCGCAGATTCCCTTGATCGAACTCAATCCATTCGAGGCGTCGGCGCCCGCAAAACTGCGGTTTGCGCTCGGCGGCCTGGCGGTGTAGCGCGCAATCCACGCTCCTGGCACAGCGGCGCGTTGAGGTGGGGCGGGAAGCAGACTATGTAAGTCGCCCTGAACGCCGTCCGGCGGCCGCGTGGAGTGCATTCGAAACCGATGATCGGCGTTCTTCTGGTTACGCACGGCCGGCTGGCCGACGAACTCAAAGCCGCGACCGAACACGTCGTGGGACCGCAGCAAAATTTTCGCACCGTGTGCATCGGGCCGAGCGACGACATGGAAGCGCGGCGCGAAGAGATTTTGGACGCGATCAAGACCGTGGATTCCGGTGAGGGCGTCATTCTTCTCACCGACATGTTCGGGGGTACGCCCTCGAACCTTGCGATCTCGGCGATGGGTTCGGGAAAGATCGAGGTGATCGCCGGCGTCAATCTGCCGATGCTGATCAAGCTCGCGTCGGTTCGTTCGAAGGCGACCTTGAACGAAGCCGTCGACAAGGCGCAGGAAGCGGGGCGCAAGTATATCCGCGTGGCCTCCAAGGAACTCGCGAGTGGCTGACAGTACCGGTCAGTTCGCGCGCGTGCTGACGATCGTCAACACGAAGGGTCTGCATGCGCGCGCTTCGGCGAAGTTCGTGCAGTGTGCGGCGAAGTTCGACGCGCAGGTGACAGTCGCCAAGGACGGCAGCGCGGTGGCGGGGACGTCGATCATGGGGCTCATGATGCTCGGTGCCGGCATCGGCAGCGAGATCGCCGTGTCGGCAAGCGGCCGCGAGGCGGAGGCTGCGCTTGCGGCGCTGGCGGAGTTGATCGCGTCGAAGTTCGGTGAGGATTCATGAAGTTTGCGTGGGCCGTTGCCGTCGCGTTGTTGATGCTTCTCGCGCCGCTTGCGCGCGCGGAGCCGCCTTCGGTACCCGAAATTGCCAAGCCGCCGCTCTGGGTGGTCGAGCGCGGGAACACTAAGCTCTATCTTTTCGGGTCGCTGCATTTGTTGCCGCCGCAAACGAAGTGGACCTACGAAGCGCTCGATAAGGCGCGTGCCGAAGCGAAGGTCTTCGTGTTCGAGGCGCCGCTCGATCAGGGCGGCGGCGCGATGGCGCGCTTCGTCGAAAAGGCCGGGCGGTTGCCGTTCGGGAAGACGCTCGCGACGGTGTTGCCTGCGAAGCTGCACGAGGACCTGCAGCGCGCGGCGTGGAGCGTGCAGTATCCGCCGAAGATGTTGGAACAGCTGCGGCCGTGGCTCGCTGGCGTCTATCTCGAACTCTACAGCTACATCAAAGCGGGGTTCTCGTCGTATTATGGCGTCGATCATGTGATCGAGCAGGATGCGCGGGCTCGCGGCGCGGAGCTCGTCTATCTCGAAACCGTCGAACAGCAGCTCTCGAATTTCTCGCTGCTGACGAAGAGCGGCGAGGTCGCCTATTTGGCGGCGACGGTGAAGGGCGTGCTCGAGGAGCCCGATATGCCGGTGATGTTGCTCAACGCGTGGGCTGCGGGCGACACGGCTGCGCTGGGCAAGGTGCTCGACGAAGGGTTCGTCGAGGTGCCGCAATTGCGCGCGCAGTTGTTGATCGGACGAAACCGTAAATGGGTGCCGCAATTGCGCGCGATGCTGGCGTCCGGAAAGACGCACTTCGTCACGGTGGGGGCAGGCCATTTGGTCGGGCGCGACAGCGTCGTCGCGATGCTGCGGGCGCGCGGATACAAGGTTACAGGCCCTTAAGGCTGCGCGATCATGCCACTTGTAGCAGGTGGGGGGAGGGCTTATCTTTCACCCTGTGACGGCTGCACCTACGTGATAGTTGCGGGCAAGATTGACGGCGGCGACGAGCCTTCGTGCAGGACGGTTCCCTCCATACACCTAGCATTGCCTTCTCACGACGCGCGGGCATGTCGCACGCGTGGAACCAGACTGCATAGCATAAGGACTTGAATCGCATGTCGCAGAAGACCGGGACGGTCAAATTCTTCAACGCCACGAAGGGCTTTGGTTTCATTCAGCCGGAAGGCGGCGGAAAGGACGTTTTCGTCCATATCTCCGCAGTCGAGAAGGCCGGATGGCGCTCGCTCAATGAAGGCCAACGCGTTGCTTTCGACACGGAAGCTGACGCACGCGGTCCGAAGGCGGTCAATCTGCGCGCGGCGTAAGCTGACGAAGGGTTGAGTGATCGGGGCGGTTCCGGAGGGAGCCGCCCCTTTTTGTTGCGCGCGAAAGGTGATTTGATGCGCGCGAACTCGCGGCAATAGGGAATCTTCATGAGAGCACGGCGTTCGTTGCGCATCGTTCTTGCCGGCCTCGCGCTTGGTGCGCTCGGCGGGTGTGCCGAGATGTCGGAGATGTTCGAGACCGGCGATGCGGAATCGCATGCAGCAGCGCGCGCCGATGCGGACTTCGCGCATCTCTCGGAGATGACGATCATGGCGGGGCGCTATGGCGTGATGCTGGGGCAGGTGCGCGAGATCCTGAAGTTGCCGGAACCGCGCGAGAGCGTGAGCTTTCCGACGGATGCCGAGGATCAAGCGAAGCAACGCGAGGATCTGGCACGCTATCAGGCCAGCGTGACGGCCGAATTCCTGAACGATGCCGCGCGCGCTTGCAGGCGCAAGCGCGTGCCGCGCCACGTGCGCCAAATGGCGTGCGAACAGCAGGCGAAGGTGCCGGGCGAGCTGCAGGCGCCGGTCAAGCCGGAGATGCAGGCGCTGGCCGTGCGCAACGACCGCGTCGGCGAGTTCATCATGCCGTGGTGGAGCGCCGTGTGTGCGCTCGCGCCAGCGCCGCGCGAGGGCGATGTGCCGGCGTGTGTGATGGAGTGAGCCCCCGCCTTCCCGCAAGGGGGAGGCGGAATAACAATCGGCAACTTCCGGCACACTTAAAGACATAAACATCTCTTTATATGTGGCTTGCCGGGCTGGTTTGCGGGTG
>CAZYGK010000048.1:0-23756 GCA_964647355.1 uncultured Flavobacteriaceae bacterium | reverse complement strand
AATCTCGATCGTCATCGAGTTTGTCTTGGTGCGCACGACGATCTGCCGGACGTCGGCACCAAACGAGAGCTTCGTCTTCGTCTGAATGGGCGTCAGCACCTGAGCGGAAACCGCCGGCCGGCAAGCCACGAAGTCGACCTGCTCTATGCCGGCTTTGTCCGAGCCCGCGGCAATCAAAGTCGGCGCGCTCCACCCCGCGCTCTCCGCCACGCCGAACGCGTTCACCGTGACGCCGTCCGGCTCAACCGAGATGTAGGCCGAGTCGATCTGCATAACGGGCTGCCGGTCGCAGCTCGCCTTAGGATCGGCACCCGCGGCCCCGGTCGTAGCAACCAGCGCCGCCGCAAGTATCGCCAACATCTTCATCACGAACATCCTTCCACCCATTCGACCTCGGGCTGCCGGCCCGCGCGGTAGCTGACGACGGCTTTGCCGTCCGTCTCGAACACGATCTGTGCCTTGCCGTCGCCGCCCAGCACCAGCACATAGTGCCCCTCCGGCCCCAGATATTTGTGCTCCTCGACGCGCGTCCGGCCTTTGTAGAGGTCGAGCACGCGGCTCTCGCTGTCGCCGACCTTTGCGCCGGTGTCGGTCGTGATCGCGGTCGTCTGTTGCACGTCGAGCCGCGCGATCACGCCGTCGATCACCATGAACGCGAGTCCCGCATGTGCGCCGACGGGCTCCCCATACGAGCAATTGCCTTCGCCTTCGCCGAGCGACTTGAGCTTATGCCCGAGCGCCGCCTCCGCTTGCGCTACCGTCATCCCGAACCGGACGCCCGCAAAGCCCTCGCCCGTGACGGCGGAGCCGGCTGGCGCTTTCGCCTGTGGCCCGCACGCCGTAGCAGCGGCGGCGAGCAAAACGACGGCCAATTTACTGGGGATAGAGCGCATTTGCGGGAATTTCCGGATCGATTGGACGGCGCAGTCTCAGGCCAGACTAGCGCAGAATTAAGGCGCGGGGCCACCCGCAAGGCCCCTAGAATCGGAGCCCAGACAGGAGATTCGCATGGACCTGCTCACGTTGTTCTTCGCGGTCGCAATCGCGCTCACGCTCGTGATCGCGACGATCCACCTCGTGATGTGGCTCTCGGGCTTCGCCGGCGGCAAGGGCGGCATGGCCCGCGACGTCGCCGACCGCCTCGCGCGCATCGCTGACCTCGCCGAACGCACCGAACGCGCCGTGCGCGACGAGCACACGAACATGCGCAAGGAATCCGAAAACCGCGGCCGCGAACTCCGCAAGGAAGTGGGCGAGGGGATCTTGAAGTTTGGCTCGGCCCTGCAAACCTCCGTCGCCGACGGCAAAACGTCCGTCGACAAGCGCTTCGAGGAATTCGTCCGCACCCACGCCGAGTTCGCGACGGCGCTCCGTGACGAGCTGCGCAAAACGATCAACGCCTTTGGCGACACGTTGAAGACCGACGTGAAAGCGCTCGCCGACGCGAACGCCGTCACGCAGGAAGCCTTGCGCCAAACCGTAACCGAACGCCTCGACAAACTCCGCGCCGACAACGAACAAAAACTCGACGCGATGCGCGCAACCGTCGAAGAGAAGCTGCAAGGCACGTTGGAAAAGCGCCTCGGCGAAAGCTTCGCACTGGTCTCCGACCGTCTGGAAATGGTGCACAAAGGCTTGGGCGAAATGCAGACGCTCGCGATCGGCGTTGGCGATCTGAAGCGCGTGATGTCGAACGTGAAGGACCGCGGCGGCTGGGCCGAGGTGCAGCTCGGCGCCATGCTCGAACAAATGCTCGCCCGCGACCAATACGTGACGAACGCAAAGGTCGAACAAGGCGCGACCGAAATGGTCGAATACGCGGTCCGCATGCCCGGCCAGTCGGAAGGCGCCGACGTGCTGCTGCCCATCGACGCAAAGTTCCCCAAAGAAGCCTACGAGCGTCTGATGGCCGCGTGGGACGCCGGTAACAGCGACGAGATCCGCGCTGCGTCCGACGAGCTCGCCGGTGTGATCGAGAACGAGGCCAAGCGCATCTCGTCGAAATACATCCGCCCGCCCGCAACGACCGACTTCGGGGTGATGTATCTCCCGACCGAAGGCCTGTTCGCCGAAGCGATGCGCGCGCCTGGCCTCGTCGCGAAGCTGCAGTCGAAGTACCGCGTCACGGTCGCGGGCCCGACGACGCTGCACGCGCTCCTGAACAGCCTACAAATGGGCTTCCGCACGCTCGCGATCCAAAAGCGCTCAAGCGAAGTCTGGCGGGTGCTGGGCGAGGCGAAGGCCGAGTTCCAGCGCTACGCCGAAGTGTGGGACAAGCTCGACAAGCAACTGCAGTCCGCCCAGAAGACGATTCACGATGTCGGCGTCCGCACCCGCGCCGTCGAACGCAAGCTCCGCCAAGTGGAAGTCACGGACTTGCCGGCTGGCGCGCAGCCGACTCTCGACCTCGTGCCCCCGGAAGAACCGGAAGACCCTGTGCCGCTCAGGCGGCTGCAGTAGCTCACCCGCCGTTGCAATCCACCGGCAATGGCCGGTCAGGTTGCGACGTCCGCAACCCTGCACCCAGAACGCCGTCGAGCGTCGCCTTCAACTTCGCTGCTTGCGCGACGTTGAATGGCAGGAACGGCGCCTTATTGACGAGGTAATCGCAAGCAGCCGGATTGAGCACCCAGTTCATCGGCGCCGCCTCGCCCTTCACCGTGTTCGGCCGGGGCAGCGCGACGTGGAACATTCGCGTCTTCGGGTCGCCCGGCGCCGCCGTCTGCGCCTTGCAGAAATCGCGCTTCAAAATGTTGACCGCATCGCGCCCGTGCGCGCTGCGTGTCGCGGCAAGCCCCAAGAGCGGCGCCATCGATTGCGGCACGATCGAGCGATCTTCGGCCCGCGCCGCCGAAACGAACCCGGCATACTCGCTCGCCGAACACTGCGCCGCCGTCACGGGTTCGTCGCAGCGGATCGTGATCTGCGAGCCGTCGAATGCGACGTCTTCCATCATCGTGCGGCACGCATTCGCATAGAGCCGTGGCGGTTGATCGGTCTCGACATCGTTGCTGATCACGACGACGATCGGCACGACGTTCAAAGTCGGATCTTCCGCGTTCAGCTCCTCGATCGCACGCGCCAGCTCCCAAACCGTTCGCGCGCCGTAGTTCTCGAAATATCCGCCGTCGATAATTTGATAGGCGTTGCCACCCATCTTCGCCGAACTGACGAACCGGCCTGCCGGCGAAACGAACGGAAAGCGCGCGGAGTTCGTGACCGCCGTCGACATCCGGATGTCGCGCCCGACCATCGCCAGGAAGTCGCCGCTGTCGGCGAAGAGCTGCTTGTCGGCCGGCGAGCGAATGGTCGACGTAATCAGCCGCTTGCCCGACACGACGTCGGTGCCGTTCAACAGCAGATGCGGCAAGAGTTCGACCGGCGCGCGGCTCTCGCTCTGAGGGGAAAAGCGCAAGCCCAAGAACTCGTCCGACACGTGGCGGGGCAGGGCGAATCCCTTGGTCGCCCACATCGCATCGAAGGTATCTTCCAGCGCCGTGTTGCGATCCGGCACACCGGCCCACGTCCACAAGGGCCCCACCATGCTGCCGAACATGTCGTTCAAGAAGTAGGTCGCGATCGACCCCGACAGCAAATCGCGCGTCGCGAAGTGCGCCACCGCCGCCCGCGTCTCCGGTGCCTCCCAATCGACCGACCCGTCCTCGCGCCCTTGCGCGCGCACAAGCCGCGCGTAGGTGGTGGCACCCAGCGCACCGCCCGACACGCCGCTGATCGCAAAGACATTGCGCCCGAAATCGCCATCCGTTTTGAAGTCGAGCATCCGCATCGAGGCGATCAGCCACGCCGCAGCGCGGCTCGCCCCGCCCGACGCCGCCACGATCACGACCGGCAGCCGCTCGCTACGCTGAGGATCCGTCCGCCGCCGCGCCGCCACCCACTGCTGCAACGCCGCTTTGAGATCGGGCCGGCACACCGCGCCGCCGCCCGCCCCGCAAGGTCCGGAGCCTGCTGGCTCGTTCAGCCGCGTCTCGGTCAGCCGCACGACGTGCTTCTCCAGCACCCACGGCGGTGACAGGAACCAAAGTCCTAGAGCTATCGTACCCACGACGCTGGCAATGCGCTTCACCCGATGCGCTTCGCCCGGCATGAAGTGCATCATTTCGCCGCGATTGAAGACGAAGCGCACGATGTGGATCGCGCGCTCGACCAGGTCGCGCATAATGGCAAGCGCCATCACAAGCGGTCCGACCGCAAAAGCGAGTGCCGCAATCGCCGTTGTCGGCGCGTCGAACTGGGCCACGAACCGCGGCGCCACGCCTACGGCCGCAAGCGCCGCAAAACTGCAGGCGAGCGACAGCACCGCAAACGGCCAGCCGAACGGCGCGTACGCCAAAACGCGCAGCGCTCGCGTCCGCGTCATCCACGCCGGCGCATCGAACGCGGTCATCCACTGAAATTCCGTCCGGTGCAGGACGAAGACGTAGAGCAGCCCCACGAGTCCGAAGCTGAGCAGCTCCGCGCCCAACAGTCCGGTAAAGAAATGCCCGGCCCGCATCGAGAACAGGATCGGCAGAACCGTGATGCCGCCAGCGAACAGCAGCGCCATACGCGGCGCCCACTCGTACGACCATTCCGCCGGATCGTCGTCGTCGTGATGCCGGCCGTGCGCAAGCGTTCCGTCTTCGTCGTCGAAGAGATCGGTGTCTCCCGACCTTGCGGCCTGCTTGCGCTGGATGCGCGCCTTGTCGGACTCGCCGCGGTTCATCTGCGCGGTCAGCGCCGCGCGCGTCCAAAACCAAGCCGAGAGCCCCAGCGTCATCGCCGATAGAGCAAACAAGAACGGCCGCGCGGAGATCTGCAGCCGCCAGATCGGCGTCTCCATCCCTGCGAACATGTCGGGCATCTGCGGCGGCAGCCAAACGGCAAAGAACGCCATGACGGGAACGAGCACGCCAATCGGCTCCTCCGCCCAGCGCAGCAGCAGCTGTTCCGTCCGTCTCAATGCGCGCGAAAAGGTCATGCGCGAATCACCCTGCAACCACGGATAATTGTCGCGCGCGTCAGGTCCCTCTGGACAGCCGCCCCCAGTCGGCTATCTACAGGCGCTGTGACGTCTGACCGCGATCCAAAGCGGAACGGTGCGTCCAAGCCACGCCATTTCTCGCCGTCAGGACCCATCCATGGACTATTTGGTACAACTCGCCGCCGATCCGGCCGCGTGGGCCGCTCTCGTCACGCTGATCGCGATGGAAGTCGTGCTCGGCATCGACAACCTCATTTTCATCTCGATCCTGACGAACAAGCTGCCGGAAGCCGAACGGCCCCGTGCCCGCCGCATCGGCCTCAGCCTCGCGCTGATCATGCGCCTCGTCCTGTTGAGCACGATCGCGATCATCGTGCAGTTGACCGAGCCGATCTTTACGGCATTTGGCCATGGGCTCTCCTGGCGCGACTTGATACTCATCGCCGGCGGTCTCTTTCTGGTGTGGAAGGCGACGAAAGAAATCCACCACAATGTCGATCCCGATCCGACCGACGATGTGTTCGACACGAAGGTCGCCACAATGGCGTTCTCCGCCGCGATCGGACAGATCATCCTGCTCGACCTCGTCTTCTCGATTGACAGCATCGTGACCGCCGTCGGCATGACCGATCACATTCCGATCATGGTGATCGCGGTCGTGATCACCGTCATCGTGATGATGGTGGCAGCAACGCCGCTCGCGAACTTCATCAACGCGAATCCGACGATCGTGATGCTGGCGTTGAGCTTCTTGCTCATGATCGGCATGGCGCTAATTGCCGACGGGTTCGGCTTCCACGTGCCGAAGGGCTACATCTACGCAGCCATGGGATTCTCGGCCTTGGTGGAAGGCCTAAACATGCTGGCCCGCAATCGCGCGAAGAAAAAGCAGCGAGCCGCAGCCGCCAATCAGCCGACGTTGTCCGACGGCTAGTGTGTGTCTCCCCCAACTGCAAGCAGTTGGGGGAGTACGTGCGCCGCGAAGCGGCTGCACGGGAGGGAGCGGCTCAGACTCGTTGGCCTAACCTTGGACTCAGCGCAACCCCCTCGGGTGCAGCAACTTCGTTGCGCACCCGCTCCCCAAAGTGAAACTTTGGGGGAGACTTTCAGAAGATCAACTCATCCAAATCAACAACCCCTGTCCCTTCGCCGCCGCGTCCGCGACGTACGATTTCAACTGCGGGAAATAGTGATTGAGGTCTTCCCCCGAGTCCTCGTCGACGCTGTAGATTTCCATGCTCTGCATCTTCGGCACGTTCAGCTTCTTGGCGAGCGCTGTCTCCGACTGCGCGCTAAGGAACTGTGCGAAGGCTTGCGTTTCCTTCGCCGAAAGCGCGCGGGCAGGGCCATAGCCCAAATCTTCGCCCACCTCGCGCCCGCCTGAAAGCAGCGCACCGGCCGGCATCGCCCCATCCCAAGCGCTGCCGGTGAAAAGATAGTGCAGCATGTGCCACGACTTATCGAGATCGAGCGCGTCGTCCGCACCCATCAGCACGTCCTCGCCGACACCCTCGCGCGCCATCCGCGCAAGCTCCAACTCGCTCGCCTGCTTCAAACTGAGATTCATGCTCATAGGAGCGTCCCCTCTGGTTGACTCGCACCAAGGGTACCGCGCCCGAATAAATGCGCGCTTACGCGCAATGGTTAGCGGAGCGCACGCCGTTCGTGGCGCGCAGCCCGCAACACTGACATTCGCGCGATTAATGAGCTTCGCGTATCGGCGTTAGCTCGTCTTCTGCGTGCCGTCGATCGTGATCTTGCGCGCGTGCGCAAGAGCGACACCGTACGGCGTCTCCGTCATCATTTTGACCGGCACGATGAAAGTCTTCACCGGCCCGCCCGACGCGCTTTCCATCGCGGCGAACCATACCGTGATGACCGGCAGCGCCTTGCCCTTGTTCAGGTTCGGCTTGAAGCCCGCAAGCTGCTTGTAGACGATCGTGCACTTCTGCGCTGGGCCGCTATAGCCGCCGTCGGTCTTGAGCTTGTCCTGTCCGGCAGGCTTCAACTCGATGTCGTAGCGCCGGCGTCCATCGAACACGCGCACCGTGTCGCCGCACGGCTTCGCCGCCGAATGCGAAACGCCCGCGAGCGAATAGACGAGGCCCGAAAGCGGATCCAGTGTGCCGCGCTTCTGCTCCTCCGTCACCGGGAAGCGGGACGTGTTGTAGGCGGGCTCCGCATCGAGCTGGATGCCCGACGCCGTGTAGGTCAGGTCGACGCGCTGGCTCTGCTTCTCGTTGACGGTGTTCGAGTTGTATTTCTTCGGCTGCAACGCGGTGCCCGCAACTGTGCCGACCGAGGTCGCATCGATCACCGCTTCGTAGAACGAGTTGACGACGCCCGCGGTCTTGAGGCGCGACACGGCCGAATAGCCGTTGCCGTTGAAACTCGACTTGATGCCGACGTTCCCGAGATTGAACCCGCCGAGATAAACCTGCCAGACGAGCTGCACCGTGCTCGTCGGGCCTTGCGGCGCGGACACGGCGGCCGGCGTCATCGACGCCTCTTCGGCGGATGCGGTCAGGGGCACAAGCGCGATCGTCGTCGCAAGCAACAAACGTTTCAGCATAGATTCACGAGACCTCGACTGGCGATTGAACGTGGCGTTCCTGCGGGGCCGCCTATATGGTCGGCCTCGATGTTCGAATTGTGGCGGAAAAATCGGTCGGTCTTCAAGCTGCAATCGTCACCAATATCATGAACGCTCATTCATCCGCAGATACCAAAATCAAGGACTTATCGGACGCTCTGGTTGCAGGCGATCGCCGTGCCCTGGCCAAAGCGATCACGCTCGTGGAATCGAGGCTGGCCAAAGACGAAGCGGCCGCAACCCGGTTGGTGAACGCGGCCTTACCCCACACGGGCCAAGCGGTGCGCATCGGCCTCTCCGGTGCGCCGGGTGTGGGTAAATCAACTTTCGTTGAAGCTTTGGGCACGTGGTTGATCGGCAAAGGTCATCGTGTCGCCGTTCTCGCCGTCGATCCGTCGTCGCGCCGGTCGGGTGGATCGATCTTGGGCGACAAGACACGCATGGTGAAACTGGCACAGGCGCCGAACGCCTTCATTCGCCCGTCGCCGGCGGGGCAGACGCTGGGGGGCGTCGCGCGCCGCACGCGCGAAAGCATGCTCCTCGTCGAAGCGGCAGGTTTCGATGTCGTGCTGGTCGAAACCGTCGGCGTCGGACAGTCCGAGACGGCCGTCGCCGACATGGTCGACATGTTCCTGGTGCTCGTCTCGCCCGGCGGTGGCGACGAGCTACAGGGCATCAAGCGCGGCATCATGGAACTCGCGGATCTGGTCGTCGTGACCAAAGCCGACGGCGATTTGGCGCCGGCCGCCAATCGCGCCGGGGCCGAGTACCGCGCGGCGCTCCATCTGATGCGTCCGAAGTTTCAGGGCTGGGCCGCCGACGTGCGGCTTGTGTCGAGCACGGAGGGCAGGGGCATCGCGGAGGTTTGGGATGATGTGCAGCGCTTCCGCGAAACGCTGGTCGCCTCGGGCGCTTGGGAGGGGCAGCGCCGCGGTCAGAGCGTCGCCTGGCTGCACACCGAACTGAGGGAAGGCCTACTCGCCGCCCTGACCGAGGACCCGGCCGTCCACGCCGAACTCATTAAGCTGGAAGGGGCCGTCGCCCAGGGCGCCTTGGCCCCGCCAGCTGCCGCCAAGGCCATTTTGGCGCACTGGCGCGCCAAAACTTGACTGGGGGAAGTGCCCTGACCTATAGGTCCGCCCTCCCGCGCTTGAGGGTCACCCCGGCGCGGGTTCGCGTTTATTCGGATCGGACGGAATTCACACATGGCACGGCGCTGCGAACTCACCGGCAAAGGCGTGTTGACGGGTAACAACGTCAGCCACGCGAACAACAAGACGAAGCGCAAGTTCCGCCCGAATCTGTCGGAAGTTTCGCTGATTTCCGACAAGCTCGACCGCACGGTGAAGTTGCGGATTTCGAAGCAGGCGTTGCGCTCGATCGACCACAACGGCGGTCTCGACGCCTTCATCATCAAGCAAAACGACGACAATCTGTCGGACCGCGCCCGCCGGTTGAAGCGCGAAATTGTGCGCGCCGCCGCAAAGGCCTAATTCGCGCACTTGCGCCGCTAGTTCGATCTCCGCACCCTTGGCCAGCGATTCCGCCAAAGGTCATGACAAGTCACGTCGGTAGAGCAGCCGCAGAAGGCGGCATCATCGTTTCGCACGCGCCCTCGCGGCTGCCGCGAGCGCTGCAGATGCTGCGCGATCTGGCGCTGCTGATCGTGCCCGCCGTTTGCGTGACGATGACGCTGCTTCTCGCCTGGCAGATGCGCAGCGTTCCCTTCACGCTCTTCGATGGTATCTTGAGCCCGCCCCGCCACCCGGAACTCTACCCGTCGAACTGGTTGAACGCGGGCCACGCGACAGTGCCAGTCGTCTTCCTGATCGCGAACCTCGTGAACCGGCGTTACGGCGAGGACTTCGCGCTCGGCCACGTGTTCGTTTCGTGGTCGTTGGTCGTGTTGGCAGCGCTCGCCGTGATCCTGGAGGCGAGCCCCTATCTGCCGCCGCCGGGCAATGTCCCAAGCCTGCGCGTGATGGGCGCCTTCGTGGGCGCGATGGCGATCGGTCAGTTGGCCGGCGTCTATGTCTTCGACAAAACGCGCGGCGTCGTCTGGTGGAAGGCGCCGCTTTACAGCGCGCTGACCAGCTCGTTCATCGCGATGTTCCTCTTCTACCCTGCAGCCTACGCCGGCAGCGAGCCGAATTGGTTGAACCACATGGCGGTCGACGCCGGCACGAAGGCGTTCATGTCGTTCGCGCTACTTGCCCCTTACATGGCGCTACGCCCGCTCGTGCGGCCGCACGCAGGTCTCGGCGGCTACTAATCCTTGAGCTCGAACATCATCAGCAGCGTCTGCTGCACGGGTGCATTAAAATTGTCGTCGGAAACGACATAGACAAGTGTGGCGCCGTCCTCGTCAGTGCGTACCGAAAGACCTTCCATGTTGTCGATGATGAAGTTCATGCCGGCGTCGGCGACGACCTCTCCATCCAAGATTGCACCGCTCGTGATGTCCGCCCCCTTGATCCGCCGCATCTCGAAGCCGACCCCGCCGACGCGGTTGAAACGGCGCTCGAGCGTCAGCACATCGCTGCCCGCAAGCTGCCGAATGTCGGTGAGATCGAACGGCGCACGGCGCTTCAGCCTAAGGGCCTGCGGATCGGCGCCGTCTTTCAGCAGCCAACCACGGATGTTGCCGTCGCCGTCGTGAAACGACTCCGACAGCGCCAAAAGCCGCCCATCCCGCAGGAGCGCAATGCCCTCAAGCCCGCCGTTGTCGGGCGCCTGTTTCAGTTCGGCCGGCGTGGCGACGGCCGCAGGCTTGGCCGCAAGCCCATCTTTGCCGAACGCGTAGCGCCAAATGCGATGGTCGCGCTCGAAGCTGACGAACACATCGCCATCGAGCGATCCGGTCAGCCCTTCCACATCGCCGCTCTTGCCGGAGAGCGCGCCGCCATCGAGCCCGCGCAGCGGCGCAATCGTGCCACCCTTAAAGCCCGCAAGCTTCCCGTCGCGATACTGCAGCGAGCCGGTGAGCCAATTGCTGTTGTCGGTGATCGCAAGCAGACGCACACCGTCCTCCGACACGATGAGCCCCGAGATCCCGCCGAAATCGGCATCGCCGGACGTGAGCTTCAGCGTGCCGCGATGGCGGAGCTTGCCGACGCTGGACTTGGCATCCTCGCCGGTGCTGAACGGGAGCGCCTTCGCCTGCACGTCAAGCGGCCGCGCCTCGCGCGGCTCCGCTATGGCCACAAAGACGTAAAGCGCCGCCGCGGCGGCCGTGCCGCCGAGTGCCAACGCTATACGTTTGCTGATCATGGACTACCGTGCCGGCGCAGCAGCCGCGCCCGCCTTCGCCTTAAGCGGCCGCCGCGGCGCCGTCGCCGCGACCTTCTTGGTATCCTCATCGAACAGCTCGGCGAGCTTCTCCGTCATCGCCCCGCCCAACTGCTCCGCATCGACGATCGTCACCGCGCGCTTGTAGTAACGCGTAACGTCGTGCCCGATGCCGATCGCAATCACCTCGATCGGCGAGCGCGTCTCGATCGCCTCGATCACCTCGCGCAGATGCTTCTCGAGATAGTTGCCGGCGTTCACCGACAATGTGGAATCGTCGACCGGCGCGCCGTCCGAGATCACCATCAAAATGCGCCGCTGTTCCTGCCGCGCGATCAGACGGTTATGCGCCCACATCAGCGCCTCGCCATCGATGTTCTCCTTCAGCAGCCCCTCGCGCATCATGAGGCCCAAGTTCCGCCGCGCGCGCCGCCACGGCGAGTCCGCCTGCTTGTAGACGATGTGACGAAGATCGTTCAGCCGCCCGGGGGCAGGCGGCTTGTTCTCTGAGAGCCACTTGTCCCGCGACTGCCCGCCCTTCCACGCCTTCGTCGTGAAGCCCAAAATCTCGACCTTCACGTTGCAGCGCTCAAGCGTGCGCGCCAGGATATCCGCGCACATGGCGGCAACCATGATCGGGCGCCCGCGCATCGACCCCGAATTGTCGAGCAGGAGCGTCACGACCGTGTCGCGAAACTTCATGTCCTTCTCGATCTTGTAGGACAGCGGCGACATCGGATCGACCACGATGCGCGAAAGCCGCGCGGCATCCAAAATGCCCTCCTCGAGATCGAACTCCCACGTCCGGTTCTGCTTCGCCATCAGCTTGCGCTGCAGCTTGTTCGCAAGCCGCGCGACCACGCCTTGCAACGCCTGCAGCTGCTGATCGAGATAGGCGCGAAGCCTCGCCAGCTCCTCCGCATCGCAAAGCTCTTCCGCGGTGATGATCTCGTCGAACTGCGGCGTGAAGACCTTGTAGTTCGGCTCATTCGATCCGGAGAGCGGACCCTCCGGCCGCCACGGCTGCTTGCCATCGGCCGTATCGTCGGCCTCGGAGCGCGAAGCCTTCTCCTCCGTCTCGACCTCGACCGCCTGCTGCTCGCCGTCCTCGCCCTCCGCCTCCGACATCTCCGCTTCTTCGCTCGAAGCACCCTGCGGCTCAGACGTCTCCCCAGCCTCGCTGTCGGAGTTTTCGCTATCTTCCTGCGCGGTCTCGTCGGAGTCTTCGTCCGACCCATCGGGATCTTCGCCCAACTCGTCGCCCAAGCCCAGATCGGTCAAAATCCGCCGCGTCACTTTCGCAAACGCCGCCTGATCCTTGATCACATCGTCGAGCCGCTCGAAATCGGAGCCCGCCTTGGCCTCGATATGCTCGCGCCAAGCCTCGACAACGGCTTGCCCCGCCTTCGGTACCGGCCGCCCCGTCAACCGCTCGCGCATGAGCAAACCAACGGCCTCAGCGAGCGGCGCCTCATCCCGCCCGCGCGCGTTCGCATAACCCTTCTGCTTCAACCGCGCTTCCAAAGCGACTTCGAGATTGCGCGCCACACCCTTCATCGCGTTCGAGCCGATCGACTCGACGCGCGCTTGCTCGGCGGCCTCAAAGATCGCCCGCGCCGCAGAACCCGGCGGGGCATAGGTCGCATGCATCTTGTCGTCGTGCAGCGCAAGACGCAGCGCAAACCCGTCCGCCACCCCGCGCGTCTGCGCGACGTCGCCCTTCGGCAAGTCGCGACCGGGCAGGGGAAGGCGCGCCTTCAACCCTTTAAGCGCCGGCGGCTCCGTCCCGAACGCAATCTCCAACTCCGGCTCAGCCCCCATCGCCCGCATAGTGTTCGCCACCGCGCGCTTAAAGGGATCAGCAGGGCTTTCGGATTTCGTGACCACCGCTTTGGCCTACGCCACCATCACCTTCGCCGCCGACTCCGGCAATTCCTCGCCGAAGCAGCGTTGGTAGAACTCCGCCACCGTCGCCCGCTCAAGCTCGTCGCACTTGTTCAGGAACGTGACGCGGAACCCGAACCCGACGTCACCGAAGATCTCCGCGTTCTCCGCCCACGTCAGGACCGTACGCGGGCTCATCACCGTCGAGATGTCGCCGTTCATGAACGCGTTACGGGTCAGGTCGGCCACGCGCACCATCGCCGCCACCTTCTTCTTGCCTTCCGCGCCCGCATAGTGCGGCGCCTTCGCCAAGATGATGTCCACTTCCTTGTCGTGTGGCAGATAGTTCAACGTCGTCACGATGTTCCAGCGGTCCATCTGACCCTGGTTGATCTGCTGCGTGCCGTGATAGAGGCCCGTCGTGTCGCCGAGGCCGATCGTGTTCGTGGTCGAGAACAGCCGGAACGCCGGATGCGCGCGGATCACGCGATTCTGATCGAGCAGCGTGAGCTTGCCGGACTGCTCCAGCACGCGCTGAATGACGAACATCACGTCCGGCCGGCCGGCATCGTACTCGTCGAAGACAAGCGCGACGGGGTGCTGCAAAGCCCACGGCAATATGCCTTCGCGGAACTCGGTGACCTGCATGCCCTCGCGCACCACGATCGCGTCCTTGCCGACGAGATCGATGCGCGAGATGTGGCTGTCGAGGTTGATGCGAATACACGGCCAGTTGAGCCGCGCCGCCACCTGCTCGATATGCGTCGACTTGCCGGTGCCGTGATAGCCCTGCACCATTACGCGCCGGTTGAACGCGAACCCAGCCAGGATCGCGAGCGTCGTCTCGCGGTCGAACCGGTAGGCGGGATCGAGATCCGGAACGTATTCGTTCGGCTTCGAGAAGGCGGGCACCTTCATCGCGACATCGACGCCGAACACTTTCTTGACGTCGACGGTGGTGTCGGGCTGGCTATCGGTCGCCAGACCTTGCGGGGGCGTGCTCATTTCAGGCTTCCGTGACAAGCTTGTGATCCTCTAAGAGCGGCCTCGCGGGCATCGCCGAAGAGGTGCGTTCGCTCAAATCACTTCAAGAATAGCCCGACGAGCGCAGTTGCCCATAGGCTTTGATGACTTGACCCAGCCGCTCTTCGGCGCCGCGATCGCCACCGTTGGCATCGGGGTGGAAACGCTTAACCAATTCCTTAAAGCGCGCCTTGACGTCCTGCAAGGTCGCGGACGCATCAAGTCCCAGCGTGTCGAGGCTCGTCGACTGCATCTTGGTCAGCCGCCGCTCAGGCGTGCCGTTACGGTTTGCCGCACCCGCCTTGGCGTCAGTGCCGGTGGGCCCATCGTCGAAGATCAGGAACGGGTCGACATACGCGCCGCGGAAGTAGAATTGCAGCTTCGGATTGGGCCCCGCCGCACCGCCGCCGAGCTTCCACGTGGGCCGAAGCCCCGTGAGTGTCGCGCGCTGGTAGGCATCGATCTGGCCCGGCGTCATACCTTTGAAGAAGTCCCACGACTGATTGTACTCGCGCACATGGTCGAGGCAGAACCAATAGTACTCGTTGAGCGATGTCCGGCTCTTCGGCGCTTTGTGCGAGCCGCCGCCTTGGCACCCCGGCTTGTCGCACGGGCGCGTCGGCTTGGTCACCGGCTGGCGCTTGACGCGCAAGTTCTCGGCGAACCGCGATGCGTGTTTCGTACCCTCGCTCATGACGATAGAAGTATGGGAACGGCGGGTTAAGAAGACAAGAAAACCTCTTGCTTGACATTGTTTTGAGAATGACTCACGAGCGCTTCGCCATGACGATTGCAGAAACCATACGAACAAAGCTCGAGGCCGCTTTTGCGCCGCAGAAGCTGGAAGTCATCGACGAGTCCGACCGCCACCGCGGCCACGCCGGTCACCGCGAGGGCGGCGAAACACACTTCCGTGTGGCGATTGTGTCAGCCGCGTTTGACGGCTTGACCAGAATTGACCGCCACCGCCGCGTCCACGACCTCCTCGACGCCGAACTCAAAGACCGCGTCCACGCGCTGGCCCTAACGCTGCTCACGCCAGAGGAAGCCGCCCGGCGGATGTGAGCGCGGCTGTCGCCACACCAAAGCCCGCTGCACCACAGAGCGGCTTGGCGCTTCAAATCTAAGCCCTACGCCCCCTGTACTACCGGCTCCGCCGATGGCGGTGTAATGCGCAGCGCCGTGATCTGGTTCTTCTGCCGCCGCAGCACCTCGAACTTGAACCCGTGGAACGAGAACACCTGCGCCACGTCCGGGATCGTCTGTGCCTCGTGAATGACGAGTCCGGCGATCGTCGTCGCCTCTTCGTCGGGCAGGTTCCAGTTCATCGCCCGGTTCAATTCGCGGATCGAGACCCACCCGTCGACATTGACGCTGCCGTCGGGTTGCTGCCTGACGCCCGACACCGGCACGTCGTGCTCGTCGCGAATCTCGCCGACGATCTCTTCCAGAATGTCTTCAAGCGTGATGAGGCCCTGCAGTGCCCCGTACTCGTCGACGACCAGCGCGAAGTGCACCCGCCGCTGCAAGAAAGCGCGCAACTGATCGGTCAGCATCGTGGTGTCCGGAATGAACCAGGGCTTGGCGACGATCGACATCACGTTGATCGCCTTCACGTTGCCTTGGCTGCGCGACATCGCGCGCAGCAGGTCCTTCGCATGCAGCACGCCGACAATGTTGTCCGGATCGCCCTTGTAAACGGGCAGCCGCGTGTGCGGCTGCGACAGCACCCGGTCCAGCACCTCTTCCGGCGGCAGGTCGCCGTCGAGCATGGTCATCGATTTGCGGTGGATCATGACGTCGGCGACCTGCAAGTCTTTGAGGTCCAAAATGCCGCCCAACATGTTCCGGTCCGACGTCCGCACCGCGCCTTGAATGTGGTGCAGATCGATCGCCCCGCGCAGCTCTTCGGCGGCCGCTTCCTCCTTGTCTTCGACCAGGCCTTGCGACCGCACGCCGCCCGCGCGCAACAGGAGCGCGACGAACCACTGAATAGCGTCGACGATCGGGCTCAAGATCGCGACCGCAATCCGCACCGGCCGCCCGATCGACAACGCCGTGCCGTCTGCGTTCGTGATCGCATAGGTCTTCGGCAGTACCTCGCAGAACACGAGCACCAGCGCCGTTATCAAGATCGCGCCTGCCGCCACGCCAGCGTTGCCGAACAGCGTCACGAGCACCGTCGTGACCAGTGCCGACGACACGACGTTGACGAACGTGTTGGAGAGCAGGATCGCCCCGATCATCTGCTCGCGGTGCGCCATCAGCCAATTGACGGACCTTGCCTTGGCCTCGCCCTCCTTTTCCAGCTGATGCATGCGCGCCTTCGACACCGCCGTGAGCGCCGTCTCCGCGGCCGACGTCAGCGCCGAGAACAACATGAGGAACAGCGTGGCCACGAGTACGAACAAAAGTTCCCAGCCGCTGACCGCCGAAACCGGGATGATTTGGTCTTCCATTTTCCTTGCCTGTCTTTCGTCTCTGGCCTATCGCGCCAGCGCGTCTGTTAGAAGCGATGCCACGGCGCGTGCGTCCACGTCGTTCGCGACGAACGCTTGTCCGATGCTGCGCGCCAGGACGAATACGAGCTTGCCGCCCGATGCCTTTTTGTCTTGGCGCATAATCTCGATCAGGTCGTCCGCGGAAGCGCCGAGTTCGGGCAAGTCGGCAAACGACGTCGGCAGTCCCGCCGCGGCGAGCCATCCGCGTACTTGGGTGGCCTGACCCGGCGGGCAGAGCTTCAGCCGCTCCGAAAGGTCGAACGCCAGCGCGCAGCCAAAGGCGACCGCCTCGCCATGCAACACCTTGCCGGAGTAACCGGCACAAGCTTCGATCGCATGCGCGAACGTGTGCCCGAGATTGAGCAGCGCGCGTTGCCCGGCCTCGCGCTCGTCCGCCTCGACGACGCGCGCCTTCATCCGGCACGACGTCACGATTGCCTTTGTACGTTCGGGACCCGCTTGGCTGAGGATCGCGCGCGCGTTCGCGCCGACCCACGCGGCGAACGCGGCATCGCCGATCAGCCCGTACTTCAGGATCTCCGCGTAACCGGCGCGCATCTCGCGCTCGGGCAGCGTGTCGAGAACCTGCGTGTCGGCAAGCACGAGACAAGGTTGATGAAACAACCCGACCAAATTCTTGCCTTGCGGCATATCGATGGCAGTTTTGCCGCCGACCGAGGAATCGACTTGCGCCAGCAACGTCGTGGGCACCTGCACGTAGTCGAGCCCGCGCTTGGTGATGCCGGCCGCAAACCCCGCTAGATCGCCGATCACCCCGCCGCCGAGCGCGACCACGAGATCGCCGCGTTCGACCTTCGCATCGAGCATCTGGCTGACGAGTTGTTCCAGCACGCCGAAGCTCTTGCTCGCTTCCCCCGGCGGCAAGACCGCCGATATCGACGTAAGGCCAGCTCCATGAAGCGATTGCGTGAGCGCGTTGAGATGCAAGCGGGCAGTATGATCGTCCGCGACGACGAATGTCCTCCTCGCCCGCTGGAGCGCCCCGATCTCTCTTCCGGCCTGCGCCAAGACTCCTGCGCCCACCACGATGTCGTAGGCACGGCCGCCAAGATCGACGCGCAATCGTTCGCTGCTCATTGTGCCGTCGTCACTCCAAGGTCGGCGAGGTGGGTTAGAATCCGCTGCACGATCGCATCATGCGGTCCGCCGTTGGAATCAACCGTTAAGTCCGCCTCCGCGTAGATCGGATAGCGTTCGGCCATCAGCCGCTCCATCGTGCCGCGGGGATCGCTGTTCTTGAGCAAGGGCCTGGTAGGGCGCTTCGCAACGCGCTCCATCAGAAGGCCGATGTCGGCCCTCAGCCACACCGAAAACCCCATCTGCTTGATCAAAGCGCGGGTCGTGGGGTCCATGAACGCGCCGCCGCCGGTAGCCAGCACGTGGCGCGGGCCGCCCAAGAGCCGGGCAATCACCTTCCGCTCACCCTCGCGAAACGCGGGCTCGCCGTAGCGCTCGAAAAAGTCGGATATGGAACAGCCCGCCGCGGTTTCTATTTCCGCATCCGCGTCGTGGAACGGCAGCTTCAGCGCGTGCGCCAAGCGCCGCCCGATTGTGCTTTTGCCAGCACCCATGAGCCCGACCAGCACGATCGAGCGCTGTTCGAAGGGTTGGCCCGCTTCCGGGCTTTCGCTGTGGTCCTGCACCTGCATATATTGTTCTAACCTGGCGGAATCAGCATGTACATGAACTGGCTGAACGCTGCCAGAGAGCGGGAAATTTAGGGGAAACGGAAACGTGCGGCGCAGACGCTACTACCGCGACTATGATCGCCCTGGCGGCCTGCAGCAGCTTGGCCGCTTGGTGGGCGCCGCCGTAGTATTGCTGGCTTTGGGGGCGGGGGCGTTGGCTTACTACGGCTCGACCGTGACCCCGCAGCCCCGCAAGGTCGAGAAGGTTCTGCCCGATGATCGGTTCCCGCGTTAACGCCTTACTCGCCGCGCTAATTGTTTCGATGTCGATCGCTGCTGCTGCGGAGCCGGAAGCAACGGGCCCGGCGAAAGCGCCGCCACGCCCACTGGGCGCGCCGGCAGAACCGATCACGTCGGAGCCTTCGACGATCGAAGCGCTGCCCGCCGAGCAAGCCGTTCCCGACAAGCCCGGCGCACCGCAAGGCCCGCGCGTCACGGTCTCCGATCTCGCCGCCATCGATCCCTCCGGCGCCGGACTATTGAGCGACGGCTCGGGCGGTTTCCGTCCCGGCCTGTGGTCGGGCAGCGTGCGCCCGGCGATCGCCGCACGTATAGGCCAGCTTCCCTCGGCGCCGAACTCGCCCGCGATGCAGAATCTGATGAAGCGCGTCCTCTTGAGCCAGGGCAATCCACCGGCCGGCGAAGCGCCGCCCGGCGAACCGTCGTTCCTCGCGCAGCGTCTGCAGAAGCTCGTCGCCAACGGTTTGGTCGATGAGGCAGCGATCCTGGGTGCGCAAAGCGCGCGCACCGATTCCTTCGCGCGCCAAGCTTGGGCCGAAGCTGTGCTGCTGCTGGGCCGCGATGGCGACGCGTGCGGCGATGCCACCTCGCCGCGCCAATCGTCGAACGAACCCTATTGGCTGAAGCTTCGCGTGTTCTGCTACCTGGCACAGAACGACGAGCAGGCCGCAACGCTGACGCTGAACGTTATGCGCGAACGCAACGTCGCCGACGACGCGTTCTTCGCGCTGGCGGACGCGATCGCGAGCGGCGGTGCCGCGAACATCGAAGCGTTACCGAATCCTTCCGGCGTGCATCTCGCCATGATGAAGAAGGCCGGAGCATCGGCGCCGGCAGCCGTAGCAGGCTGGGTGCCGGCGAGCCAATTGCTGTCGCAAACGGCGACCGACCCGGCCGTGCGCCTTGCCGCGACGGAGCGCGCGGCACTTGCCAGCACCATCCCGATCGACGAACTGCGCAAAGCCTATCAGGCCGAGAGCTTCACCCCCGATCAGCTCGACGATCCAGAGGAGTGGGCGAAAAAGCTGGCGCCCGCGCGCACGAACGCGCTTTACTTCCGCGCCATCGCTGCAAGGACGCTGCCCCAGGCCCGCGCCGCGGCGTTCGCCGCAGCACTGCAACGCGCAGAATCGCAAAACCGCTTCGCTCTTTTCGCCACGCTGGCGTCCTCTCACGCTCAGCAGCTACCGCCGACGCAGGATATCGCTTGGCTTGCACCGAGCGCCACGCGCGTTCTCCTCTATGCGCGGCGCGACAAGGCGGCCGAGCAGTGGCTCACGGTGATGACCTCGCCGACGGATGCAGCGGCGGTGAACGCGCTGCACATTCACTTAGGCCTCGTGCGACCGTCGGCGGAGAACCTGGCGCGCATGCAAGGTGCCCTCGCCTGGCTCGGCCAGAACGCATTGAAAGCCGGCGCCTCGAAGCCGTGGCTTATGGAGCGCGCGACACGCGAGATCCCGCTCCTCGCAGCGCTCGGTTACGCCATCCCGGCCGATGCACAGTGGGCCGTGTCCGCGAACACGACCGGCGTCGTTCCGGGCGGTGCTGCAGCGGAGGCGCTGATCGCGATCGACCGCAGCGCCGCCGAAGACCGCCTCGGCGAAACCGTGTTGAACGCGCTTGTCGCGCTGGGCCCTGGCGGTCCGTCCCGCGCGCAAGGTCAAACCGTAGCCCGTGTGGTCAAGGCGCTGCTCGACGTCGGCTTACGCGACGAAGCGCGAGCGCTCACGATCGAAACCGTGCTCGGCGCGCCGGCGCGGCAAAGCCAATGACGGGAAAATCCGACGTCGGCCTCCACCTTCTCGAAGCTTTTCTCGAAATGCTGAGCGCCGAGCGCGGCGCCGCCGTGCACACGCTCGACGCCTACCGCCGCGACTTGCTCGACTTCGCCGGCCACCTGCGCAAGAAGGGCCGCACGTTCACGAACGGTTCGGCCGCGGACGTGCGCGACTATCTCGCCTCGCTCTCGGCGGAAGGCTTGAAAGCCTCGACCCAAGCGCGCCGCCTGTCCGCCCTGCGCCAGCTGCATCGCTTCCTTCTGGACGAAGATATTCGCGCCGACGATCCGACATCCGCGATCGAATCGCCCAAGCGCGGCCGTCCGCTTCCGAAGGTCGTGACCGAAAATCAAACGCAGTCTCTGATCGACGCCGCAGCCGCGCTCGAAGGGCCGGAAGCGGTGCGTTTGCTCTGCATCGTCGAGCTGCTCTATGCCTCGGGCTTGCGCGTGTCCGAACTCGTCACGCTGCCGCTCACCGCAGCCGGCGGCGAACGGCGCATGCTGCTGGTGAAGGGTAAAGGCGGGAAGGAGCGTCTCGTGCCCTTAGGCGCGCCGGCGCGCGAAGCGATCAAAGCCTACTTGGGCGTGCGCCCGCGCTTCTTGCCGCCGTCCGAGCGTGCGCAGCGCTTCCTGTTTCCGTCCCGTGGCGTCGAAGGTCACTTAACCCGTCGGCGTGTCGCTCAATTGTTGAAAGACCTCGCAGTCAAGGCAGGCGTCGATCCGCGCAAGCTCTCGCCGCATGTTCTACGCCATGCATTTGCAAGCCACCTCGTCGCACATGGCGCCGACTTGCGCAGCGTGCAGCAGCTGCTCGGCCATGCCGATATCGCAACGACACAGATCTATACCCATGTCCAGGACGAAAGGTTAAGGCGCCTCGTCGCGGAAAAGCACCCTTTAGCCATCCGACGAAAGCGCTGAGTGTGTCGTTGACTGGGCCTCTGGGCAGGCATAGCTTCCCGGCCTCTTTTGAGGGGGCCCGGCGTCGCGATTCTAAAGACGGGGCATTCGCATGAGCTTCACCACTGTCGAAAGTGTTCCGCCGCGCCTGAATAGGTCGCAACTCTTTGCGCCCGGCGTGCGCCCCGCTTTGTTCGAGAAAGCGGCTGCGAGCGATGCCGACGTCATCTGCCTCGATCTCGAAGACAGCGTTGCGCCGGCCGACAAGCCGCAAGCGCGCAAGAACGTCATCGAAGCCCTGAAGACCGTGAACTTCGGCCAGAAGTCGATCTCGGTTCGCATCAACGGTCTCGATACGCACTACTGCTACCGCGACGTCGTGGACATCATGGAGCAGGCGGGCGAGCGCCTCGACCTCATCATGATCCCAAAGGTCGGTGTCGCCGCCGACGTGTACGCGATCGACATGCTGATCTCGCAGATCGAGGCGGGCATCGGCCGCAAGAAGAAGGTCAAACTCGAAGTCATCATCGAAAGCGTGCTGGGCTTAAACAACATCGACGCCATCGCAGGCTCCTCGAAGCGGCTCGAGTCGCTGCACTTCGGCTCGGCCGACTACGCGGCCTCCGCCGGCATGCGCACGACGAACATTGGCGGCCCGAACAAGGACTACGTCGTCCTGACCGACAGGGACGAAGCGGGCAAGCGCGAACAGCACTGGTCCGATCTTTGGCACTACGCGACGGTGCGCATGGTCGCAGCCGCCCGCGCGCACGGACTTCGCCCCATCGACGGCCCGTTCGGCGACTACTCGGATGAAGCCGGCTTCATCGCTCAGGCACAGCGCACGGCCGTGCTCGGCTGCGAAGGCAAGTGGGCAATCCACCCAAGCCAAGTCGCGCTCGCGAACCGTGTCTTCACGCCGCCGGCCGACGAAGTGAAGCGCGCCGAAGCGATCCTCGCGGCGATGAAGGAAGGGGCCGCCAAAGGCATGGGCGCCGTCGCGCTCAACGGCAAACTCATCGATCTCGCCTCCATCCGCCAAGCCGAGGTGATCGTGCGTCAGATGCAGATGATCGCTGAGCGAACCAAGGGCTGACGCGGGACACCGCCAAGCGCACGCCATGGACACCACCGCCAAAGACGCCAAAGCGCACGCCGCGCGCCAATCGGGCCTCGCACTGGTCGCGCTTGGCGTCGTGTTCGGCGACATCGGCACCAGCCCGCTCTACATGATGCGCGAGACGTTCACGGGCGGCATGCCCCTGAACCCGGAATCGGTCTACGGCATTCTCTCGATCGCGTTCTGGTCGCTGATGATCATCGTCACGATCAAGTACGGCATCTTCGTGCTGAGCGCGGACAACAAAGGCGAGGGCGGCGTTCTCTCGCTGGCCTCGCTTGCGCTACGCACCGGCCACGCGGCACCGCGCCGCCGCCGCGTCATCTGGCTTTTGGCGCTAGCTGGCCTCTCGCTGTTCTACGGCGACGCTTTGATCACGCCGTCGGTGTCGGTGCTCTCGGCCGTTGAAGGGTTGAACGTCGCGACCGATGCGTTCGAACCCTTTGTCGTGCCGCTGGCCACGATCATCTTGGTGGCGCTGTTCCTCTTTCAGAGCCGTGGCACAGCGGGCGTCGGCCGAATGTTCGCGCCGATCATGATCGCCTGGTTTCTAACACTGGGCGTGCTTGGCGCTATTGAAGTGGTGCAGCGCCCGATGATCTTAACCGCGATCTGGCCGGGCTACGCGATCGATCTCATCATGGCCAAGCCCTGGGTGACGTTCGTGGCCTTAGGGTCGGTTGTGCTTTGCGTCACCGGAGCCGAGGCGCTCTACGCCGATATGGGCCACTTCGGCCGCGGGCCGATTCGCATGGCCTGGTCCGGCGTTGCCGTGTGTCTGGTACTCAACTATTTCGGCCAGGGCGCGCTGCTGCTCGATCATCCCGCCGCGATCAAGAACCCGTTCTTCTATCTCGCCCCCGACTGGGCGCTCTATCCGTTGGTCATTCTCGCGACCTGCGCGACAGTGATCGCCTCGCAAGCCGTCATCTCCGGCGTCTTCTCGCTGACGCGCCAGGCGATTCAGCTTGGCTACCTCCCGCGCATGGACATCCGCCACACGTCGGCGACCGAGATGGGGCAGATCTATATCCCGCAGATCAACTACGCGCTGATGATCGGCATCGCCATCATCGTGTTGTCGTTCAAGAGTTCTTCGGCGCTGACGCACGCCTACGGCTTGGCCGTCACCGGCGCGATGATGATCGACGGGCTTCTCGCGGCTTTCGTCGCGCGCTGGCTCTGGGGCTGGAACCGTTGGCTCGCCTACAGTGTGTTCGGCCTGTTCCTGTTTGTCGACATCATGTTCTTTGCCTCGAACACGCTGAAGATTCCGTCCGGCGGCTGGCTCCCGATCTTCATCGCCCTGCTGTCGCTGGCGGCGTTCATGGTCTGGAACCGCGGCCGCGAAATCTTGGTGACGAAGCTCTACCGCGACGCCATGCCGATCCGCGAGTTTCTTGAGCATTGGGATCGCACCACCGAACGCGTCAGCGGTACCGCGGTCTTCATGACCTCGAACCCCGCCGTAATTCCGACCGCCTTCCTGCACAACCTAAAGCACAACCACGTCGTCCACGAGCGCGTGGTGTTGATGAAGGTGAACGTCGAAGACTTCCCGCGCGTCCCCGACGCAACCCGCATCGAAGTCGAAAAACTCGGCAAAGGCTTCCACCAAGTCATCGTCCACTACGGCTTCATGGAGCGCCCCGACGTCCCCCGCGCGCTCGAACTCTGCCGTCAATTCGGCCTCTCGTTCGACCTGATGCAGACGACGTTCTTCTTAGG
>CAZYGK010000047.1:0-25135 GCA_964647355.1 uncultured Flavobacteriaceae bacterium | reverse complement strand
CGGCAAAGGCGTGACGAGGCCGGGCTGCTGATCAACCCCCAGCAGTCCGGCCTTTTTATGAGGCGGCCTTGCAGCCCTCTGCCTTGAGTACGCGCTTCGTCGAAGCCGGAAACTTTGCAAGCGCCGCAGCCGGCCGTATCGGCCTGCGCACCAGGTCGCCGCCGCAGTTCGGGCAGCGGCCCTTCAACACAATCGTTGCGCATGCCTCGCAGAACGTGCACTCAAACGTACAAATCCGCGCCTCGATCGAAGACGGCGGAAGATCGCGATCGCAGCACTCGCAATTCGGCCTGAGTTCGAGCATCAGAAATCCGTCCCTTCGATAAAAGCCGCCACCAGCGCCTCAAAAGCACGTCGATCCTCTACATCGAACCGCGCCAACTTGGGACTGTCGAGATCGAGAACGCCGTGCACCTTGCCGCCCTTGACGAGCGGCACGACCAACTCCGAATTCGACGCCGAGTCGCAGGCGATATGTCCGGGGAATGCATGCACATCCTCGACAAGCATCGTCTCGCGCCGCGCGACGGCAGTTCCGCAAACACCCTTGCCCACCGCGATACGTACGCACGCGGGCTTGCCCTGGAACGGCCCCAGCACCAGCTCGCCACCCTTCATAAAGTAGAACCCAGCCCAGTTCAGATCGGGCACGATCTGCCAGATCAGCGCCGCAAGATTGGCCGTGTTCGCGATGAGATCGCGCTCGCCATAGAGAAGCCCTTGCGCCTGGCGCAATAGCTCCTCATAGATCTCGGCCTTCGACCCTGTGACTTCTTTGACGGCGAACATCGGCCACCTCAGTGAGTGCCGCCGCGCGCCTCCTTGCCCCAGAGTTCGTCAAGACGCGCGTCGCGGCCGCAGTTGAACCGATAGAGGTTATAGCGCACCGGATTTTCCTTGTAGTAGTTCTGGTGGTACTGCTCGGCCGGATAGAACGGTCCGGCCGCAGAAATCTCCGTGACGATCGGCCGCTTAAACCGCCCGGACTTCCCGAGCGCGTCCTTCGAAGCTTCGGCAGCGGCCTTCTGCGCCGCGTTTACATAGAAGATGCCCGTCCGGTACTGCGTACCGAAGTCGCAGAACTGACCTTCCTTCGTGAGCGGGTCGACATTGCGCCAAAACACGTAGAGCAGCTTGTCGTAACTAACCATCGCGGGGTCGTAGACGATCTTCACGGCTTCCGTGTGACCGGTACCGCCGGATGACACCTGCTCGTAGGACGGGTTCGCGGTCCGCCCGCCGATGTAGCCTGACGTCGTCGATAGCACGCCCGGCACCTTGTCGAAGTCGGCCTCGACGCACCAAAAACAGCCGCCGGCAAAGATCGCAACTTCGCTCCCCGCCGGCGCCTTCGGCGCGTCCGCCGCTTGAACGCCCAACACGGTGTCGGCGATGCGAAGACCAAACACCGCAAGCCCGGCAACCGCCGCAAGTGCAAAGACCCGCGCAAATCCAAACGTTCGCATTAGGCCACCGCCGGCTTGAACGTCATCGCCACGCCATTCATGCAATAGCGCTTACCCGTCGGCGCCGGCCCATCGTCGAACACGTGCCCCAAGTGCCCGCCGCAGCGGCGGCAATGCACCTCGGTCCGCGTCGTGAACAGCGACGAGTCCACCGAGGTTCCGATCGCGTTTGCAAGCGGCTGCCAGAAGCTCGGCCAGCCCGTACCGCTATCGTACTTGGTCGCGGACGAGAACAACGGCAGATCGCAGCCCGCGCAATGAAAATTGCCCTTGCGCTTCTCGTTGTTGAGCGGGCTCGTGAACGACCGCTCCGTCCCATGCTCGCGTAGCACGTAGTACTGATCCGGTGTCAGCTGCCGCCGCCACGCTGCATCGGGCTTGGTGATCTCGAATTTGGCACCACTCGCAGCCTCGGACGGCTTGAAGCCGAACGTCGCCGCAACGGCCGCCGCCGCCCCGCCAAGCGTGGCACTGCCCAAAAGCGTTCTGCGACTGACCATGGGAAACCTCCTTGTTTGCGGAGGGAGATACGCACGAAACCGCAAACGGACCAATCACGGCGGCGCGAGGGAGCGTTGATGTGCTCCCTCGCACAGGTTTCACCGATTCTAGGCCGCCTCGGCCGACTGCGCCCGGGTCGCAATCGCCTGCTCGGCGAGCTTTCCGGTCAGTTCCGACAAGTGGTCGAACTTGTAAGTAAACGTGGCGGCACCCTGCGTCGCCGACCGGAGCTCGATGATGAAATTCTGCAACTCAGACTCGGGGATATGCGCCTGCACAGTATCCCACCCCGGCCACCCCGCCCGGCCGTCATAGCCGAGCAGCTGCCCACGCTTACCGGTAATGATCTGGTTGATGCGCGACGTGTGGTCCGCCGGTGTATGCGCCTCGACCGCCATGATCGGTTCAAGCAGCACGGGCGAGCAGTTCGCCATGCCTTCCGACATGCCTGCCTTCGCCGCCATCTGAAACGCCGCATCGCTCGAGTCCACCGAGTGATAGCTGCCGTCCGTTAGAGCCACCGAAACGTCGACGACCGGGAAGCCCAGCGGCCCCTTGTGCAAAAAGTCGCGGATGCCCTTCTCGACCGAAGGAATGAACTGCCGCGGCACGACACCACCAGTGATCTCGTCGAGGAACTCGAACCCGCCGCCGCGCGGGAGCGGCTTGATCTGCAGCACGACGTCGCCAAACTGCCCGTGGCCGCCCGACTGCTTCTTGTGCTTTCCCCGCTGCTCGGTCGATTTGCGGATCGTCTCGCGATAGCCGACATGCGGCGCGTGCGAGGCAAGCTTCAGACCGAACTTGCGTTCGGTCTTGGCAAGCGCGGTGCGCAGATGCACCTCGCCCTGGCCGAACAACACCGCTTCATGCGTCTCCGCAACGTGCTCGAAAACGATACCGGGATCTTCCTCGCGCAGTTTCGCGATTGCGCCCGAGAGTTTCACGTCGTCGCTGCGGTTGGCAGCCTTGATCGCGAGCTTGTAGACGAGCGGCAACGTCTCGCCGCGCTTCAACGCCTTCACTGCTTTGGGCGACGCTAGCGTGTCGCCGGTCTGCGCCTTCTCAAGCCGTCCGATGGCGACCAAATCGCCGGCACCAGCGGCCGGCAACTTCGTCGCCTTGTCGCCCTGCATCGAGAAGATGCCCGACGCACGCTCCTCGCCGCCGCCGCTGTTGGCAAGCGTCGCACCGTCCTTCAACACACCGCGAAACACGCGCGCCAGCGAAAGCTTGCCGCCCGCGCCGTGGAACGTTTTGACGACCTGCAGCACCGGATCGTCGCTGCCGTTGCCTTCAAGACCCTGCCGTGCCGCTGCCCTGGAAACATCCGGCACCTCGTGCCGAAGCGCCTTCAAGAGCCGCCGCACGCCGTTGTCGCCCTCGGCCGAGCCGAGCAGCACCGGCACGATCAACCCGTCCTGCAGCTCCTTTGCCAGATCCGCGAACACTTCGTCCCGCGGCGGCTCGACGTCCGAGAGCAGTTCCTCCATCAAATGGTCGTCGTAATCGGCGAGCTTCTCCAGCATCTGATAGCGCGCTTCGTGCTCGCGGTCCTTCATGTCGGACGGAATGGCGATCACTTCCGACGCTGCATGCTCGCGGTAGATGAACGCGCGCTCAAGCGCGAGGTCGACAAACCCGGTGACGATGCCGTCCTTCCAAATCGGCACTTGCCGCAAGACCAGCGCCCGCGCCGACGCCGGCTGCAACGCTTTCAATAGGTCGCGCACCTGGCCTTGCGCCTTATCGATCTTGTTGATGAAGAGGTAGTGCGGGATCTGAAGATCAGAAAGCCGCTTCAAGAGCGGCTGCAACAGGGCGGCTTTGGAAGGATCGGGCTCGGCCACCACAATGGCCGCATCGACCCCGGCCAAGGCGTTCATGGTCTCCTGCTGAAACTCGATCGATCCCGGACAGTCCAAAAACGTGAAATGATCGCCGAGATAAGCCGTCGTCGCGGGGATCACCTCGACGCTCATCATCCGGTCGCGCGCTTCGGGCGACGGATCGCTCACGGTGTTCTTCTGCGCCTGGCTTCCCTTGCGCGTGATCGCACCGGTCGCCCACAGCATGCTTTCGAGCAGCGTCGTCTTTCCGCTGCCTTGAGGTCCGACCAAGGCCACGCAACGCGGGCCATGTCCTCCTTTACCTTGTCTGTCTGCCATTGAGGTCGCTCCCATGAAGCCCGGGGGGCTAACCTAAAACAGGCACGCCCAACTGCTCACCGGGCACCTCTATCGTCACTACCAATCGGGAACGAGCGCAAGCGAAAAAGCGCCTAACGAACGCGCGCGTTGTGGTTGAGAGAGCGACCAACTCTTGCTGCACCGCACCGAGCAGTGGCTAACCAAAGAAAACGGCGGCCACCGCATGATGACCGCCGCCAGTCGTAGGTAGTCCGAGGGTGGGTGCTACTTCCCCATCGCCGGCGCGGGCACGACCTCTACCGCCATGCCGAGCCCTTCGAGCTGCGATTTCACCACCGATGCATCGCCCACAACCACCCACGTGAGCTTGTCGACATTGAGCTTCGCGCGGCCCGCCGCGTCGATGTCGGACGTCTTCATCGCTGCATACTTCGCCGGCAGCTGCTCGTAGTAGTCGTCGGGACGGCTGTAATTCAGGATCGACGTCACACCGCCGAACACCGCGTTCGAGGTCTCGAAGCTACCCGGCAGGCGGCGCACGTTACCGTTCACCGTGCGCACAAGCTCTTCCTCCGTCGTGCCTTTCGACCCCAGGAAGGCCGTCAGATCCGCGATTAACTCCTTCATCGACGCGCCGGTCTTGTCGCTCTGCACCGGCGCCGTGATGACGAACGGCACGCTCTCGATGTTGAGGTTGAGGCCGCTGCGCACACCGTAGGACCAGCCCTTCGTCTCGCGCAGATTCATATTGATGCGCGATAGGAAGTTGCCGCCGTAAACCTCGTTCGCCGCTTGCAGCGCAACAAGGTCGTCGGAGCCTTTCGCATCCAGAACTTGGCCGGCATAGATAATCGATTGCGGAGATTTCGGCCGGTCAACCAGAATGATGCGCTTCTTCGCCTTCGGCACCGAAGCAGCAAACGACTTCGTGCCCGCGGCCGAAGACGACACGGCCCATGTGCCGAACGCCTTCTCGAGCTGTGCCGTAACCTCGGCAAGACTCGTATCGCCGACGACAACGATGCGAGCCTTCTCAGGCCTGAGCCACGCGCCGTGGAACGCCTTCAGATCGTCGCGCGAAACCTTGGCCACGATCGCCGGATCGCCGAGCCCGCTCGGCGGCACGCCATAAGGATGCGCCGCGCCGTAGAGCGTCGGCAGCAACACGCGCGAGCCGATCGCATTCGGGTTGTTGAACTCGGCCGAGATGCGCGACAGCTGCTGCGATCTCAGACGCTCGACCTCACCCGCCTCGAATGCCGGATTGCGCACCACGTCCGCAAGCAGCTCGATCGAATCGCCAAGGTTGGCCGACAGCGCCGACAGCGTCACCGCCGTACGATCGAGCGATGCCGCCGTTTGGATGCTGGAGCCTAGGCGCTCGTTCTCTTCCGCGATCTGGATACTGCTGCGGCTGGTCGTGCCTTCCGGCATCAAGCTCAGCATTAGCGATTGCGTACCAAGCGCGGCCTTCGGATCCGCCGCATAGCCCGCATCGAAGCTCACCGAAACGGTGGCCGTCGGGACAGCCGAGCGCTTGGCAAAGATCACCGGGATACCGTTCGACAACTTCCCGCGTTCCAGCGCCGGGAAATCGAGCGGCGCAAGCGACCCAACTTCGGGCAACTTCGAGCGGTCGATCGCCATGGTCGGACCGGACGTCTCGTCCGAAGCCGGGTTCCAGTAGCACGCGGGACCGTTCTTGCCCCCGGTCGCCGCGCAGGCGGTCCGCCAGCCACCGAGCTTACCGCCGTCGAGCGTACGCTCGCCCGGCGTCACGGTGAGCGAGTAGACCGGCCGCGACAACCACTTCTTCGCCGCCTTCTGCACAGCCGCAGGCGTCAGCGAACCCAACGCCGCGAGCCGCCCCTTGTAGTAGTTCGAGTTGTTCGAGAACAGCTCACCCTGAGCGAGAACCACGGCCTTGCCGCCGAAGCCGCCGACGGCCTCGATCCCGCGGATATAGCCGCCGAGCTTCGAGACGACCGAGCGGCTGACTTCGTCGGCCGTCGGGCCTTGCGCCAAAAACTCCGCCAGCACTTCGTCGAGCCGCTTGGCGACCGTCGCCGCGTCGACCCCCGGCTTCACATCCGCCGTCATCTCGAAGATGCTCGCGTGCTGGAACTCCAGCACTGACGCCGTCACCGCAACTGCGATCTTCTCTTTGCGCACCAAAGCATTGTCGAGCCGCGAACTGGCAAGCCCGCCAAGCACCGATGCCGCAACGTCGAGCGCCGGTGCATCCTTGTCGTTCAACCCCGGCACGACCCAGTTGAGATAGATGCGCGTGTTCGCCACACGGTCCGTCATCGTATCGTACTTAGCCGCCTTCAGCGTCGTCACCGGCGCATTCACCGGCTTCGTCGCAGGCCCGCGCTTGATGTCACCGAAATACTTTTCGACCAGCACCTTGGCTGTCGCCGTGTCGACGTCGCCTGCGAGCACCAGGACCGCGTTGTTGGGGCCATAGTTGTCGCGGAACCAACCCTTGACGTCTTCAAGGCTCGCCGCGTCGAGATCCGCCATCGAACCGATCGTCGAATGGTGGTACGGGTGCCCTTGCGGGAACAGATTTTCGGACTGCAGATACTCGACCAAACCGTAGGGCTGATTGTCGCCCTGGCGCTTCTCGTTCTGCACCACGCCGCGCTGGTTATCGAGCTTCTCTTGCGTCACCGCGCCGAGCAGATGCCCCATGCGGTCGCTCTCGAGAAACAGCGCGCGTTCCAGCGCGCCCGTCGGCACGGTCTGGAAGTAGTTCGTGCGGTCGAGCCACGTCGTTCCGTTGAAGTCGGTGGCCCCCACCTGCTGCAGCGGCTCGAAATAATCGCCCGGCGCATTTTCCGACCCGTTGAACATCAGGTGCTCGAACAGATGCGCGAACCCGGTCTTACCCTTCGGCTCGTGCTTCGAACCGACGCCGTACCAGATCGACACCGCAACGACGGGCGCCTTCCGATCCGTATGCACGATCACGCGCAGACCGTTCGCGAGCGTGAACTTCTCGTGCGGAATGTCGACACGCTTGGCGAGTTCGGACGCGGGCGCCGGCGCTGCAATGGCGACAACCGGCGCGGCGGCCAGCAACGCGACCGACAGAACAGCAGTTCTCAACATAGGGTCTCCCAACCTTGAATCGGTCGCGACCATACAGGCGCGGGGGCCCGGAAAACCACCCATTTTCGGGAGAAGTCCGTTCGCCTGGCGGGCGAATCCCCATGCCGATAGCGGCAGTCCGGGCGGGGTTTTTTCTCGCGCGCATCGCGAAATGAATCTCGCCCGCCAGGCGAGAGGGGTTGTACACTCCCCCATCGCAAATCACGTGCCTTGAGGGGACCACATGCCGAACGCCGGCATCACGGGCTGGGGAAAGTGCCTTCCGCCCGCCATTCTGTCGAACAACGACATCGCGACATTTCTCGACACCTCCGACGAGTGGATCACAACGCGCACCGGCATCAAGGAGCGGCGCATCGCGCAATGCTCGCTGACCGACATGGCGGTGGTCGCAGGCAAGCGCGCACTCGCCTGCGCAGGGATTGAAGGCAAGGATCTCGACCTCATCATCATGGGCACGACGACGCACGACGAGCAGTGCCCGAACCAAGCCTCCGGCATTCAGCGCCGTATCCCCGGCGCCGAAGGTTGCGGCGCGATGGACGTGAATACCGCCTGCACCAGCTTTCTTTATGGCCTCTCGACGGCCGCCGCGATGATCAAGACCGGTTCCATCAAGACCGCACTCGTGATCGGCGGCGAGTTGATCTCGCCGTTCATGGATTGGAACGACCGCAACGTCGCCGTTCTGTTCGGCGACGGCTGCGCCGCCGTGGTCCTGCAAGCGACCGACAACGACGAAGGACTGCAGGTTGACCGCCTCGGCTGCTACGGCGAGTCGCGCGCGATCCTGCAAATCCACGGCATGGGCGGCGCCTACGTGCACAGCGACCGCCTGATCGGCGTGACGGAGTGGCAATTCGAGGGTCAGGAGATCTTCAAAAAGGCCGTCGGCGGCATGAGCATGGCAAGCGAAGACGTGCTGCGCCGCGCCGGCAAAACCGCAGCCGATGTCGACATTTGCGTGCCGCACCAAGCGAACCTGCGCATCATCGAGTTCGTGGCCAGGAAGGCCGGCATTCCGATGGAGCGCGTCTATGTCAGTGTCGAGCGCTACGGCAACATGTCGGCCGCAACCGTTCCCGTCGCCCTCTGTGAAGCGATCGAAGATGGCCGCGTCAAACCCGGAAACACGCTGCTGATGCCCGCCTTCGGCGGCGGTCTGACGTTCTGCGCCCATCTCGTCAAATGGGGCAACCGCACGACGCCGCTCGGCAAATCGGACGCCGAGCTACCGCCGCAAACCCGCAGCGCTCTTGAGATCGTCCAGCACTACCGCAGAGCCAAGGGACACGCGGTCGCCTAGGCACGTCAAACTCGAGCGGCGCAGTCGAAAAACGCGGCAACGGCGCTCACCGGCGTTGCCCACTTGCTCACGTCTCGCAATGGTCTAGGCTCCAGCGATCGCCATTGCACGGAGCCTACCCATGACCGCCCCCACCACCATCGACACCGTCATCGTCGGCGCCGGTTTCGCCGGCCTCTATATGCTGCACCGCCTGCGCAATCAGAACGCCAGCGCCATCGTCTTCGAAGCAGGCTCCGGCATCGGCGGCACCTGGTACTGGAACCGCTACCCCGGCGCGCGGGTGGACATCGAGAGCCAAGAATACGCCTACTCGTTCTCGAGCGCGCTCGATGAAGAATGGCGCTGGAGCGAGCGCTACGCTCCGCAGCCGGAGATCCTGGCCTACCTTGAACACGTCGCAAAGAAGTTCGACCTGAAGAAGGACATCCGTTTCAACACGCGCGTCACAGCCGCCCACTGGAACGAGCAAGCCAAGCGCTGGCTGGTCACGACCGACAAGGGCGATCAAGTCAGCGCCCGCGCCGTCGTTATGGCGACAGGTTGCTTGTCGATCCCGAAGGAACCCGATTTCCCCGGCGTGAGCGACTTCCAAGGCAAGTCCTATTTCACGAGCCGCTGGCCGCACGAACCCGTCGACTTCACCGGCCTGAACGTCGCCGTCATCGGCACCGGATCGTCGGCAGTCCAGTCGATCCCCGAGATCGCGAAACAAGCAAAGCACTTGACCGTATTCCAGCGCACGCCGAACTACACTGTCCCGGCGCACAACCACAAAGCCGACCCCGCGATCGAAGAACTCTGGAAACTCAATCGCGCGCGCTTCCGCTCACAGGCCCTCGCGAACAATTCCGGCGTCCGCCAAATCGACCCGCAGGATCGCTTACTCTCGCAAACACCGCCCGATGAAGTTGAAAAGATCTTCGAAGAGCGCTGGCAGCGCGGCGGCTTCGCGGTTCTTGGCGGCTTCGCCGATACCGGCATCGACGAAAATTCGAACAAGGTCGCGGCCGACTTCTTCGCCCGCAAAATCAAGAGCATCGTCAAGGACGCGAAGACCGCCGAACTGCTCACGCCCAAGAACCACCCCGTCGGCACGAAGCGTCTGTGCGTCGACACCGGTTACTGGGATACCTACAATCGCGCCAACGTCACGCTGGTCGACGTGTCGCAAGCCCGCATCGAACGCATCACGAAGACGGGCATCAGCACCGCAAACGCCGACTACAAGTTCGATGCCATCGTCTACGCGATCGGCTTCGATGCGATGACCGGCGCACTGACGAAGATCGACATCGTGGGCAAGAACGGACTTAAGCTGAAAGACAAATGGGCCAACGGGCCGAAAACCTATCTGGGCCTCACCGTCGCGGGCTTCCCGAACCTCTTCACGGTGACGGGTCCCCAAAGCCCCAGCGTGCTCACGAACATGCCGCCATCGATCGAACACCACGTCGACTGGATCGCCCGCGCGCTCGCCGACCTCGATGCCCGCAAGAAGCAAACGCTCGAAGCAACGGAAGCCGCCGAAAACGCCTGGGGTGCCCACGTCAACGAACTGGGCGCGATGACGCTGATGGCCCGCGCGAACTCCTGGTACATGGGCGCCAACATCCCCGGCAAACCCCGCACCTTCCTGCCCTACGTCGGCGGCGTCCCGGCCTACAGGCAGAAATGCGCCGAGGTCGTTGCGAACGGGTATGAAGGGTTCGTCTTGGGTTAAGCGTCGTGAGAAGGCGCCCAACCCTTGCGGGACTTGCAGCGATCGCCGCCTTGGGCGGAGCGAGCTTGCTCGCGGCCGCTCCAACCGCACCCGAACACGTGCGCATCGCAAGCTATAACGGCGAGGCGATGGAACCGTTCGTCTCGCGCGACGGCAAGTTCCTGTTCTTCAACACGCGCAACGACCCGGGCGTCGATACCGACATTCACTTTGCCGAGGTCGCCTTCGACGGCCACTTCCGCTACCTCGGTCTCCTCGAAGGCACGAAGTCGACCGACCTCGATGCCGTCGCAACAATGAGCGCCCACGGCCAGTTCTGCTTCATCTCCCCGCGCGAGTACCGCCGCACGCTGATCTCTGTCTTCTGCGGAAAATTCGACGGCGCGAAAGTCGTGGACGCAGTACCGCAAGCGGGCCTCGCCACGGCACGCCTCGGCCGCTTGATCTTCGACATGGAGATCGGCGCCGACGGCCGCTCGATGATCTACGCCGAAGGCACGTTTTCGGGCAAAGCCACACCCGACGACGCCGACCTCTTTCTCGCCAAGCAAGGAACGAACGGCTTTGAGCCCGATCCGAACGGCAAACGCATCCTCGCGCGCCTCAACACGGACGCGCTCGAATATGCACCGGGCCTCTCCGCCGACGGCCTGGCGCTGACCTTCACACGGCTGGAAGGAATCTGGCCGTTCCAAACCCCGTCCCTCTTCCGCGCCACACGCACGCGCGCAAACCAACCGTTCGGCGAGCCGAAGCGCCTGACCGCCATTGACGGTTTCGTCGAAGGCTCGACCTACGCCCCCGACGGCGCGCTCTACTACCACAAGCGCGTCAACGGCCGTTTCCAGATTTGGCGGCTGCCACGTTAGCCCGGCCGCGACGCCGCCGACGCCGCCGCGGTGGCCGCTTTACCGCACCCTCATCACGTCCGCCGGCGACATCGCCTGCGCGGCAACGGTCGCACGAGCCGCAACGCGGCGGCAGATCTTCGCCGAAATAGCGGCGGATGAACACGCTGCGGCATTCCTCGGCGTTGGCATAGGCCGCAACCGTTTTGAGCTTGCGCTCGCCCTCGAAGCGGAACGTCTTCACTTTCGCGACGAGTTCGCGCGCGCCCGCGCGGAACGCAGCCACCGGCACGGCCAATTTGATCGCGCCGTCCTTGCCTTGCACGATCAACCCGGCGTCCTGCAGATCGACGATTAGCGACTCGGCGATCCTCTGCGGCACGCCGGCCGAGACCGCGAGCGTCTCTGCGGTCGGCTTGCGCTTCTCCTCCGCCCAGGCCGCGAGCGCCGCCTCAAGGCTCATCAGATGACGCACGCTGGGCCGGCTCGATGACTGCAGAAACTCATGAATCTCGAGATCGGCCGGATCGAACAGCAGAACGCAGTCGGCCGGATGCCCGTCACGCCCCGCGCGCCCGGCCTCCTGCACATAGGCCTCGAGCGAACCCGGCGCCTGATAGTGCAGGATCGAACGAATGTTCGGCTTATCGATCCCCATGCCGAACGCGCTCGTTGCAACCATCAACAGGCGCCCCTTAGGCTCCATAAAACGCCGTTGCGCCGCCGCCCGTTCGGCTGGCGACATCTTGCCGTGGTAGCGCACGGCGGGAATGCCGACGCGCTTCAGCACGGTTGTGAGCTGATCGACCATCGTCGTCGTCGCGCAATAGATGATGCCGGGCCGCTGCAACCCACGGATCAGATCGCCAACCACCGCGTTCTTCTGCGGCCCCGGCACGACCTTCGCCGCAAGCCGCAAATTCCGGCGATAAGGCGGCGCCGTCAGCACCAACGGCGTGCGCAAGCCAAGCCGCGCGCCGATGTCCTCCCGCACATGCGGCGTCGCGGTTGCCGTCAGCGCGAGCACCGGCGGCGAACCCAGCCGCTTCCGCGCCTCGCCGAGCCGCAGATACGACGGCCGGAAGTCGTGCCCCCACTCCGACACGCAGTGCGCCTCGTCTACGCAGAGCAATGCCGGCTTCGCACGTTCGATCAACGGCGCCGTCGCCTTCGACTCAATCGTCTCCGGCGTCGTCAGCACGACGAGCCGCCCGCCTTTGGCGAGCCGTGCCACCGCGGCGCGCCGCTCGGCCACGCTCAAGCCGCTGTGCAATGCGATGACGGGTACCCCGCGCGCCTTGAGCGCACGCTCCTGATCCGCCATCAGCGCGATCAGCGGCGAAACGACGACCGTCGGCCGCTTCACGATCATCGCCGGCACCTGATAGATGAGCGACTTCCCGAACCCGGTCGGCATCGCCACGAGCGCGTCACGCCCTGAAAGCAGCGCCACCATCGCTGCCTCCTGCTCGCGCTGTAGCCGCTTGATCCCGAACACTTTGAGCGCCACGCGCCGGCACTCGCCGAGCCGCGGATCGCTTGGCCCCCCGCGAACGAACGCGACCGCCCGTTCCAACCCTTGCTTGATACGCTTAGCGACTCCGCTCATGCCCCATCACCTGACGCATCGCACCTGCACACGCAAGCACGCCTGAGTTGGCGGCGCGGTGCACCGCCTTGCCCCACGCAAGTCGCGGCGCTTTGCCCCGTTTCTGGTGTCCTTGTTGCCCGCCAACGGACCCGCTAGGCTGGCAAAAGCCCACGCGACCTTGCGAGGGGCTTCGAGGGGAAACACTGGAGAGAAGGAATGAACAGAGTCATTGGCCTGATCATCGTACTCGCGCTCGCCGGCGGCGGTGCGTATTGGTACATGAACCGAAACAAGGCAGCCGATCCGGCAGCGGCAGTCGATCCGGCAGCAGCGCCCGCCGATCCGGCAGCAGCAGATCCGGCAGCAGCGCCCGCCGATCCGGCGGCAGCTCCGGCTGACCCGGCGGCTGCGCCAGCAGAACCGGAAGCGCCCGTGGCCCCGCCACCGCCGCCCGGCGATCCGACGCAGCAATAACGTCGACGCTTCGAATCGCGTACAACGCGGCCGGCCGAAACGCCGGCCGCAGTCACATCTGAAAGACGCAATGGCCGACAACGCGCTGCACCGGAAGCTCGCCACGATCGTCGCCCTCGACGTCGCTGGCTATTCCGCGCGCACCGAGGCCGACGAAGCGAAGACGACCGCCGAGGTGGCGGCGCTCCGGGGCGTGATCGAACAGATCGCCGCCAAACATGACGGCCGCATCTTCAACACAGCAGGCGACGGCTTCATGCTGGAGTTCACCTCCAGTCTCGCCGCCGTCGAAGCCGCCGCCGAACTCGCCGCAACGTGCGAGCCCAAAGTGCGCGTCGGGGTGCACTTGGGCGACGTTATCGTCCAGCCGAATGGCGACCTGCTCGGCCACGGCGTCAACGTCGCCGCGCGGTTGATGTCGAAAAGCGAACCCGGCGGCGCGCTTATCTCCGCAACGGTCTGTCAAACGATCCGCGGCCCGCTGGCCGACCGCCTCGTCTCGCGCGGCTTTTTCCACCTCGACAAAATGTCCGAGACGGTCGAGGCCTTCGCGATCGGTACCGCGGCAACGCCAAAGTCACCGGCACGGCCCAACGTCGCACTGCCAAACCTGTTCGCCCAGCACCGGACACTAACGACCGGTCTCGGGATCGCAGCCGTCGCACTGATCGCCGTATTCGCGATGTTCTCGTGGCGCTCCGGAAACCCCGCGCCGGAGAACAAATCCATAGCGATCCTCCCCTTCGAAGACCGCTCGCAGAGCCGCACGGACGCCGAATACGGCGACTGGCTGTCGGAGTTGGTAAACAATCTCCTGGGCAAGGCGAGCGAACTCAAAGTCATCGCCCACACCTCGGCCTCAGCCTTCAAGGGCAAGGCCATGCAGGTGCCCGACATAGCGCATCAGTTGCGCGTCGCCGTGGTGCTCGAAGGCAGCGTGCGCAGCGTCGGCCAAGACGTCGTCATCAGAGCGGGCCTCGTCGACGCCGCGACCAACACGCAGCTTTGGTCCGACAGTTACGAACGCCGCAACGACAACGCGCTCGCCGTGCAAAGCGAGGTCGCCGCCAAAATCGCCGACTCCGTCGCCGATGTGCTGCAAGTGACGCTCGCGCAAAGCGAACGCCAGGCGCTCACGCCGCAAACAAACCCGCAAGCGTTCGACGCCTATCTGACGGCCGTGAAACTCTATCGCACCTCAACCGAACCGAACGCGCGTAGCGCCCAACAGCTGCTCAACAAAGCCGTCGAAACCGACCCGAACTTCACCGCCGCCTGGGCGCTGCTGTCGCGGGTGCATTCGTTCCTCTACTTCAACGGCTCGGACGCGACCGAAGGCCGGCGCGCCGCCGCCAAAGAAGCACTCGACAGAGCGTTGGCGCAGAACCGCGAACTCGCCGAGGTCATGCTTGCCGACGGCTACTTCGATTATTGGGTGAACCGCGACTACGAAGGCGCGCGCCAAAAATTCGCGAAACTCATCGCCAAGTGGCCAAGCAACGCGAACGTGTTGAGCGCGCTCGCCGCCATCACGCGCCGGCAGGGCAAGTGGGACGAAAGCAAAGCCTATTTCGAGCGCACGGTCGCGATCGATCCGCTGCACGCCGGCCGTCGCCTGTTCGCCGCGAGCCTTAGCATCGCCACGCGCGACTTCGACGGCGCGCTCAAGCAACTCGACACCGCCATCGCCACCTTCCCAGAGACGAACGAGAACCTACCCTTCATCGCCAAGAAAGCGCTGGTCTTTCAGCTGCAAGGCGACCTTGAGGCTGCGGGGAAGTTGCTCAAAGACATGACGCCCGCCCCCGACGGCGACCTCGTCGAGCCGCTCGTGCTTCAAGCGCTCCTGCAGCGTGAGCCCGCCCCGGCGATCGCGCTGCTCGAAGCCTTACAGAAGCGCGACGAAGCCGAAGGCTCGCCCGGCCGCACCTCAATCGACTTAAATCTTTACCTCGGCAATCTGCGCCGCCTCGCCGGCGATGCCCGCGGGGCAAAGCGCAACGACCAAGCCGCCCTCGACGAACTCAAAGTCGAACTGGCCAAGCAGCCCGACAGCGCCGACATCCACTCGTATCTGGCGCAAGCCTACGCCGGCCTTGGCGATCGCGCGAACGCAACGAAGCACGCGAATGTCGCCGTCCAAACCGTCCCCATAACGAAGGACGCACTGAGCGGCGCCTATTACCTCGACATCCAAGCGAGGGTCTGGGCCAAACTCGGCGACGCCAACGCAGCGCTCCCTGCGATCGAAGCCCTGCTGAAGAACCCGGCGCCTACCCCGCTGACGAAGGCACTGCTCCGCCTAGACCCCGACTTCGACAAACTCCGCCCCGACGCGCGTTTCGCCGCGCTGCTGAATGTGGGTCCCTGAAGCTTCCCATCGCGACTCAGAACGTGTCGACCTTGCGCTCCAGATGCATCGGCCGAGGGAGCTTGGCCGTCGAGCGCAGCCGCTGATCTGCCCAAAGAGCGATCGCCGTCAGCAACGGTATTGACGCATCTGCCAAATGCCGATCCAGGAACGCATCGACCGTCGACATGAACGCATGTCGCCGGTCGTCGGAAGTCAACTCGCCGAACGCGCACGCCCCGAAGTGAAAAATCTCAAGTCCGGAAGCTTCCCACCGGTCCCTTGCATCGCGCCAACTAGCGCGAATTTCGGTCTCCGTCCGCGACGTGCGCGTCGCGAAAAATATCTCGGGCGTGCCGCCGCGTGTCAGCTCGCGCGTGAGTCCAAGATAAACGAGGTTATCGTTTGCGCCTTGATCGCCCGCCGTACCGATCTCTTCGCTGAGCTCGCGCAGCACGGTCATCGGCTTTAACGTTCCGCCATCGGTGTGCGTCGCATCGTACCAAGAGAAGCTACCCGACCCCGCCGGCGCAAGCTCGCCGCGGCGAAACGCGACTGCACGCGACCGGCGCTGCATGATCAGCGTCCCGTCAGCTGTGAAGACCAGAACATTGACACCTAAAATATTCGCAAGCTTCGAATCCTGAAGCGCTTCCAGCGCCCCGCCACCGTGAACCATGCCTCTCAGCGAACTGCGCCCGTCCGCGCGGTAGTCGAGCAGAAGATTCGTACGCAAATAGTCGGAATACATCACCGGCTGAAACGTCAGTGTCAGCCCGCCCTGTGTGCCGGTCGCCTGCACCAAGCGTGCGTTCTGTTCGTCCGCGAAGTGCGGGCTGCGCCGCGCTTGGACCAAGACCTTGGAGCCGATCGCATCGATCCGGGCCCTCACATCGCTGGACAAGCCGAACGGCTCGCCCACCGTCGCAATGCGAAGGTCGACCGGCCCTGCCGTTTCGTTCGCATGTACGAGCACTTGCGGTAGGCTCCGGCGACGCCCGTGATGCGGCAGCCGAACCGTGTGCTCGATCTCGCGCGGATATAGCGCCGGCCAATCCGCCAGAACCCAATCGAGATGGGCGTCGTCGCGGCGAACGCGGCGGTAGAGCGCGTAACCGCCGGCCAGGGCGGCCGATACGGGCAGAAAAGCCGGAAACGTCACGCCGGCTAAAGTCCAAGCCGGCACCAACAACCCGACGACATAGCCAAAAGCATCCATGGCCGCCGCGTTCCGGATATCCTTGTAGTACGCCATGCTTCTCCCGCGCCGCGTAACGGTGACACGGCAACATCGCACGTGCCCGCCCGTCGCGCAAAGGCGATCCAACGGCCACATGCAGCGCTACCGCCACTTGGTACGATGCTGTAGACTTAGCCCGCATTAAGACATCGGATGCCCCATGCTCGCCGCCATCAAAACCATCTTCTATTTCGGCCCGCTCCTCTTCGGCCTCGGCTTCATCGCTCCGCTCACCGCACAAATCTTAGCGCACGTCGAAGCGCCCCTCCCCTTCGGCCTCACGCCGCTGATCGCCGGCCTCATCCTCGGCGCCGTCTGGGGCACCTACGCGCAGATCAAGGGACGCTGGGCATGAGCATCGCCGCCACCGATCTCCGCACCCTGCCCGAGGCCGAACTGATCCGCCGCGAACGCGAGATCGCGGCCCGTCACATCGACAAGTTCCCGTATCTCGCAGTGTTCTGGGCCGTTGCGAACTTCGCCACCTGGCTCGCGCTCTGGCCGCTGGCACTCACCGGCGCGCTGCCGCTCTGGGCGGCATTTCCGATCGCGACGCTGAACATCATGCTCTCCTATTTGCCCTCGCACGAGGCGCAGCACGACATCATCGCCAAGCCCGGCACGAAGCTACGCTGGCTGAACGAACTCGTCGGCCACATGTCGACGATCCCGCTCGTGCTGCCCTACCGCGTGGCCAAGCTCACGCATATGGAGCACCACAAACACGCGAACCACCCGGAGCTCGACCCGGACTATTCGTCGACGGCAACCGGCCCGTGGGATTCGATCTGGGGCACGATCAAGAACAACCAGCCGCGCTCAACGGGCGGCTTCAACGCCTACGGCAAGGCGCTTGAGCGCATCGGCCGTCCGGACGTGATCCTCGACGGCGTGCTCTATCAGCTCGCGTTCTATGGCATCCTGTTCACGCTCGCGTGGAGCGGTTACGCGATCGAGGCGGCGCTGCTCTGGTGGCTGCCGCGGCACGTCGCAACGGTCTATATCCGCTTCTACTTGAGCTGGGCCCCGCATCACCCGGCCCAAGAGACCGGCCGCTACCGCGACACGCGCTCGTTCCGCTCCATCTTCGGCAACATCGGCTCGATGGGGATGCAGTACCACATCATCCACCACCTCCACCCCCGCATCCCCCTCTACCGCACGCCCAAAGCCTATTGGGAAATGCGCGACATACTGGAAGCGAGAGGATGCGATGTTGGGGAGCTGAGGTAGCAAGAAAAGGAAGACCCAGCCCTTCTCCCGCGAGCGGAGCGAGTGGGAGAAGGTGGCGCCGCATGCCATCAGGCATGCGGTGACGGATGAGGGCCCGCGCGACAAACAACCTGCAGCGAGATAAGTTCGTGGCTCAACATCAGGTCAGTGCAATGCGTACACGTCTTACCTGACTCCTGCTCCTCCTGCTCAGCCTCGCCCACCCCGCGCACGCCGAAACGCCCGCATCGTGGACCACGCCGATCACCCCATTCCAAATCGCCGACAATCTCTACTACGTGGGAAGCGAGGACCTCGCGAGCTACCTGGTGGTGACGCCCAAGGGCAGCATCTTGATCAACGCGAACCTCGACACCTCCCCGCCGCAGATCCGCGCAAGCGTCGAGCAACTCGGCTTTCGCTGGAGCGGCATCAAGATCCTGCTGAACAGCCAAGCGCACTCCGACCACATGGGCGGTGCGGCACAAATCGTCCGCGAAACGCGCGCCCAAAACATGGTGATGGAAGGCGACGCCGATGTCGTTGAGTCCGGCGGCGAAACGGACTTCATCGCCCCCTCGCCGCCCTCAAAGACCCATTTTGCCCCCGTGAAGGTGAATCGCGTCTTGAAACACGGCGACACGGTGAGCCTGGGCGGAACAACGCTCACGGCGCACAAGACCGCCGGCCACACGCGCGGCTGCACGACCTGGACGATGCGCGCCCACATGCCGGGCGACCCTAAGGACAAGCTTCGCGACATCGTCATCGTCGGCGGCACCGGCTTCTGGTCGGAGTACCACTTCACAACGACGAGCGAGCACAAAGAAAGCTACCCCGGCATCGCCGCCGACTTCGAACGCACGTTCGAAACGCTACGCACCCTCCCCGCCGAAATCTTCCTCGGCGCCCACGGCGGCTACTTCGACATGGCAACGAAGCTGAAGCAATACGAGACGCTAGGACCCAGCACCTTCATCAACCCCGAAGGCTACAAGCAGTACGTCGACGATGCGGAGCAACGTTCAAAGCGGCGCTAGCCAAGCAAAGCCCTGCCGCTAACAAGTGACACGATTACCTGTAGCCATACTCTCTCTCACCCACCCACCTTTCTTGCGGTCGGATCAAGGAACGCCTGTGCAGTTTTCGCGATTTTCGTCCCGCTGCGCTTCGAATGCGGCGCGGCGCGCAGAAATCTCGCAGAACGCTATTCTTCTCGCGTCAGGGAAGCTCGTACCTGCGGGGAGAGCGTCGCTGTACAGGATTTGAAGAAACAGTGGCCAGTAGCGCTCGTAGATTGAATACCCGGCCGATCGATAGCGGAGATCGACAACACTCCATTGGTTGTTCCAGATCAAGTCTTGTGGCGCATCCATGACTGGAGCGGGGTGAAGGCCAAGCATCGTCGCAAAACATGCGTCGATGATTTTTCCCCAACGATCCATGTAGTCTCGCTGTACGCAGGCCCCATCTAGCGGAAACTTGGCATCATTTTCCGACAGACGCTGCTTTACGACCGCCTCATCGGGCTTTTGATAGTCTTGCATGCTGCGCGCAACCTCATCTTTGGGCAATCCAGCCGCAAGAAGTTGGCGCGCTACCAATTCAAAGCGATAATGCTTTCGGAGGTGATATGTTGCCGCGCATCCACCTAGATCAATTGCATCGCCTGCCGTGCGGGTCGCTGCCACGCCGCCATACACGATGTTTTCGAAGACGCTAGTCGGCGGTTTCTCAGCGTGCGCGGAATAAACAGCGGTGAACCAACGCGGAAGATTTACGACCCACCTATCCACCGCAGCGCGCCGTCCGTAGAGCGAAAACTCCATGTTCGCCGCTGACTTCCGAGTCGACCAACGCATTTGAATCTTCAAGAGATTCCTGATGTCGTCGACCTTCTTGTGAACGAGAGCATTGAGTTCTGCCGGCATGTTCTCCGCATAAGGTGCTGCCGTCGCCACACCCATATCCCTGATGCTAAGACCCAAAACAACTGGAACCTTCCACTTTGTAACAACGCGGGGGGAGCCAGCCGCTCCGCCCAGGCTCCGAACGAATTCGTCGGCGAGCTGCTCGTTTGTCAAAGTATCGATGGGATATTTCGGCTCGACAGCAGCCGCTTTGGATTTTCGAGTATCCGCAGTCGCAGCTGGAAACACCGCACCGCATAAACAGGCACAAACCACAGCTAGCGCAACCATTTTGGCTCGCCGCTGCGGCGCTCTCACTGCACTCGAGCTTATCAACTCAACCTCGTTCGCTAGGCGCACGTCCGCATCTGCGCGAGCGTTGCGCATGTTGTGAGTTGGCTTGCCGGTCATTCTCGCCTCCTATGGAATCCGGGGTCACGGGATGATCACGGACGTGCGTCGGCCTGCCCGAAACGCAACTGCCCGCGCTCCGCCAACCAGCCGCCTAAACCTCTTCCAACGCCTTGCGCACCGACTTTGGCGCGCGTGAAATCACCGTCAGATACGCCCGTGCCGATGCTTCCGGTTGGCGCTTGCCCTGCTCCCAATGCCTGAGCGTGTTGACGCTGAAGCCGAAGCGCGCAGCGAATTCCTCTTGCGTCATCTTCAGCTGCGTCCGGATCGCGCGCACATCGATCGTCCGCGGGACGTGCACGCGATAATGCGACCTGTCGGCTTCGCCCTTTGCATAGGCCAGCGCCTGCTCCAATCCGCGTTTGATGCTCGCCGCAACCTTGGTCATTTCACGTCACCTTCTTCTTTGCGAATGCCTGCGCTATGCCCTTTGCCAACGCTCGAAAACCATCGACTTCATCGGCACTCAAATCGTCGCGCACGTTCTTTGCGTAAGCCGTCAGCGCGAACAACGGCACGTCCGCACTGTGATAGTAGTAGATCACGCGCGCACCGCCCCGCTTGCCTCGACCTTCAAGGGCCCACCGCAGCTTGCGCACGCCGCCCGCGCCCTTGATCAAGTCGCCCTCCGTCGGGTGGAGGGAGAGATAGTCGACCAGCAGCGCCCGCTCGTCGTCGCTCATCAGCTTTCGCGTCGCCGCCAAGAACTCCGGAGTCTCGACAACCGTGACCGGCGTTGAATCCGACATTCTCGCAGACTAGTCCATTGGACTAGTCACTGCAAGTGTCTAACAGCCCGGGAGCCTGCCTCTTCGCCCACCCCGTCGCCCGGTCATATGCCTGCGCCAACTGCAAACACGCAACCTCACCGCCCAGCGGCCCGACAAGCTGCAGCCCCATCGGCAACCCCGCCGCGTTGAACCCCGCCGGCACCGCGGCGACCGGACACGCGCTCATCGTGATCGCGATCGCGACCTTCATCCACTCGTGATAGGTCGCCATCGTCGCGCCCGCGATTTCCTTCGGCCAATCCAGCGCGGCGTCGAACGGAAACACCTGCGCCGTCGGCGCGACGAGATAATCGTAGCGCTCGAACAGCCGGCGCACCGCCTCGTACCAGTGCGTGCGCACCATGCTGGCGGCGCTGAGATCGTACGCGGTGAGCTTCTGGCCCGCTTCGATTTCGAAGATCGCCTGCGCGTTCAAGAGCGCGCGCCGCTTCGGATCCTCATAGAGCGTGAGAATGCCCGAACCGCCGTGCCACGCGCGCAACGTCAAGAACGCGCGCCACATCTTCTCGAGCGGATAATCCGGCACCGCCTCCTCGACGATGCAGCCGAGAGCTTCGAATGTTTTCAGCGCTTCGCGGCAAAGCGCGAGCACGCCCGGCTCGAACGGCATCTGCCCGCCGAAGTCGCCGAGCCAGGCGATACGCTTGCCCTTCACATCTGCCTCAAGCGCGCGCGGCGAAAGATCGAGCGTGCCGTCGAGCGACTGCGGCGACCGCGCGTCGAACCCCGCCTGCACGCCAAGCAAGAGGGCGAGGTCGGCAACGTTGCGCGCCATCGGCCCCAGCACCGACATGCCCGGCATCCAAACATCGCGCGGGCTCGCGGGCACGCGGCCGATGCACGGCCGGAGCGCGAAAATGTTGTTCCAGCCGGCGGGATTGCGCAGGCTGCCGCCGTAGTCGCCGCCATCCGCAACCGGCAGCATGCGGAGCGCCACGGCAACGGCAGCGCCGCCGCTGCTGCCGCCCGCGCTGACGCGCTGGTCATAGGCGTTCAGCGTCGTGCCGTGCACGGGATTGTACGTGTGCGAACCCAACCCGAACGCAGGCGTGTTCGTCCGCCCGATGACGATCGCACCGGCCTTGCGCATGCGCTCGACCATGATGCTGTCGCCGGGCGGAAGGAAATCTTTCAGCAACGGCGAGCCCATCGTCATCCGCATGCCGGCGACCGGTTCCAGATTCTTGATCGCCTGCGGAAACCCGTGCAGCACCCCGCGCCAAGCCCCACGCGCGATGTCCTCGTCGCACGCCCGCGCCTCCGCCAAGAGCTCATCGCCGTCCCGCAAATCGATGATCGCGTTGACGCGGCCGTTCAACCGCCCGATCTGCGCCAGCGTCGCCTGCATCACCTCGACGCTGGAAACCCGCTTCGCCCGGATCGCCGCCGACAGCGCCGTCGCATCCATCATCAAAAGATCGCTCATCGAAGGCCCTTTCAATTCCGGGGACATGCAGTCCGGCTGCCACCGAACCGGGTTAACAGACCATTAACGGGCGGGCGCCCGCAAACCCTCGCTCGCAACAACGCAAATTCACCGTACGCGTTGCGGTTGAGTGACTCTGTTTCGCGCTAGCCTCTTTGGCGCGTGCAAGGAGGGTAGCCATGCGCGACTTCATGTTTCCATCTTGGTTCGCTGCGATGGTCGCGGCGATTGTTCTGAGCGCCACGCTGACCGCGGCGCCCGCATCGGCCGACGACGCCGCGCGCGCCTACACGCAAACGATGATCGACAACGGCTTTGCGATCCTGCGCGATCCGCGCATGGACAAGGCCGCGCGCGTGAACCGCTTCACCGCCTACATCGTCGAGCACATGGACGCGCGCAAGACCGCGCTGTTCACGCTCGGCAACTTCCGCCGCGGCGCGCCCGACGGCGTGGTGGAGCCGTTCGTCGCCGCCTTCACCGCGTACTCGACCGCGATCTACGGCTCGCATCTGGTGGACTATGCCGGGGCGACCGTCCGCGTCACCGGCGACGCCGCGAACAAGCCGGGCGACGTCACGGTCGCGACGGTGGCCGAAGGCGGGCCGCTGCGTGAACCGTTGCGCATCGCGTTCCGCCTCGTGGCTGAAGGCGGCGCTTACAAGATCGTCGACGTGCAGGTCGCGGGAATCTGGCTCTCGGTCGAACAACGCGATCAGTTCGCCTCGGTCCTGTCGCAGAACCGCGGCGACATCGCCTCGCTCACCGCCTCGCTCAAAGACCGCACCTCGCGCCTACGCGGCGGCTAGCACAAGCGCTTGACCGCAGCGCCGGCGCCACTACGGAACGATCCCCAGCGTTGCGTACTGCGCTGCGATCTCTGGGTTGATCGCCTTTGCAGCCGCAATGTCGCTATCGCCGCCCGCGATGTCGCCTTGGCGGCGGCGCACGATACCGCGGCAGAACAGCGAATCGTCGTGCTTCGGATCGATCTTGAGGGCCGCTTCGAAATCGGCCCGCGCCTCGCTCAAGCGGTTGAGCCGCAGGTAGACGAACCCACGCGTGAAGACGACCGACGCGGCGTCGGGGCGTTGGCGCACCGCACGCTGACAGTCGGCCAGCGCCGACGCGAGGTCGCTGCCCGCGGCAGCACGCGCCCAGCACATTGAGGTGCGGTAGAGATACTCGTCTTCAGCATCGGCCGCGCGCCGCGCAGCCTCAAAGTCGGCGAGCGCCCGTGGCAGGTCGCCTTTATCGGCGAGCAGCAAGCCGCGCCGCAACAACGTCAAAGGTTCCTTCGGCGCGAGCCTGACCGCCGCGTCGAGGTCGGCAAGAGCGCGATCGACGTCGCCCGCCCTCGCATGGATGTCGGCGCGCTTCCGAAAGAGCTCCGGCTGGTTCGGCGCCCGGGCGATTTCTGCGCTAACCAAGGACTCCGCGGCCTGCAAGTCGCCCTTCTCCAGATAGATACTGAGCAGCATGTCGAAGGAAAGCCCGTACCCAGGATCGAGGCCGAGCGAGGTTTTGAGATCAGCGATCGCACGATCGAGGTTGCCCATCCGCCTGTACGTATCCGCGCGCTCCGCATAACCGAGCGCCGATTTTGGCTCCAACGCAATGCACTTGTCGTGATCGGCAAGCGCACGCGCAAAGTCGCCTTGCCCTGCATACGCGCGTGCGCGTTTCGCGTAAAGAAATGGCGAGTCCGGATCGAGCGCGATGGCCTTCGTAAAGTCGGCCATCGCCAGGTCGAATTGCCGGCGTTCCAAGTGCCGCTCGCCGCGGGCGGAATAGTGGTCCGCATAGTCCGGGGCGAGAGATATCGCGCGATCGTAGTCGGCGAATGCGAGATCGTAGTTTCCGCGATCAAAGTGAAAGTCGGCCCGCCCGCGATAAACGAAGGGATCGCCCGGCGCCAACGCGACGGCGCGATCGTGATCGGCAAGCGCGCGTGCGAAATCGCCCTTCGCACTGTATGCATCACCGCGCTGCGTAAATGCCGACGCGTTCTGTGGGTCGAGCGCAATGGCCCGGTCCATATCCGCGAGCGCACGCGCATAATCGTCTTTCGCCTGATAGGCCCGCGCGCGACCGAGATATGCCTCCGCGCGCTCCTTGTCATTCAGAGCAGCCTTGATCCAGGCGTTGCAGGCACCGATGGTATCGTCCGGCTTGTCATAGTCCCCGTACCGGCAAGCCGATACGAGGTCGTCCGTCAGGGCCCTATTCGCGCCAAAAGCGGTCGCGAGAAGTGCCAACGCGATAGCGATGCGTTTCATCCCAAGGTCCCCCGTGACGTACCACTATAACGCTCGCACGTCGGAGATGAAACCTAACGCAAGTTCGCGCAGAAGCGCTGGATGCGCTCGCAAGCTTTCTCCAGCACTTCCTCGGAGGTCGCGTAGGAGATGCGGAAGTGCGGCGAGAGTCCGAAGGCCGCGCCGTGCACGACCGCGACGCCTTCGGCTTCGAGCAACTCGGCGGCGAAGTCTTCGTCGTTCTTGATCGTGCGTCCCGACGGCGCCGCCTTCCCGATCGTGCCTTGGCACGAGGGATAGACGTAGAACGCGCCTTCCGGCGTCGGGCACTTGAGGCCCTTGGCCTGGTTCAGCATCG
>CAZYGK010000046.1:0-25627 GCA_964647355.1 uncultured Flavobacteriaceae bacterium | reverse complement strand
AGGTCACGTTCCGACTGGCGACCGGCAACGGCGGCGTCCTGGCCGCGATCAACGACGCGGTGCGCGAGGCGCGCGTGACCGCACCGCTTCTGGTGTTCGGCGTCATCGGCATTCTGGTCTTTGCCGCCTATCGCGACTGGCGCGCCGTGCCGTGCTGCCTGGCGCCGCTGGCCCTCGCGAACGCGTTGGGTCTATGGCTGCTCGCCTGGCTCGACATCGGCCTGACGGTCACGACGCTGCCGGTCTTCGTGCTGGCGGCCGGCATCGGCGTCGGCTTCGGACTCTATCTCTACGAACGGATCGAGTTGCACCTGCGCGAAGGCTCGGCCATGGCTGAGGCGTTCGCCCTGTCGTTGCGCGAAGAGGGTGCTGCGATCGTCTACACGGCGCTGACGCTCGCACTCGGCGTCGGCTGCTGGGCATTCTCGGGCTTGAAGTTCCAAGCCGACATGGGCTGGCTCCTCGCCTTCCTGGTGCTCGCCAACGCACTCGCCGCCATCACCGTTTTGCCCGCGATGGCCGTCGTCCTTGACCGTTTGGTGCCGCGCAAGCAAACGTAGCAGCGCCATGGCATTTTCCCCTGTCATCCCGGCCAAGCGAAGCGCGAGCCGGTATGACAGACGAATGGGCACACGAAATGCGCTCTAGGCGCGCACCGTGGCGGGACCCCAACCCTGCATCCCTCTGACGTACTGCCACAAGCCTTGCAGTCGCCAGATCGAGTTGATTTGGCGATAGCCGAAGTTCTCGACTACGGCGGCGAACGCCAGAATGGCGACGTCGCGGGCACGTGGAAAGCGGCGGAGCTCGATCTCCTCGAGCACCAGCGATCCCACGCTGAGAAAAATGCCGAACGCGATGGTCAGCGCCAAGAACGCAAACACGAAGGCAACGTCGAGCATCCCGAGAAGATAGAACAACGGAATCAGCACATAGCCGAGCAACTCCAGCACCGGCCCGGCAAGGTCGACCACGAAGATCTGCCCAAAGCCGAGCAGCCCGACCCGGCCGTAACGCGGGTTCATGAACATGTCCCGGTGCTTGAAGAAGGTTTCCACCGACCCGCGCTGCCAGCGCCGCCGCTGCGCCCCGAGCGCGCGCAACGAAACCGGCGCCTCGGTCCAGCACACCGGTTCCGGGATGAACTCCACGCGATAGGGCCGCTTCAAGCGGCGCATCTCGCGGTGGATCTTGATGACGAGTTCCAGATCTTCGCCCACCGTATCGGTGCTGTAGCCGCCGACCTGCAGCGCAATCTGCCGCCGGAACAAACCGAAGGCGCCGGAAATGATCGTCAGCGTCTCCATACGGCTCAACGACAGCCGGGCAAGCAGGAACGCGCGCAGATACTCGATGATCTGGAACAGCGCCAGAAGACTGCGCGGCAAGCCCACCGCCGCAATCCGGCCGCCTTCCACCCGGCAGCCGTTCAAGATCCGGATCGTTCCGCCGACCGCCACCACTTTCAAAGGATCGGCAACGAAGGGCTGGACCGCGCGCAGCAACGCGTCCGATTCAAGAATGCTGTCGGCGTCGATCGCGCAAAAGATCGGCGCTTGCGCCAAGTTGATCCCCGCATTCAAAGCGTCGGCCTTGCCGCCGTTTTCCTTGTCGATGACGAGCAGGCGCGGATGCTGCGGCGAGCTATAGATCGCTTTGACCGGCTGGTGCGGCGCCGCCGTCTCGAACGGCCGGCTGCCGGGCACGAGATCGAGATGTTTCATCAGCACGTCCATCGTGCTGTCCTTCGACCCGTCGTTGATGACGATGATCTCGAAATCCGGATAAGTCAGCGCCAACAGAGCGCGCAAACTGGCGACGATCGTGCGCTCTTCGTTATAGGCTGGAACCAGGACCGCAACCGGCGGCGCGGCATCGGCGGTCCGGCGCCACAACTGGCCGGAGTTCGACATCGGCGGCCGTTCCCACAACGCCCAGCCCGCCAGAAACAATTGCACCGTATGCAGAAGGCACTGCAGCGAGCCGGCGATCACGATCGACCATGCAATGAGCGTCACCGCAACGACAAGGGCCGAGGATGGATCCGCGCTCATGTGACCGCGTGCTTCGAGAGCGTGAGCTGCGCTTGCCGTTTCTGCCGGTCGGAGCCGAACTTGGCCATGTCCCTTAGCGCCTTGCGGCCCACCGCATCGAGCCGTTCCAAGGCCTCGGTGGCGCGGAAGCGAACCCACCACTGTTCGTCGTCAACCAAGCGAACGATCGCCGGCACCAATTCGTAAAGGCCGATCCGCCCGGCAGCGTCGGCTGCCGCAGCACGCACGAACCAGCTGGGATCGCGCAGGCAATGCGCGACGACGACGCGCGCGTTCTCGCTCGGCGCCTTGCCGATACCGCGCAACACCGCCGCACGAATATCGGGCTCCGGCGCCGACACGAGAGCGTGCACCGAATACATCCAGCACCCGCCCTTGATGACGGCTATCGTCTCCACCGCTTTGGCGCGAATGAACGGATGCAGTTTCTGGTCGCGCGCTGTCGCGATCACCCCGCCCGGATGGCGCTCGCCATAGTCGCGCAAAATCTGCCCCAAGCGCGCCGGCATGCCGCGTCCTCCGCGGGTGAGCAAAGGCAGCAACACGTCGAGAGGCGGCGTCGCATCCTGCGCCACCAGACTGGCAGCCGCGGCCAAGCGCACGTCGAGATCACGGTCTCGAAGCGCGCGCTCCAACGCAGCGCACGTTTGCGGCGACGGGAAGAACATCAAGCCTTCCGCAGCCGCCAGACGCTTCGCCTGGTTGGCACGCCGCAACCCTTGCCGCAAACGGCCGTCGATGCCCCGCTGCCGCATGAACGCGACCAAGCGCGCACGCGACCCGCCGTCCAGTTCCATCAAAAGCTCGAGCGCGACCGCCGTGAACCCGTTTTGGCCTGCGATGCGCTCGTAGTCGGCCGGCTGGCCATGCTCGGTGAAGAGCGACCTCACATTCGTCTTCAGCCGTGCCCGCACGGCAGCATGCCGGCGCTGCCGTCGCTCGCGGATCAAGCGCACCACCAAGAGCGAGAACACCGAAAGCAGCGCCCAAACGGCAAGTATCATCGAGACCGTCCAAATCGCCTGGAGGAAAGTCATGAAGGTTGAAACCGGTAGGCGAGCCCGAGCGAACCGGTATCGCGTGAATACAACCCCTCCAACTCGTCACGCGCATAGACGGCCGACGCACTGAGCTGCGGCGACAACGTCACCTCGAGCCCCGCAAAAAGCGTCCGCGTCAAGAACGTGCGCCCCTCCGAACTGTCGGGCGCGTTCGCCCAGCCGCAACGGACCGCAAAGGCATCGTTAGGCTGTAGGCGCAGCTGCACCGCTTGGCCGCTGTTGTAGGAACCGGTCTCGTCCCACACGCCGATGAGTTGCGCCGACACGAAAAGAACGCCGTCCCATACGTCGATTTCGGCGCCGCCGGAGACCGATGTGACGTCGCCGGCGGTGTAGGTGGCAAACCGCGCCGAGGCAGTGAGGCGCAGGGCGTCGAGCGCACCAAGATCGTCAACCACAGTCCACCAGCCGCCGGCAGCGAATGCCGCGTCGGGTTTGAACGAAGCGTCCGGCGTCCCGCTCAACGAGATGAAACCGCGCACGTCGGCCGCGAGCGGGGCCTCGTAGCGTAGCGCGGCGGTCGTGTCCTCGTTGTCAAAGCGCGACGCGTGATTGAAAGACACCGACAAAAAGCCGGCGTCTGCCGCCGCGAAGGTGGCGGCGAGCTCCGCCTCGCGCCAGGGCGCACGGCCACCGGACAGATGACTGTACGACACCGTGCTATCGATACGCGTGGGCCCGAGCGCGGGCTTCTGCGCCGTCGGGACGCTCGCTTTTTCCGCTGCAGCGGGCTGCCCGGTTCGCTGCGCAAGCGCGACGACGTCCGGCCGTTGCGGATAGAGGCGCAGCAGGCGTTGCGCGCGCCCATCGGCTTCCAGCCGGCGGCCGCGGAACAATTCGACATAGCCAAGGCCGATCTCGGCGTCGACATAGCCGGGCGCAAGATTCAGCGCGCGCGTCAACGCTTGCTCCGCCGCATCGAGCCGCGGCACCGCGAGCAACGCGAGGCCGAGTTCCAACTGAATATCCGCATTGTTGGGCTCAAGCGCGGCTGCTTGCGACAGCAAGGCCACCGCCGCCTCAGGCCGGCCCGCGCGCCGCGCCGCGACACCGCGCTCGTACAACGATGGCGCCGCAACCGCTGGCCGCGCCGGCGCCGTTGACGGCGCCGCAGGCGCTGCGATCGAGACCGCTGCAGTCGCGGCGGCGGCGAGCAACAGGCACATCGAACGGATGAAGACGCGGAGCATCGGAACTTTCGAATGCGCCGCAAACAAGAGAAGCGGCAACGCGGCCAAGGTCGCGCTTTCGCGGTTAAGCAAATGTTGAACGAACGAAGCCGCGAACGCCCGGCGAAATATGGGGTCAGAGTGCAATTGGAGGAAGCATCGCGACGAAGCTTTCGCCACGCCAACCCAGCGCCGTGACGCCTACCTACATCCGCCAGATTCGCGAAAACCCTGCTCCACCGCGCTGTGGAGAGCCCGCCATTGCGAAGCACGACAGGAGCCGCTAGGGGAACGTGTAACGCACCAACAATCGGGGGCCTATGACAACGCCGGAGCACGACGATCCACCTGCGCATCCTCACGCCCCGTTCGACGCCTTGCTGCCGGCGCAGATTGCGCGGCGCGCAGAGGATCTGGGTGTCGTCAAGGCGAGCATGGACGGAACACGGCTGTTCGTCCTCGCCATACTTGCCGGCGCCTTCATCGGGCTCGGCGCCATGGCGGCGACGACCATGTGGACGGGAACGGAGGGTATCGTTCCGTTCGGTATTGCACGGATGTTGGGCGGCCTCGTTTTCTCGCTGGGGTTGATCCTCGTCGTGCTGGGCGGTGCGGAACTTTTCACCGGCAACAATTTGATGGTGATGGCGCTCGCCGGACGCCGGATAACGCTCGCGGCACTGCTCAGAGCGTGGGGCATCGTGTTCACGGGCAATCTGGTGGGCGCGCTCGGCACCGCCTTGCTCGTCTTTCTGGCGGGACACCATCTCTTGGCAAACGGAGAGGTCGGCAAGACGGCGTTGGCGATCGGCGAAGCGAAATCGTCGCTGCCGTTCGTGCGCGCGTTCTTCATGGGCGTCTTGTGCAACGTGCTTGTCTGCTTGGCGGTGTGGATCTGCTACGGCGCGCGAACGACAACCGATAAGCTGCTGGCCGTCTTGTTTCCGATCGCAGCCTTCGTCGCTGCCGGGTTCGAGCACTCGGTCGCCAACATGTACTTCGTGCCGAACGCGTTGCTGATCCAAGCCTTGGCGGGCGACGAATTTTGGAACCTGACCGGCGGCAGCCCGTCGGACTACCCCACGCTCGGGCTCGCCGGATTGGTCGCGAACCTGATCCCCGTCACCGCCGGCAACATCGTCGGCGGCGGCGTCCTCGTCGGCCTCGTTTACTGGTTCATCTATCTGCGGCGCACGCCGGGCTAAGGTCCGAAAGATCAAGACGCGATTTTGCTGAACGCGGGCGGCCCCTTTGAGCCGCCCGCGCCGTCGTTCTAGTTCACGAACGCCCAGGCGCCGTCGGGTTGGCGGCAGGCGCGGCCGCTGCCGCTGCGGCGATGCGGCAGCCAGGCGGTGTTCGAATACGTCGCGCAGTGGAAGCCGTCGGGATCGTAGTAGTAGCCGCGCACGTGGAAGTCGCCGTAGTGGCGGTTGCGCGGATTGCGCCAGCGATAGATGCCGGGGCGCCCGCTGTTCAGCCCGTGGTAGTAGGCATAGTAGGCGTAGCTGCGATCCTCGCAGTCCATATCGCGGGTGAGCGCGCCGCCGAGCACGCTGCCGATGATGATGCCCGCGATGACGTCACCGCCGTCGCCGTCATGCGCCGCGCCGCCGATGAGGCCGCCGATCAAGCCGCCGATCAGAACGCCCGCGGGATCGGGCCGGCTGCGGCATTCGCGATAGTAGATGTCGTCGTTATAGGTGTAGCGGCGCGTATAGCGGTTGCGCCAATAGCGATCGCGCTCGTCGCGCCAATAGGTCCGCCGGATCACGCCGTTGTTGATCGCGACCAGGAAGCAATGCCCGCCGGCGCGGCAATACCAGCGATAGCCGCGCGGCGGCGGCGGCAGATTGTGCAATCGCCAATCCTGCACGCCGTATTGCGGATCGCGGAATTGCGGCGGCAGCCGGTCGCCCGGCGACCAGCGTTGCCCGTCGGTGCGGAAGCCGTTGTTGGGAACGACCGGGGGCGGCGTCGGCGGTGCTGGCGGCTGCGGCTGAAACACCGGCGGCCGCGACCGGCGCGGGCGCCGGTCGGCGGACGGTGGCGGCGGCGGTGGCGGCTGCGCGCCGAGTGGCGGCGGCGCCGGTTGCGTGTGGGGCGGCGGTCCGCCTTGCGGCGGCGGCGGTTGACCGCCACCGGAACCGCCCGGTTGCGCGAACGCGGCGGCACCGCTGAGCAACGCGGCCGCGAGAACGAAGCTAGCAATATGTTTCATGACGTCTGCCCTCTGGCTGTGGGCGCGCGGAAATAGACGCGCGCCATTCCAGCCAAGAAGAGAACCGCCGTCGAAGCCAAACAATGACGCGTATCAACCGCCGCGCGCAGCCCTTGATCGACGTCAAGAACCGACCCGCGAGCGCATTGAAGCCGGACAATCGGCACAAGGGTCGCCGTCCGGATTGCCTGTCCGGCCGGCAGCGTATTCGCGATCCTCGTAGTTCCTGAGGCCCATAACTGCACGACAGCTCAAGATCTGTTGTCATGGTCCGCCCCCGGTCCAACGCTCCACGTTGGCCGGAGGATAAACTCCGGCGGACCACCCACGACTTCCTCAATTGCCAATCACCGGCCGGCAGAACACGCCGCGCTTCGTCCCGGAGCAATCCCCGCACCTCGGGGATCGTTTCGGTTCGATGTCATTCTCGGGACGTTGCAATCCGCTCTGCCCGCTGCCTTGTCGTGAGCGGCTTTCTTGGAGCGCCATCGCGGATTCACCGAATCTCGACGACGGAGAATCCTTGCGCCAGATAGGTGACCACGGCCTGCCAGTTGGACTCGAACCGTTCCACAATCACGCGAGTTGGAGCATTGCCGGTACGCACCCAAAGAACCTGTGGCGGCGTACCGACGGAGGCCACTTGTGCGAAATCGCGGTCTTTTGTCACCACGATCATACCGTTGACCTCCGCATGTTTGCGCACGTCGGGATCGTCGCTTTCGCTCAAGCCCACGTCTTCGACATGAACGGCTTCGTATCCTTTGTCTCGTAGCCACCCGGCCAAGAGCGGCGGCAACTGCGCATCGACCAGAAACTTCACTGCGCTGCCGTGACAACCGGATGCTTCATTTCCTGCGCCGCGTAGGCGAGCGCCGCCAGAATGTCGTCGCGCTCGAGATAGGGATAGTCCGCGAGAAGCTCGTCATAGGTCATCCCGCCGGCCAGCATCTCAAGGATGTCCGACACGCGAATGCGCATGCCCCGGATGCAGGGCTGCCCGTGCATTTGTTCGGCGCGAACGGTGATACGTGAGAGAAGCGTGCTCATGGACGCAGTATATGAGACCGGAGCGCGCCCGCCCAGCCCAGCTTTGACGCGCGCGTCGTCAACCACGGAAACCACTGAATCCGGCCGATAGAACCTGCCGCGCTGGCCTTCGGAGAAATCATAGTCGGTTGCCATTTCATCTATCCGCTTTTCGCTCATACGCCTCTCGCCCGCGCGGCGCGCTGTGCGCACCCCTCCCAACTACCCAACAACAGCGCCGAACATAGCCGAAAGCGCCGAAAAAGAAAAGAACAAATTGCGAACAAAAGTGTCGCATGATAAGGTGGCGTGATTGACGCAGGGGTGAGGGATTTGGCGTCTTGCGCCTCGGTCTTGGCGTTTGGTCTTGGACGAGAGTCTTGAGGCACAGCCTTCGCCGGCGGTCTTCGCCGATGGTCTTGAACGCGAAGACCAAACGCCAAGACTCAAACCCAAGACCAACGTCCAAGACCGAGTGCCAAGACCGAAGACCAAGACCACCCTTCCTGGGACCGCCGGCTTCTAGCCGGCTCTTCCTGACGCTTCACGGCCCCAAGAGCCGGCAGGATGCCGGCGGTCCCAGGAAGAACAACGCCAAGACTCACACCCAAGACCAAACGCGAAGACCGAATGCCAAGACCGCCCGCCAAGGCCAAGCACCAAGACCGAATGCGAAGACCCACGCCCAAACCGGCGCGCAAAAAAATTCGTCATGGCCGGGAGAGTGAAAGCCAAGCCAAGAAAATCGCGTGGGCTCAAACCACCTAACTCCAAGCCACACATTCCCGATCCCCGAAACCCCATTCCCGAATCCCACCCCCCACCCCACCAGGAGCCCCACCCATGCACATCTCATTCGGCCCCGCGCGCGCTTTGGACGACGGCGTATGGACCGGCAGATTGTCGGAGACCGAGGCGCGGCGCCTGCCCGGCGCGCCGTTGCGGAGCCGCGGGCCGCATGTGGTGCTGCTGACCGCGCCCGCGTGGAACGGGGCGGAGCTGCGGGCGCCGTTCGACGGCGTGAGCGTGGTGGCGTTGGGCGCGGGCGAGCGGGCGATCTTTCTGGCGACCGCGACGGCGGCACTGACATCAGGACCGCCAAGCGCCGCGAAGACCCCGCCCGCGACCCCGGCAGCGCCGGCCCCCGCCCCCTTGGCCGCGCCCGCGCCAACCGCAACCGACGCCGCCGCCGCCAACGACGACGCGGCGTTCGCGGCCGAGTGCGCGCAACTGGGCAGCGAGATGGAGCGCGTGGCCCGCGCCCTCATCGCCCGCATCCGCGCGAGCTACACCGGCGCGCTGAAGCGCCAGACGAACCCGCGCCTGTTCGTGGAGACGCCCGACAATATCTGGAGCGTGGAGATTCAACCGCGCGCCGTCGCGATCAAACTCGTGGTGCGCACGGACGAAGACGCCCTACTGCGCGCGGGCCTGCCCTACCAAAGCGAACGCCCGCCGTCGTACTGGGCGATGAAGATCTACGGCTACGGCGACATCGAAACGGCGCTGCAGTTTCTGGCGGTCAGCAAACCGCCGCGCCGCTGACACCTGCGCAAACAAAAACGGGGGCGGCCAAACCGCCCCCGAGGGGTCGTCTTCCACGATTGTGTCTCCACTAGAGGCTGAGCAAGGATCCAGTGGCGAGGGCATTCATTGTCGGCCAGATCCAGGCGACCACGCTGCCCGCCGCGACGAGGCGCAGAGATTTGCCCGCCAGATGCGAGGCAGCATACGTGCGCGCACGGCGCCCGAAGTTGAGCAGCGCATCGATGGCATCAATCAAAACCTTTTCGAACGGCAGCAGTTCCGACCAAACGACGATGGCCAAGGACGCAGCCGCCGTGATGAGCGCGATCAGGAATTCGCCCGTGTGGGCGTGCGCCAAGAGATCGGCGGCGTTGAGTAAGCCGAGCGCCACGAGGGCCAACAAACAAGCGTGACGCCAAATCTGCGTCCGCGTCAGCGACGCAAGCAACGTCAACGCCCAATCGCGCCGATCCTTGCTCAGATTTTCAAGGTAGTGCGCCAGGTGGTGGGCATAGCTTCGAGCGCCCAACTCGAGAAGAACAAGCGGCAGCGTCAAACCCAAGACGGCGTAGAATTTCAGCAGGCCAAGTTCGGGCAGCAAGGGAGCGCCCGACAGCGATGGCAGCGCCGCCCAAAGCTCTTTCGGGCAAGCCAGGATAAGAATGGAGAGGCAGAACCCGGCCCTAAAGCCCAAGCCGCGCAGAGCGGAAATTTTCGATTGAGACATAATCGGCTCCTTCAGAATGGTTTTCGTGCTCAAGCACGATGAGCAAACGAATTGCACGATTGCTGCTGAAAATCTCCGAGAAACTACTGAATATTGCGCAGAACAAAGTCCCATTGTTCGATTCTTTTGTTGGGCCACGAGACGCCGCGTCCGAGCAACCACCTGGACATGAACCGGAAATTTCCGCGAAACTCGAAACTCGCGTCGCGCACGCCAAGGAAACTTCGAGGGGTCAATGCACGGCATGAAACGACGCAACGACGACAGGTTCCGCACGTTTCTACTGGCGATCGCCAAAGAGTTTTCCGGCGACCGTGCACAAGACGGCAACCTGAAGCCGCTGTTCATCCAGATGCGAAACTGCGCGCGCAAGTTGGGTGAACGGACAGTTCCCGCCTGTACGAACGAAGACGAAGTGGGCACCGAAAAGATCAACTTTCCGAAAGTGATCACGACGAAGAACTTGAACCGTTGGCTGAACGGCGAGAGCGCGTTGCGCCGGGCCTCCTTCTCCGCGTTGGTGTACCTTTATCTTTACGAGCTGAAGAAGGTTCAGGGAAAAGACAAGCCGACCGTTGAACCTCTGCGCGCGCTCGCCGGCCTTTGCGGCGTCACCTGGCGGATCACCAAAGACCTTATCAAGAAAACGTCCGGAAGCTTTCAGTCCAACCTAGCGCACGCCTTACATGTCAACATCGCATTCCCGGTGCGGCAGCCGGCCGATGCCAACAAGCGATTTCTTGACATCTTTCGCGGCGTGTATCGCGTGTACCGGCACGCGATCGCCGACGAACCGGACAGGTTCGTGCAAGAGCTTCTCTATCTGACGGAACCGGAAAAGGGCCTGTTAGGATTTTCCGGCATGTATTTCGGTGCGGCGACCACACCGAACAGACCGCCCCGGCGATGGGATTGTACCGGCTTTTTCGACGCAAAGTTCTTGTATGTGTCGATGTGGTCGCCTGATGCCGATCTCTACGTCTATGAACATATGCGCATCGCACGCGGAGAGGAGACGGGAAGCGACTACCTCGCCGGGTTTCGTGTGGGGCAAAGCGATTTCATTGGCCGCTCCGCCGTTGCGATCGTTGCGTTGGAGCGTTTGGAGCCCGAGGCGTATGCCGACGGCACAGCGCAGGCGAGCGAGCTCGCCAAGGTCTCTCAGTTTGCCGATAGGGATGTCGGCGAAGTGCCGAAGAACGACGAGGTGCACATGGCGCTGAAAAAGCTGTTTCTCGCCAAAGGCAAGAACCAGCTGGTGGACGCCTCATCCACCGCCGTGCAATTCGACATCGCCGAAGTGGCCCGCCGCTTTGCGAAGCTGCGGCAAACGAAATAGGCGGCGGTGACTCGCGCGACGCACGAAGGCGCGCTGAAGCGCCCGACGAACCCGCACCTGTTCATGGAGACGCCCAACAATTTCTGGAGCGTGGAGATCTAACCGCGCGTGGGCACGACCAAACTCGTGGTACGCACGGACGAAGACGCCCTTCTGCGCGCGGGCCTGCCGGGCCAAAGCGAACGCCCGCCGTCATACTGGGCGATGAAGATCTACGGTTACGGCGATGTCGAGACGGCGGTAGAGTTTCTGGGGTGGCAACACGGCCCCTTATAGAATGGGAGCTCTTATGCCGATCTTGATTCCGGAGTACCCTTCGCCCTCTGGCCCAACGTTAAGAACAAATCGGCGAGTCTGAATTTCCCCTAGAAATTGTATGGAACCTCGCTGGGGAAAACCACATCACACGACGTGCGTCGCTGCACAGCACTATGCACCAGCCCCTCATGGGGCATGGCTAAACGCCAGATTTTCTTGCGCAATAGGATTCACTGACGGTTGTCGCACGCCTAAACGACTCCCTGCACACAGCTTCACGAAACTGGCATAGAAGTCTCCAGAAAGACTTACACGCGGTGAAATGACCAACGCCCTGCAAAACCCGATCCTCAACTCCCCGTTCAGCGCACCAACGCAGCACTGGCAGCTCAACGACCGCGGCATGCCAACCGGTATGGCGATTTCGGACCGTCGGGTCAGCGCTTACGTCGTTCCCATACCCAAATCAAAGAGGACGGCTGGCCAGGTTGAGTTTGAGTACGATGTCGAAGGACCAACGGCGTTTCGCGCGAACGACCTCGTCAATCGGATTCGCGACAAAGTGGATGCATGGCGAAAGCTTCCTCTGAGCCAGGCCGGCGTGACTTATGAAACCGGCCGTCTACTTGAGCACTGGCGCGACAAAGCTCGACAGCGCCCATTGTTTTTTTGCCAGGTAGAGGCAGCCGAGACAATTATCTGGCTAACCGAAGTCGCCCCGAAGAACCGTGCCTTTCAGGAACTAAGCGACGCTGCCGCGAGACATAGCGAGGCAGCCAATCCGGGTCTGTTTCGCCAGGCGATGAAGCTCGCCACAGGGGCCGGAAAAACGACCGTGATGGCGATGCTGATCGCCTGGCATACAATCAACAAGTCCCGCCGCCCTAACTCTAAGATGTTCACGGACGCGTTTCTGATCGTCGCGCCAGGCATAACGATCAAGGATCGGCTGCGCGTGTTGAAGCCCGAGGCGCCAGACTCAATCTACGAACGCCTGTCCATTGTTCCGCGAGATCTAATGCCCGACCTTCACAAGGCGCGCATCGTCATCACGAACTTTCATGCATTCAAATACCGTCGCGCGGAGATGGCGAAGGGAACCGCCGAGGTGCTTCGTGGCCGCGAGTCCGAAGAGGAGTTCGACGAGCGGTTCCGCGAGACGGATGGGCAGATGATCCACCGCGTGATGGCCCCCTTGATGGGTCGCCGCGGAATCATCGTGATAAACGACGAAGCCCACCATTGCTACGAGCAGAAGCCGGACGATAGCGCAGCAGTCGATCGCGCAGAGGACGAAACTGCGGCAGAGGCGCGCGCTGACGCGGAAGAGAACAACAAAGCCGCACGCCTCTGGATCAATGGCATTAGGGCGGTAGATCGCGTTCTGGGCGTCAAAGCCGTGTACGACCTGTCCGCGACGCCCTTCTTTCTGCGGGGCTCGGGCTATCGCGAGGGCGAGCTCTTCGGCTGGGTCGTGTCCGACTTCTCGCTGATGGACGCGATCGAGAGCGGTATTGTCAAAGTGCCCCGTGTCCCAACGCGCGATGACGTGGTGCAAGCTCAAGAGCCAGTGTTCAGGCACATCTACAAACACATTCGCCGCGAACTCTCACGCCGCGGTCGGCGCTCGGGTGGCGAAATGTCGGCGGCGGAGCTTCCCCCTCAGCTTGAGGCTGCCTTGATGGCGCTTTACCGGGACTATGTAGCCACCGATCAGGTTTGGCCGAAGAAGGAAACCCCGCCAGTCTTCATCGTCGTGTGCAACAACACCACGACATCGCGAATGGTGTACGACTGGATCGCTGGCTATTGCGAAAACCCCGATGACGACGAAGAGAAGCGCATCTGGAAGGCCGGTAACCTGCCGATGTTTGCCAACGTCGAAAACGGCAAGCCGATCGCGCGGCGGCGCGCAATCCTGATCGATTCCGCTCAGCTGGAATCTGGCGACGCGATTGCAGGCCAGTTCAAAGAAGACGCTCGGGACGAGATTGACGCCTTCAAGAAGGAACTCCGCCAACGTGATCCGTCGCGTGATGTTGAAAAGATCGACGACGCTGAGCTTCTGCGTGAGGTGATGAACACCGTCGGCCAACGTGGCAAGCTTGGCGAGCAAGTACGCTGTGTTGTCTCCGTCTCAATGCTAACCGAGGGGTGGGACGCCAACACGGTGACCCATGTCTTGGGATGTCGCGCGTTCGGCACTCAGCTGTTGTGTGAGCAAGTGGTGGGTCGCGCGCTTCGCCGCGTGTCCTACGATGCCGACGATCAGGGGATGTTCCGACCTGAGTATGCCGAGGTCCTCGGCGTTCCGTTCTCGTTCATGCCGGCGAATTCCGAAAAGGACTTCAAACCACCGAAGGAGCGATTCAGGGTCTTCGCGGATCGCACGCGGCCGGCACCCGAGATCAAGTTCCCGCGGCTCGACGGTTATCGAGTAGAATTTCCCGCCGGCCGCCTAGTCGCGCGCTTCACGCCGGACAGCCGACTTGAGCTCAGCGCGAACTGGCCGAAGATTCCCGAGATCACCGAGCTTGATCCGTTCGTCGGTGCTTCGACCGACATCAAGGGCGACTACAGCGCCATACGTGAACAAACGATCGCCTTCATGCTCGCCAAGCGGACCCTTGAGCGGTGGCACAGGTTGTCAGGTCAAGTAGATGGCGAACCGCTGACTCTGTTTCCACAGTTTCTGCGCGTCGCGCGTGAGTGGCTGCGTGAGTGCTTGACACTCAAGGATGGGCGTTCGGTCGGCTATCTATCGATCACCGCGCTACGTGATGAGGCTGTGCAGCGCATGATCCGCGCTTGCGCGGACACCTTGGAGACTGCTGGCGTCGAGAAAATCCGTCCGGTTGTGGGGCCTGATCCCACTGGTTCCAGCCGCTTCGTGGACTTCCACACCACGCGCATCACGCTGATGGACACCGATCCCACGAAGTCACAGGTCAATCTCGTCTTGTGGGAGTCCACGTGGGAGGCTGCCTTCGCAGAGCGCCTTGAGAAGCTCGATCGTGTGCGCGGCTACGTGAAGAATAACGGTCTGGGCTTCGAGGTCCCCTACACGTTCATGGGTGAGGAGCACTTCTATCGCCCGGACTTCATCGTGCAAATGGACGACGGCAGGCGCGGCGTTCTCAACGTGGTTGCTGAGATCAAGGGATTTCGCGGGCCTGATGCCGAAGCAAAGCGCGACGCGCTGACTCGGTTGTGGCTGCCGGCGGTCAATAATGATGGTCGATGGGGCCGATGGGCTGCAGCTGAGATTACGGAACCGACCGACATGATGGACGCGTTCACCGGACAAGTATGGAACGACAAGGGCAAGGGCGAAGCGGCGTTGAACATGATCTCAGAGCGTCTCGACGCGGCCATCGCAGCGGCGGCGGTGCCCAGCGAAGACGCTGCGGCTTAGGGGGGGAAGTATGGCGAGGCAACCGCGAGTGCCTTCGACGTCAAAGCGCATTGATGCGCTCAAGCACAAGAAGCCGAGACGCAAGAATATTCCGACGCAGGAAAATTCCTCTTTCATGCACGCTGATGACGCGGCGCCCGTTTCAGTGATGTACGAGCGGCGCTTTTCACCGGCATCGCATCCCGAACTCTACAAACGAAACACCGATCTTGATCCGCAACTGGTCTGGCGCGGCAACAATCTAGGAGAGAGTGACGTGCAGCTGGTGTGGAAGGGCAAAGATGAGGAGGACGCTGCGCCGCTCACAGTAGAAGCGGCGCCGATATACATCCAGGAGAAAGTGCACCCGAAGGCGATCATCGACGACATCCGCCGCCGGCAAAAGGGTGCAGAAGATTGGCGCTACGAAACCGACACGCCTGATCTATTCGCAGACTTCAATGGCATCCCCGAGATCGAAGACAAGTTGAACTACTACCAGCACGATCGCGTCGGCCTGAAGTGGTCAAACCGCATGATCCTCGGCGACAGCCTCGCGGTGATGGCGAGCTTGGCCGAGAAGGAAAGTCTGCGCGGTAAGGTGCAGATGATCTATCTGGACCCGCCGTATGGCATTAAGTTTGGCTCGAATTTCCAGACATCGACGAATACCCGTGACGTCAAAGACGGAAAGCGGGAGTCTGAAAGCCGCGAAGCTGAAGTCATTCGCGCATTCCGCGATACCTGGTCGCGCGGCATTCACTCTTACTTGTCATACCTGCGGGACCGCATCGCTGTCGCGAACGAGCTCCTAAACGAAAGCGGATCGCTGTTTGTGCAAATTGGGGATGAGAATGTGCACCTTGTCAGGGCGCTGCTCGATGAAATGCTCGGCGCTGCCAACTTCGTCTCCTTGATCTCTGTGTCAAAGACAACGGGGGCCACGGCGAACTATCTCGCAGGGACGACTGATTTCGTTGTTTGGTATGCCAAAGACATAAGAAGTCTAAAGTATCGCCAACTCTACATCGCCAAGGAAATCGGCGGCGAAGGCGCAACTCAGTACACTCGCATCGAAGAACCTGACGGATTGCGTCGATCCGCAACCGATCTTGAGCTGCGCACTGGCAAGCCGACTGGCCGCGGCGGGAAGTTTTTCCGCATCGACAACATGACAAGCCAACGGCCTCCTGGGAGCTTTCCCGTCGAGATCTTTGGAGAAACAATTACGCCGGGGCGCGGATATTGGAAGACCGGAGAGATCGGTATGCCACGCCTCAACAGAGCGTCGCGGCTTGGTCTTTCAGGTAGGACGCTTACCTACATCCGCTATATCGATGACTTTCCCGTTTTTCCAACCAACAACCTTTGGACAGACACGGTCGTTTCCGGCTTTGCATCTGACAAGCGTTACGTGGTCGAGACCTCGCCAAAGATCGTCGAGCGCTGCCTACTCATGTGCACGGATCCAGGCGACCTGGTACTCGACCCCACATGTGGGTCGGGAACCACGGCCCACGTCGCTGAACAATGGGGTCGGCGATGGATCACAATTGATACCAGCCGAGTTGCACTCACCCTTGCCCGCACGCGCCTCATGTCGGCGCGCTTCCCACACTACTTGTTGAAAGATACCCCTGAAGGCGCCGGGAAAGAGGCTGAGATCACTGGTCGTCCAGCCGTCTCAGACGGCTACTCGAGCGACATCACGCACGGCTTCGTCTACAAACGCGTCCCGCACGTGACGTTGAAGTCGATCGCTAACAATGCCGAGATCGATGTCATCTGGGACAAGCATCAGTCGAAACTGGAAGCGCTGCGCGGCAAGCTCAACGCCTCGGTGAAGCAATCCTGGGAAGAGTGGCAAATTCCCCGTGCTCCCGTTTTCCCGTGGGAAGATCGCGCGCAGAAACTTCACGCCAAGCTGCTGGATCTCAAGACAGAGCGAGCGGAGTTGGAGGAGGACAACGACACCTCTGAGGAAGTGCTCGCCAAGCACGAGAAGAAGTTCACCAAGCCGCTCAAAGAGCTGAACACGCTACTACGACGCGACTACACGCTCGACACCCTCCCGGAACATGCCGGCGATCCGCTACCCGCGTCGGCGCTGCCCCTGCACAACGCTTGGTGGGACGCGCGACGCGCTCGGCAAACGGAGATAGATGCTTCCATCGCGCGCAACGCCGAAACCGAATTCCTCTACGACCAGCCAGAGATCGACAAACACACCGTCCGCGTCGCAGGACCGTTTACGGTCGAGAGTCTTTCACCCCACCGAGTGCTCGCGGCCAATGAAGACGACCCGGTCATGCTCGCCACCCTTGACGGTAGTGCGGACGCTGACGAGCGCTCCCGGCGCGAGAGCGATGACTTCGTACGTGTCGTCTTGCACAACTTGGAGACCGCCGGCATCGGTAATACCAAGAAGGCAGAGCGGCTGAAATTTATCAAGGGCAGCATACGCCCGTTCTCGGGCCGCTATATTAACGCGCAAGCGCGCTATCGCGAGAAGGACAGCGAAGATGCGCCCGAACGCAAGGCCGCGATCTTCATCGGTCCGGAATACGGCACGGTTACACGGCAGATGATCGTTGCCGCTGCGAAGGAGGCCGTGGACATGTTTGATGTCCTGGTTATTTGCGGCTTCGGCTTTGAGGCCCATGCGACACAGGAAACGGTAAGCAGCATAGGCGCGCTCACAATACTGCGCATCAACATGAACCAGGACTTGCGGATGGCCGATCGGCTCAAGGCCGCGGATCAGGGCAACCTCTTCACAGTGTTCGGCGAGCCGGACGTTGACATTCGCAAACTCAAGGACGGTCGCTACGAGGTCGAGATCAAAGGCGTTGACATATACAACCCAAACACGGGCCAACTCGTGTCATCGGCAAAGGTAGAGGACGACGTCGCCTGCTGGTTCATCGACACGGACTACGACGAGGGCAGCTTCTTCGTTCGCCATGCATACTTCCTTGGCGGCAAAGACCCCTACGAGAAGCTGCAGAAGGCGCTAAAGGCTGAGATCAACGAGGAGGCGTGGGAAACACTTCACTCCGCAGTATCGTTTCCCTTCCACTCACCCGCCTCCCGCAAAATAGCGGTGAAGGTGATCAATCACTACGGCGATGAGGTGCTGAAGGTGTTCGATGTCAGTCAGGCACGAGGAGCGTAAGATATGCCAAGCGACTTCTACGAGCGGCTTACGAAGGAACGTGCCGCCGCCGGTCAACCAGACACTGCGGAATACGACGCCTGCGTACGCGAGACTGTGGACGAGCTAATCAGGCGAGAGACAACTTCGCGCCACCCCGGAATGCTGCTCGGAAAAATCCAATCAGGTAAGACCCGTGCGTTCCTCGGCATCATTGCTCTCGGCTTTGATCGCAACTTCGACGTTGCCGTCGTACTTACGAAGGGAACCAAGACACTCGGCAATCAAACGGTTCGGCGAATTGCATCGGAGTTCAAGTCGTTTCGCGAGGAGAACGCGCTACAAGTGTTCGATATCCTGAAAATCCCGACGCTCACCCAATGGGAGTTGGAGGAACAGAAGCTCGTTATCGTCGCTAAGAAAGAACATAACAATATGCGGCGGCTCATCGATCTGTTCCGAACCACTCACCCCTCACTTGCGCAGAAGCGCGTCTTGATCGTGGATGACGAGGCCGACTTCGCATCAGTCCGTTTCGCAAAGAAGCGCGGGTCCGACGAAGTCGATCAGGGACGGATCGCAAATCAAATGGACGACCTACGGCGTGAACTGACGCGCGGGTCGTTCTTGCAGGTGACCGCAACACCATACGCACTCTACCTGCAACCAGAAGAGTACGAAGCGCCGACCGGCGCCAACATGACCTACGAACCGAAGCGACCGGCGTTTACGAAGCTGGTGCCAGTGCACGACGCATATGTTGGCGGCGATCACTACTTCGGCGATCACGACGAAAATGAGCCCGAGTATCACCTCTGGCACGAAGTCGCGCAGGACGAGCTCGACGCATTAAAGAAAGAAGATCGCCGCAGATTCAACATCGATGACGTCCTAGTTACACCGAAGGTCAAAGCGCTTAGGTCCGCGATAGCGAACTTTGTGACAGCAGGTGCCATTCGCCGATTGCAGCAGAAGGCGGACGGAAAGCGGCCCGGCCACTATGCCATGATCGTACACGTCGAAACAGCGCGAAGTGCGCACGCATGGCAACATCAGGTGACCCAAGAGATCCTCGATCAGATGAAAGACGCGATTTCGACAAGAAATCCCATCGCAGACGCGCTGATCGATTCCGCGATAGCCGATCTCCGGCGGTCGGTTGAGGCCGCAGGCTGCCGCGTGCCAGAGCGAAACGCGTTGGTGCAAGAGATCAGGACCGGCTTCGAGAAGGGGGCGATAGCAACAGAGCGCGTGAACTCGGACAATGATGTCGAAGCGCTGCTTGATGAGAACGCCGAACTCAAACTGAGAACACCGTTCAATGTGTTTATCGGCGGACAGATACTCGACCGCGGCATCACCGTCCCCAGCTTGTTAGGATTCTACTATGGTCGATCGCCAAAGCGTATGCAGCAAGACACTGTGCTACAGCACGCTCGCATGTACGGCGCGCGCCCGAGGGAAGATCTGGCGGTCACGCGCTTCTACACGACCGCAAGCAATCATGCGGCGCTGAAGCGAATTCACATCTTTGACTCGGCCTTACGTGATGCCTTCATGAAGGGCGCTCATGAACGGGGCGTCGCGTTCATTCGAAAAGACGATCACAACCGAGTAACGCCATGCGCCCCAAGCAAGATTGTGATGTCAGATATCACGCCACTTCGGCCGGGGAAGGCATTCCTTCCAGTTGGATTTCAAACCAAGGCCCCAACAACCATCCGCCCAATTGTCGATCGCATCGACAAGGCAATCCCTGACGGCGCACTCGGCACGGGCCAGCCGGTGAAGGTGTCCGTTGACGATGCCATAGGCTTGCTGAGTCTGATTGCGCGGACACTCGATGACGCCGACGTGGATCCATTTGACTGGAAAGCAATGAAGGCTGCTTTCGAGTACTACTCCAAGATTGCTGCACCGGAGGCAGACAGAGGAAAGTGTTGGCTGTTAGCCGAAACCAACCGCGATATCACCCGAGTGAGATCCGGTGGCCGCTTCTCCAACGCCCCTCACACAAAGCAGCAAGAAGATATCGTGGCGCGGCTGGGCGATCGCCTTCCCATACTGATGCTCTTCCGCCAAAACGGTGACGCAGAGAAGGGCTGGCGTGATGCGCCATTTTGGTGGCCAGTGATGTTCCCACCGCCGAGGTCGTCGCCGGCGGTGTTTGCGGCATCGGTACAGGAGACACCGGAAGACGAACAGGCGGACTCGGAAGAATAGCGATCTCGCGAAGCGAGCAGGAGTAAACCGCCATGCCCGACCCCGTCATCATCTTCGATCTCGAAACCGTGCCCGACCTCGCCGCCGTGGGCCGGGCGCTGGGGCTCGACGGCAAGCCCGACGCGGAAATCCGCGCCGCGCTCGGCAACGACTTTCCGAAAACCCCGTTCCATGCCATCGCCTGCATCGGCGCCCTGGTCGCCTCGTTCCGCGACGGCGCGTGGAACGTGGACGCACTCGGCGCGCCGCACACCGGCGAACGGAGCGAGGCCGAGCTCATCGAAGCCTTCCTCGGCCCCGATCGAGGCGCTGAAACCGAAGCTCGTCACCTTCAACGGTCACAGCTTCGACCTGCCCGTGCTGCGCTATCGCGCCATGGCGCACGCCCTGCCCGCGCCCGGCCTTGCGCGCCGCGCCTATTTCAACCGCTTCAGCGACGACGCGGTCGATCTCTGCGATGTGCTGTCCTCGTTCGTGCCGGGGGCGCGCGCGAAACTGCACGAGATCGCCAAAACGCTGAACCTGCCCGGCAAACCCGGCGGCATCGACGGCGCGGAGATCGAAACCTATGTGCGCGCCGGCCGCATCCGCGAGGTCGCCGACACTTGCGAAAGCGACGTCGTCAACACCTACCGAATCTGGCTGCGGTACGAGCTGTTCAAAGGAACGCTCTCCGCCGAGCAGCACGACATGAGCGAACGCAACCTCGCCGCATTCCTGCAAACCCGGCACTATCGCAACCCGCATCTTTAGGGGCGCGCCAAACAATTCCGGCGTCCCGATTCCCCTCGCAACAGTACGCATCGCGCGCTGCGCAATTGTGGGTTGATTCTCGTAGCGCGCCTGCCACACCGAACGCCAATGATGAGCACTGCGCATAGCGCCTTACTCGCAACACGTTAAGCTGATGCGATCATGCGGCTACAGGGGCACAAGCCGTGAAATTGAGCTTCATCACCTTGCTCGTCACGTCGCTGTTCCAGGCCTGCGTGTGGCTGGCCCTGCTCAGCGCCGATCCTTTCGGCATGTCTACCGCCGCGGACCGGGCGTCCGAAAACGTGTTCCTACGCCTCTATCCCATTCTGTACCCGGGCGCGTGGCGCGATCAGATTCAAGTCGTCATGATTGACGAGGACCAACTGCCGTTGCCGATCGGCGAGGCCGCAAGCGGCGAGTGGCCGCTCGCCTTCGAAGATCATGCCGCACTAATCCAACGCGTTCTCGCCTTCCAGCCAAAGGCAGTGTTCGTGGACGTGCTGTTCGATACCCAAAAGGGCCGCGATCCGGGCACGTTTGCGGCGCTGCTTCGCGACCTACCGCCTGGCGAACCGCTCGTCTTCGCGTCCTACCGCGATCCGAGGAAGCAACAACGCGTGATCGAACCCTTGCGCGCGTTGCCGCACACCGGCAACGGCGCCTTGAACGGATTCGTCGAACTGACGGCCCCCGCCAACCATTACCAACTCCGCGACGAGAACGGGCGCCTGTCGGCGGCCGCAGCGCTCTACAATGCAACGTTCGACCCGGCACAAGGCGGCACCAAGCTCGGCCGCAACGCCCCAGCCGACATGCTGCTAGCTTGGGGCAACACCGTGACGCGCGCCGACGCGCGATTTTCAGAGTGCGCACCCATCCTCGATACCGCCGCAAGCCGTTGGGCTGCGTTCGTCACGGCCGTACGCGCGGGTGTCGAACGCGCGTTCGACAGCGACGCGCGGCGCGCCGCAGGCCATTGGGAGCGCTTGCAGCCCTGCCCGTATCACAGCGAAACCGCCGCGCGCGAAGTGTTCACCGGCGCCGAGGCAACGCTGTCGGCAAAGTTCAAGGGTGCCTATGTTTTCATCGGCGCATCCATCAGCGGGTCCGGCGATCTCGTCACGTCGCCGGTGCACGGTCAGCTGCCGGGCGTCTATCTGCACGCGATGGCCCTGGACAATCTCCTGACCTTTCGCGGCACGCCGCTGACAACGTCGGGGTTCGCCTGGATTCCCCAAGTCGCGCTCGTCTTCCTGTGTACCTTGCTTGGCAGTGTATTCTTTGCGAACCGCGAGGTGGCGGGCACGCGCGGCGCGGCTGCCGCCGAGTTGGGGCTTCGCGCTGTGTTGTGGGCCGGGTTCGCGGCGCTCGTCGCGCTGCTCTTGCTCGCCTTCCTGATCGGATTCAATTGGGCGCCCTACCATTGGGGAAGCGTCTTGGCGGTGGCGGGTGTCGTGTTTTTCGCAGGCGCAGGCAAGGCGCTGTCGGTGCTCGTGCGCGGGCACCCGGCCAGCAATAGGGAGGCCTAAAATGATGCTTCTTAGGATTGCGATGACGGTTATCGTCTCACTCGCCGCAGCTATGGCTTGGTCGGCCGCGGGCGAACTCGGTGCGATCAAGCGGTTCGTCCGTTTTCCGGTCGACACATACAATCTGGAGGGGCAACTCTCGCCCGCAACGCTCGAGCAAGCGACGACGCCGGGCGTATCGCAAATCTCGGTCGATGGTTGGTGGCCTGACAAGAAGTTGCTGCTGATCAGCTTCGGCGGCGAATCCTACTACATTCTCTATCGCGCCGTCGAAATGACTGACCAGCGGACCTGGGACGCGCGCTTGGCCGCGTCCGGCGGCTTGACCTGTCACGGCAAACGCACCGGACAAATACCGGCGCAAGTAGCGGGGACCAAAGGATTTGCAAGTCCATGTTAGCAACGCGTTTCCGGGCGGCATTTCTAGGCACCGCGAGCCTGGCGTTGCTAATGGCGTCCGCCGGCGCGGCGGCCGCGGACAAGAGCCCCCCAAAGAAGAAATGGGAAGAACTGCGCGACGACCCCGTGGACTATTCGCCCTATGAGAAGCGCAGAGCGAAAAACCTGACGCTGGGCACAAGCCCGGTGACCGGCGCCTTTGCCGGCGGGTACGCGACGCACGCCGACTTTGCCAATCAGCAGGCGCTCGTGATCACTGACGAGGCGCTCACGCGAGGCCTTCAAGAGCAAGCAAAAGCGCTTGTCCCCGAGAGGTTGGGCATCAAACCGCCGCCCATCGAATTCGTCGTCGTCGACGATCTTGGCTTTCTTTCGGCAGCGCGCGCGATGGGCGCCGGCAATCCCGGCATCGATGTGTTGCTCAAGCGGCCGGAAGCGAATTTCATGGCCTACGCGACGCCTGGCGGCGCCATCGTGCTCGGCCTAAGCGCTCTGAAAACGGTCAAAACGTACGACGAACTCGCGTTCCTGCTCGGACACGAATCTTCACATATTCTCTACGACCACCATACCGAGGAAGAGAACCAGCGAAAGATTGGCCAATTCTTGGCTCTCGCAACGGTCATCGCCACGCTTGCTACGCAGCGCAGCGATCAAAACACCCAGGAAAACGTCGCGTGGGCGGCGATCGGCCTGATCGTCGCCTATGGCGTGATCGGCCCGGCATGGGATCGCGGCCAGGAGCGCGAGGCCGATGCGCTCGGGTACGAGTTGCTACTGGAGTCGGGACGCAGTGCCGAGGGCGCGACGAACATCTTCGACCGGCTCGACGCCAAAGACAAAGCCATGCAGGAATATCTCGACGTGATGTGCGGGCCGGACACCGCAGGGGAGCGTTTCTTGAAGAATCTGCTTGGCGCGGTGATCGGAATCCCGATTCCCGAGCAAGGCTATGCGCCGCACAGTGCCGTGTGCGCCGAGCGGCGAAATATTTTCGCGGCGCTGTTCAAGACGCACCCCGAGGTGAGCGATCGCCGGGAGAACATCACCAAGCACCAGCAGAAGGTCTATGCCGACTTGCCGCCACGGCCGGTCACCTCGATCGGCGACGGCTCAGTCACGCTCTTGGAGTTCTTGTCACCGAGCGGCGATGCTTTTCGATTGTCTAAAGCGTATGATGGGCTGAATGCCTTTTTTACGGGCGATCTGGCGACCGCGCGCATGATTGCGGGCCAACTCAAGCCCGACAGCAAGGAAGTTCGCATCCCCGTGCTGGAGCTATGCTTTCGCGTCGCCAACGCCGATGGGCGGCAGAGCGAAGCGTTTCGGTGCCTGGAACAAGCCCTTATTGCGCCGCAAGCTTCGCAGCACTTGTTCATCGTTGCCGAACAGGAATATGTGCGGCACCAGCGATGGGCGGATGCGGCGCGCGTACTTGAACTTGCCGTTCGCAAAGGCCTCGCCACCCGGCCGCAAATTCTGATCAAGCTCATCTCCTACCTTCGCGCCGCAGGCGACACGGCCCGGGTCGAAGCCGCGCTTGCGGAATGCAAAGCGATGAACATTCCGGGGATGACTCTGGCGTGCGAAGCAACCGCGCATCCGCCGCCGGGCATGGCGCCCACAGTGCCCTCGCCGCCGCCGCCCATCCAGCCACCTGCTCCATCGGTGCAGACGCCACAAGAGGTACCAACTTCAGCCGCGCCACCGCCGGCTGCCGCACCGGCGCAGGGATCGCCGCCACCGGTGAAAACGTCTCCTGCAACACCGCCAGTGCAGATGCAACCGCCACTGCCTCCAGCACAAGTGCAGGCCCCACCTCCTCAAGTGCAACGACAGGCGCCTCTAGCTCAACCATCTGCCGTCTCGCCCAGTTCGGATTCTGCCCCTGAGTTCCGCGCTGCGCCATTACGGCAGGTACCGGCGGGCTCGCGAATGTTGAGTTCGGACGGTTGCCGCCAGTCGGATGATCTCGAGAAGGCGCTGCGCGAATGCGAAAAGATTATCCGCCAAGGCGACCTCAGCAAGACGTCGCTTGCCGCCTATTACAACCGCGCCGCAGAGATCGAGTTGAAACTCGGCCGTTATGACGACGCGGTGGAAGACATGGAAAATGCCGTGCGTCATGATCCCGGCAACAGCGATTACGAAGCCAACCTAGCAATCGCCAAGGCGAAGGCGGGGCGGCAGTAGGTTGCATCCCTCTTCATCGAGCAATTTGCAGCTATTAAGCCCGTGAGCCGCAACGGATCGGCGGACGAAACCACCGTCCGCGCCGGCCGCATCCGCGAGATCGCCGACTATTGCGAAAGCGACGTCGTCAACACCTATCGCATCTGGCTGCGGTACGAGCTGTTCAAAGGAACGCTCTCGGCCGAGCAGCACGACATGAGCGAACGCAACCTCGCCGCATTCCTGCAAACCCGGCACTATCGCAACCCGCATCTTTAGCGGCGCGCTGCCCTTTAGGTGCACGCTGCCCAGGGTCGGTGCGGCGGCCCCGCCGCAAAGTCGTGGGTGGTCCGCCTGCGCGGACCATGACAGAATTTTTTGCGGTGGTATTGGCAGCGATAACGCTGCAGAACGCGCACCACCCTTCCCCCAATTGTCATGGTCCGCGCAGGCGGACCACCCACGACTTGCGGCGCTGGTGCGCAGTGAGCGGGGGAGAACGTTCGCAGTCCCAGGCTCGCGCTTGAGCCAATCCTTGCCACCCTGTAATTTCTGTTGACATCTGTCAACATATCGCCTATGAATAGGATCGACGTCGTGGGCTCCAGACCAACGCAT
>CAZYGK010000045.1:0-26177 GCA_964647355.1 uncultured Flavobacteriaceae bacterium | reverse complement strand
TGTAGCGATGCCCGCGCAGGAATTCATCCCGCGCTTTGTTCGCAGCGACGAGCCGCGCATTCTCGGCCTCGGCCTCGGCCAGCCGCGAGCGCAGTTCGTCCACAAAGAGGAAAGCGAGGAAACAGATGACGGTCATGCTTTTTACCCTCCCAGGTAGGCCCAGCATTGTTGGGCCGCGAAGCTACTCCTGTCGGAGCAGCCCCGCAACCACGCAAACTCCATGCCAGCATGCGGCCATGCTTTCAAGTCAGGGTTTACCTGCCAGGCCGCAGTACCCTTCGCACCGGGCGAGGTGCTCGGCCTGCGGCTCGAGCCACTGCGCCGGGTAGTCGCTGCCGTCCCACGGTGCGAACTCCCAGCCGGCGGCACGGGCGGGCCGGGTCATGCCTTCCTCGACCGTCGCGTAACTGTCCGGGCAGGTGATGCGCTGGCGTGGCGGCTCGTGCTGCCAGCGCCAGGCCATGCACAGAGACGCGGCACAAGCGTTACGCCCGTAGACGCAGCAAAGTTTCAAACAGGCATCGGCTTCGCGGGTCATGCTTTCACCCTCCGCGGCGCCTGCCGCCTAGTAGATTCTACCGCCCCTGCGCCGCCGCACGCCCGGCACGTCTCCAGTTTCCACTGCTTACCGCGGGCGGTCGCGCGCCAGCGTCCTTTGTACCCGCGCCCCATACACGGCACGCACTGTTTATGTTCGGTGGTCATGCTCTTACTCCTCCTTTGCCAGGTAAAACGATCCGCCGGCATAGAAGCCGGGCACATTGCGGAAGCCCTGATAGGCATCGGCACGGGCCGGCAGCCGGCCGCAGACATCCTCGGCAGGCTGATAGGTCTCGCCGGTCCAGCGGTGGCGCACGGCGACCATGCGCAGCCGACCGTCCGGGCATTTCGCCCGGATCGGCAGCCAGTCAAAGGACTTGCGCGGTTCGGTGATGGGGTTTTGCTGGCTCATTCGAATGCCTCCTTGTACCAGGTCAGGTCCGCGAATTCATGGTGGAACCCGTCGCGAATTCGCAGCTTTGACCGCTTCGCGTTGCGCGTTGTGCAGTAGTCCCGTGCCTCTTGAATCGTCTCGACGACGCACACTTTGCGCGGATGCGGGTCCGGTGTCGGGCTGCCCCCGACGTGACTGCTGCGCGTGAAAATTTGGTAGCTCATGCTCACTCCTCCGGTTCAAAGTGTTTTGCGATCAGCAACGCAATGAACGTCGCCGGGATGATCAGCAGTAACAGGTAGCTCATGGGGTCATGCCTCCAGTTCTGCAACGGGCGCGTCGCCCAGGAAGTCCGCCACGTCCACGACGCGACGCTCGAACCGTACCGCGTTGCGCTCGCCGAACGAGCCGGGATAGACGCTGACGGTTTTAAGGCCATGCTTCTCGGCCCATGCCAGGTAGCGCATGACGGTGGCCTCCATGCGCGCCTTGCGGCCGTCCGCGACGCTGCACGGATGATTGACCGTGCCGCGCCGGTAACTTGGCTTCGCTGGCCATGCCTTTTCGGGCAGCACAACGCGCCAGGCGCCGCCGATCGCCCGTCCACGTTCGGCCATGTCCTCAGCCAATCCGCGTACGTCCGGTTCGTACGCCTTGCCTTTGAAAATCTCGAGTTGAAACTCGCGCTTGTCGTTGCTGATTCTGGGGTCCATGTTTTCATCCTCCTCAATAGTTGCTAACAGCGGTCCACGGCTCCGCCGTGAGCCGTCGAATGCTCTTGACCGCGCCGCGCACGGTCGCGCGGTGGCTTGCAATCTCGCGCCGGATAGCGGCGCACAATCCGGGCGGTAATGCCTTGTCCAGTGACCGAAGCTCGGCGGCCAGTTTGTGACAGTCTGCACGCGCTGTTTTTATCTCGTCGCGTGCATCGTCTATCTGCTGTTCCGCTTGGAACTTCGCGTCCTCCTCACGGCAGCTTTCCGCGTAGTGTTCCGCCAGACTGCACGCGCTATGCCATGCGTCACGCTCGTCCGTCTCGAGATCCATGTCTACCAGGTAGCAGTCCGGGTTCCACGAACCAGACGTTGCGGCCAGCAGACGGGCCGTGCCGTCAGGCGCCGACGGCAGTCGCAGCACGGCCGGGACCGTCACGGAGTCTTGAAAGTTGTCCACGTAGTATCCGTCCAGGCCGTCACGGAAGCCACGCGCGGGCCGTGCGACCAGGCGCAGTCCGTCCGACGCGTTCTCTATCCAGCGGATAGTCCGGCGCGATCCTTCCAGCTGCGCCGCGGGATTGTAGATAATGCTGTTTTGCTTTTTCACTTGATGCCCTCCAAAGTTGCGCCGGGCCATGCTCTCGGCCCGGTCGTCGATTAGTTGAAATAGCGGGCCGCCAGGCCGCGCCCGAATTCGCGCCGGAAATAGCGGCGCAGCCAGCTGCCCGGATTCAATCCGCCGTGATACTCCTGCAGGGAATGCCCGGCGCCTTTCTGCTCGAGCAAAGCAAGTGCGGCATGCAGCTGCATCGGCGCGGACTGCTCACGCTCGAACTTGTCCCCGTTCCACGTGCCATAACTTTCAACGCGCCACGAATCCGGCGCCGGCATGGCATGCTCGCGCGTGTAATCCCATAGGGCCGAAGCCAGAACAGCGCACGCGGCTTTGCGGTACTCCGTGGGGAAATATTGCCCCGTGCAATAGTCCATGCGCTTACCGTCCCATGTGAGACGGCCGGAGAACGCGCGGAACGCTTCTTTAAGCGCTGCCGCGTCTATTCCCTCACGCCATTGCACGGCCGCGCGTAGCGTGCGGTAGTCGCGCAGGTCGCGTGTGATGCTGCGCTGTTCGGATCGGTAGCTTGCCGCGTCACCATAATTGCGGTAATCCATGCCGGACCGCTGGCGTACAAAGGCGTCAAGGTTTGCAAGTATCAGTTCGCGTTCGGTAAGCATGCGGCCAAGCAATCCATTCAGGTTTTGCAGTGTGATCTTTTCGGCCATGCTCTCGTCCTCGCTTAGTTGAAACCCTTCCGGGCCATGTCTTCAGACGGTCGGCGCGAGCCAGGCTCGAGCCGCTACCAGGTCCGCCAGTGCTCGCCGCTCGCGCGCGTTGATGCTGCGCGGCGGAACGCGTCGTGGTTGAACATGCTGCGGCCGTCGCGCGTCGCGTGTGGCCTTGTGGATTGTTCGGCTCATGACTGTGCGTCCGATTCTTCCGGCCAGAAATAGCCAGAATCATCCGACCATTCCATTCCTTCCGGTACAAGCCAGCAATCGCCGTCCTGATCTACTCGGTAAACGACGCCACTAACCGGATCAGTCACGCGAGCATTGTCTAAAACGCTCGTCCATGCGTCCCAGTACCATTCTTCATCGGGACCGCGTGCGAGCAATTCCAAGTCAGCGGCATCAACGCCGCTAATGCAGTCTCGCTTCGTGTCTCGCGCAAAGTCGCGCGGGATATAGACGCCGCGCGCATCGGACAGGTACAGCTGCGGCTGCGGTTTTCTTGTCGTCATGGTCTTACCCTCTCGCTTGTGTGGCCTTGCGTTCAAGCTTGCCGCGCACCGGGACGCGGCAAGGTTCAACGCTATGCCCTATTCAATGCGGCACACTTCGCGCGCTTCAATGCGGCCGCAACTGCCTTTTCCGGCGTTGCGCAGTAGATGGCGGGGCCGTGTCCGACGACACGGTATTGCAGCGCGCCGGGGAATGTCTTGAACCATTCCGCAGAGACGCAAACGTCTTGCGGCTGCATGTCGAACAGATGGCGCGGGATGCGAATTTCCAGCAGGGTAAGCGTTGACATGGTCTGTGCTCCTGTTAGCAATCGTCGCCGATCATTCCGGGCAGGTCTTCGCACGCTTCGTAGTATCCGCCGCTCGCGTTGTGCGACGGCTGCGCAGCGCGTTCATATGTCTGCTGCTGCAATTCCATGCATCCGGCAATGGCGCACGCCCACAGGGTTAGCAGGATGATTGTACGGACGTTTGGCATGGTCTGATTCCCTCGTTTGGTTGCCTGTCAAGGGTATTTAGCGCGCAGTCTGCTATGCGTGTCAATAGCCTAGCGAAAATAAATGCAATTATTTTTGCAGGGGTTGTCGCGTTAATTAATTGCCCGCATAAAAAGCATAAATTCGGGGCGACGCATTGACGCAAGACAGGGTGCGATAAATACCATAATTCCATATCTGGTCCAGGCGGACCATATAACGGCTTTGCGGCGGTAATTAGGCTAATTAATCCTACATAAAAAGCATAAAATATGCTTTTATATGCTTCCTGCAAGGCATAAATAGCACCCTACCCCTAGGAGGGTGCTATTTTTATGCAAGCAATAATAGAATTAGAAATCCCACGGCTCGTTCCTACTCGCTAACCCGCCATGCCGTCCCGCCGTCCGCGGCCCGTGCCCGCCCCTGTCGCAGCTGCCGTTCCCTATCCAATAAGCGACCGCTGTACGCTGGCGCATAGCCGCATTGCCTTATGAATCAAGGACTTAGCGCGGCCTGTACGCATAATCGCTGATATGGTAACTCGTGCTGCGCCGCACCATATCCAGGCGCAAGCCTTTGATTCTTAACGCATTGCGGCGTCGCGGCATGGCGTAGGCGACGGGATCGGTTGCGCCGCGCGAGCTTCGCGCCGCCTGGCGCTCGAGGCCACCACCCCCAAATCCTGGCGCGGACGCTCTTGCACCGCCCACGTAGAGATTCCGCAGAATTTTGAAATATTTTGAAAAATAATTAGAATTTCGGCGCAAAGCCGTTACGCCGTTACGCCGTCATGCCGCACAGCCGCAAGCTCTTTGCACCCTTTCCCCCATTCTCGCCATACTACCTTTGAGGGATACGCAGCCTGCACGGCTCAAGACTCTGCCCCGGAGCACTACCCTCCGACCGGCGCGCAGTAGTCAGCCCTCCGCCCGCGGGTCCGCCGCTGGACAACCGGCCCCTTCCCGGTATTCACGTCCAGCGGCGGGCGCCGCCTTTCTTTTGGCACACCCGGCCCGCACCAATTGGTGCACGGAGACCCGGACACGAGGTTCTATGACAGACGAATGGCTCGACCTGCCGACGATCGAAAGCGGCGTGGCGCTCCCCGGCGAGAAGAAACGGGCGAAGCGCATGCAGCACGGCCTGGGCAAGAAGAAAATCTGGGCGTCCGACGGGAGCGTTGTCTGGTTCCGGCGCAAGCTGGCCAACCCGGCGACTCTCGAGCGCCACGAGCGGTTCCTCGCCACGGGTGAATACAAGTACCTCGGCACGCAGGATGACGTCGAAATCTACGAACTGATGGCCTCCTCGCCGTTCAAGCGCGCCGAGACCATCGACTTCGGTGCGCTGAAGTTCTACGACGCAAGAAGGCAGACCATCCGCGCCGCGGTCCGCCGCGACTGGGCGACGTTCATCGACGGGCTGGAGCACCTGGCCGGCGGCATCAAGGGCGCGTACGACCCGGCGATGGCGAAGACGGTCTACAACGACCTGCTGTCTTACGTGTTCGTGCAGATCACCATGCGCGGCGGCCCGTCGCAGAACGAGGTCGATCGCGAGGTGGCGGCGTTGCGCACGCGACGCGGCGACAGGCGCTCGACCTCGATGCTGCTGCCGGCGGGGATCGTGCTGCAGTGAGCGAGGACTGGCTCGACACCGACACGGAAGACGCCTGGCTCGGGCCGATGGCGCCGGAGCAGGTGACCGAGGTCGTCAAGGCCGCGGTCTTCGACGACGCCTCGCCACGCGAGAAGGACGCCAAACCGCCCGCCGGCCTGCCGGCGCTCGAGGGGCGGCTCGTTGCGGCGATGCGGGCCGTCACGCCCGTGCAGCGCGCCTACCTGCGCGCTTACATCCAGTGCGGCTGCAACCGGCCCGCGGCGACGCGCTCGATCAGCAAGCGCGGCATCTCGCTGCCGGACGGTTCGGTCATCACGCGTTGGTTCCAGCGCCCCGACTTCAAGCTCGCGCTCGACCTGATGAAGAAGCTCTACCTCGACACGGCGGGGCTGGACCCCGACAGCGTGATGCTCAAGGCGGGGCGCATCCACGACGAGGCGATGACGCCGAAGCCGATCCTCTACATGGGCGAGCCGACGGGGTTTGAGGAGATGGACCTGTCGAGCGCGATGCGCTCGGTCGAGTTCCTCGGCAAGGTGCACAAGATGACGACCGGCGACGAGGCCGGCACGCGCGTCACGCTGCACGTCGTCAACATCGCGGACCGCCAGGTGCGTGACGCCGACGCCGTCGTGAGCGAGCAGTGAGCGAGTCGGTCCTCTACTACGCCGACCAGGGCGAGGTGCTCGCGCAGTACCGCAAGTCGCGGGCGTTCTTCCAGTGCATCATGGGTCCGCTCGGCAGTGCGAAGACCACCACGTCGATCCAGAAGATCATCGACCTGGTGACGACGCAGAAACCGAACGCGAGAGGGGAGCGGCGCACGCGCGGGGCCGCCATCCGCAACACCTACCCCGACCTGATGAACACGACGATCCGCGACTTCAAGAGCATCGTCGAGCCGTTGCGCCTCGGCCCCATGACGATGGGCCACCCGCCCGAGATGAAGATGGACTTCGACCTCCCCGACGGCACCCGCGTGCTCGCCGAGATCATCTTCCTCGCACTCGACAAGGACGACGACGTGAGGAAACTGCGCGGTGCGCAGCTCACGTGGGGCTGGGTCAACGAGATGAAGGAGATCCCGAAGTCGATTCTCGACATGCTGCAGGCGCGCGTCGATCGCTACCCGACGCAGGGCTCGTCCAACTGGGTCGGCATCTTCGGCGACACCAACGCCTGGGACGTCGACCATTACCTTGAAGTCATCGCGCAGGGCAAGCGCGAGGGGAAGTACTCCGACTACGAGATGTTCTTCCAACCGGGCGCCGTGAAGAAAATCAACGGCAAGTGGGAGATCAACCCGGACCGCGAGAACCTGCAGTTCATCGGGCCGGAGTATTACCTCCGCCAGATCGAGGGCAAGCGCGAGGACTGGATCAAGGTCAACCTGGCGAACGAGATCGGCTACTACGTCGACGGCCGCCCCGTGCACCCCGACTACTCCGATGCCGTGCACGGTTCGGCGGAAGAGTTGATTCCTGTACCGGGTGTGGTATATGTTGGCGTAGACTATGGGCTGACGCCCGCTGCCGCCTTCCTGCAGAAGCAGCCCGACGGCCAGTGGTGGGTCTTCGACGAAATCGTCAACGACGACGGCGACGCCGAGTCGCTCGCCGGTCAGATCAAGGCGCGTTGCGCCGAGTGGGATGCCCGCGTTGCCGCCATACGGCCTGGCGCGGTGATCGCCTACTCGTTCAAGGGCGACCCCTCCGGCGACAACCGGGTGCAGACCGACCGGCGCACGCCCGAGACGATCATGCGGCTGAACGGCGTCCCCATCACGGGCGCGTCGAGCAACGACCCGGTGATCCGCCGCGCGGCACTCGATCGCCCCCTGACGCGTACCGTCAAGGGCAAGCCAGGCATCCTGTTCTCGCGACGCTGTCGCGTGCTGCGCAAGGGGCTGGTCGGCGGTTTCAACTACAAGCGCGTGGCCGTGGCGAGTGGTGAAGGCACCTTCCGCGACGTGCCCGACAAGAACAAGTACTCCCACGTCTGCGAAGCATTGGAGTACGGGCTGATAGACGCGGGCGAGCACGCCGTCGTGAACCCGGTCTCGCCGCAGGCTCGCCCACAGCGCAGCGTGCAGAAGGCGATGGACTGGAGCCCGTTGAACGCATGAGCGTCCGCGGCGTCGAGGCACCGGGCGAAGCCACTTACCTCGTCGTCTTCTACGAGGCGATGGAGCCGCGGACCTGGTGGACGCGCGGCATCGACCCGCGGTTCAGCCACGTCGAAGTCTGGTGGCACATCGGCGACGACTACTGGGTCGCGGTGCGCCCGAGTTACCACTACCTCTCGTGCGACGTGATGCACGGTTCGCCGCGCGAGGGAGAGGGTGGCGTCACTCGCACCCGGGTGCTGCGCTGTCGGCGCGACAAGGTGACGCCGATGGTGCCGTTCGGCATGAAGACCTGCGTGGCCGTGGTCAAGGCCGTGATCGGCCTTCGCGCTGCATGGGTCGTAACTCCCCGGCAGCTGTACAACTATCTCAGCAAAAAGGCGGTCGTGTAATGGGCGGCGGTAAATCGAAAGAACCGAAGGATGCCAAGCTGCTTCGCCAGCGACAGCTGATCGATCTCGCCGACCTCGACGAGGAAGAGAACAAGCGCATCAAGGCGCTGTTCCGTGCACGCCAGGGCGGCAGGGCATTTCGCGCGCCGACCGCTGCGCGGGCAGCCGGTAACAGCGCCGGCAGCATCATCCCCTCCAGCGGGTTCTCGTCCCCGGCCCGCAGTTCGATCTCCGCCTCGGCCGCCGGGGTCTCGGGTGGTCGCGCCTCCAGTGGTCGTGGCGGCGTGAGCAAAGTCTGATGCCGGTCCTCGACTCCCTGCCCACCAAACTCGAGAACGTCGACGACCTGCTGCGTCGGCGTACTCGCGCCTCCGAAGTGCGCGAGATGTGGCGCTCGCTGTACCAGGACTGCTTCCGCTTCGCGATGCCGTCCCGCGAGACGTTCTCGTCGTGGTCCCCCGGCCAGAACAAGGTCTCGCACCTGTACGACTCGACGCTGCAGGAGAACACCTACGAGGCGGCCAACACGCTGGTCGCCACGCTGTTCCCGCCGTGGGAGCGATGGGCCGAACTCTCCCCGGGCGCCGCGCTGCCCAAGAAGGACCTGCCGCCAGAACTGGTCGAGGGCCTGCAGGGCGCGACCGAGACGTTCTTCGGCTACCTGCACAGCTCCAACTTCTCGACCGTGATCAACGAGACGGCGCTCGACCTCATGGTCGGCACCGGCAGCATCGCCTTCGACGAAGGCGACGACAGCAACCCGTTCGTCTTCACCGCCGTCCCGCTCTCGCACATCGAGATCGAGGAAGGCCCGAACGGCATGATCGAAACGACCTTCCAGCACAAGAAACCCAAGCTGCGCAACCTGCTGCGCATGTACCAGGGGCTGGAGGTGTTCGACCTGCCGAGCACGCTCGCGGGCGACCTGGAGTCCAACCCGGAGCGCGAGGTCGAGATCATCCAGATCGAGACCTACTACCCGGAAGACAAGCACTACTACGGCATCGCCATCGACCTGTCGACCAAGCTGATCATCTGGCGGTACGACTACGGCGTGACTTGCCCGATGATCGTGGCACGCGCCACCAAGGTCTGCGGCGAGACCTACGGCCGCGGGCGCGTGATGCGTGCGCTGGCCGACGCCCGATCGCTCGACAAGATGGTCGAGTTCGTCCTGCGCCAGGCGGCGCTGCAGGTGGCTCCGCCGCTGACCGGCGTGTCTGATGGCGTGCTGAACCCGTACACCGCAACCCTCTCGCCCAACACGATCATTCCGGTGGCTTCGAACGACACCGGGGCGCCGTCGCTGCGCGCGCTCGAGCTGGGCGGCAATTTCAACATCACGCAGGAGATGATCCGCGATCTGCGCGAGCGCCTCCGTCGCGAGATGCTCGGCCCCGAGATGAGCCAAGGCCCGATCAAAACGGCGACCGAGATCACCATCTCGGACCGCAACCGGCTGTGGGCGATGAACGGCGAGTTCGCGCGCATCCAGTCCGAGCTGCTGGCCAAGATCATCGCCCGCGGCGTGGACATCCTGCAGGGCCGCGGCCTGATGCCGAAGTTCAAGCTCGACGGGCGCGAGATCACCATCCGTTACACCTCGCCGTTCGCGCGGTCGCAGGAGAACGAGGACGTGATGGCGCTGCAGACGACGACAGCGACGTGCGCGCCCTACGGCCCGAACGTGCTGAACATGGGGCTGAAGACTGAAGACATCCCGGCGTGGGTCGCGCGCAAGACGGGTCTCGACATGAGCCTGGTGCGCTCGCCCGAGGAGCGTAAGGCGCTGGCCGAGCAGGCTGCGCAGACGATGCAGCAGATGGCGCCGGAGGACCCGGCCGCCGCGATGCAGATGGCGGGAGGTGGCTGATGGACGACTTCCTGGACACGGGCGAGCAGCAAGCAGCGATTCGCAACGACGCGATCGACTACGCTAAACTGTACGTCGCCACCTTCGTTCAAGACCCGGCGGGGGCCAGGCTGCTGGCCGATTGGGACGCGCGCCTCTTGCACAAGCGTATCCCGGTCAACGCACCACACACCGAGTACGCCGCCGTCGAGGCGGTGCGTCAGTTTGTCCACGACATCCACGCGCAGATCGCGTTGGCGGGGACTGAGCGCAGCTGATGACTAAGCGGGTTCGCAACTATCCAGTCGTCCCCGAGCTGGCGTTGTGGCTCAAGCGCGCGAGCGACACGGGCGGTGGTGGTGGCGGTGGTGCGGCCGAGTGGGGCGATATCACGGGCACGTTGTCGGACCAGACCGACCTGCAGTCTGCGCTGGACGGCAAGGCGGATACCGGGCACAACCACACGGGCGTGTACCAGCCGCTGGATGCGCAGCTCACCGCGCTGGCGGCGCTGACCTACGCCAGCAACGCGCTCAAGGTGGTGCGTGTCAACGCGGGCGAGACGGGTTTTGAATTGGCGGCCCCTTCGGGCGGTAGCGGTACGGGCAACTCTTACTTTCCAGGTGGATGGTGATCTCTCATGCCTAAGTCAACGGCGACCTGCAACTCAATCGTCAACCTGATGTACCGCGCAGCGGCGTGGGCGAACGTCGCGGACAACGCCGCGTCGTCTCCGCTGACGAACACGTACGTCTCGCTGCACACCGCGTCCCCCGGAACGGGTGATGACCAGACCACGAACGAGACGACCTACAGCAGCTACGCGCGTCAGGCGGTGGCCCGCTCGACGGGCTGGGACGCGGCCTCGGGCGGGGCGACGGCCAACGCTGCGACGATCTCGTTCCCGCAATGCGGCGTCACGGGCGCCACGCTGTCGCACGTCGCCGTCGGCACCGCGGCAAGCAGCACCGGCCACGTCTGGCACCAGGGCGCTCTCAACTCCTCGCTGGCCGTCTCCTCGGGCATCACGCCGCAGTTTGCGGCCGGCGCGCTGACCGTCACGGAATCCTGATGGCAGACGCTCGCTCTCTGCTGCAGAAGCGGCTGTGGTCGATCCTCGGCCCGCCGCTGTACTACTGCGCCGACTGCCTGTTGGCGGTCAAGGTGACGCCGGTCGAAGGCGCCGAGCCGATCGTCAAGCGGAAGTGCGACTGCACCGGGCAGATCATCGCCCCGCGTCGCGCGGTGTGCGTCGGCAAGGGTGGAGCCAGCGTCAGCACGCGCACGAGGATTGCCGCGATGCAGGCCGCGGCGTCGATCACTGGGCGGTCGGTGTAGTGGGATTCACGACCGTATCGGAGTATGCCGCGGCCGACGAGGCGGGCCGGGTGTGGGCGACATCCTTCCGCAAGGCGGTGGCGTCGGCAGCGACAACGACGAATGCCTGGAGCGACTACACCTACTTCGCGGGCTCGCCGCCGGCGAATTTCTACGCCTCGACCCCACTGGTCGCAGCCGAGGTCGACCCGTCGCGCGGCATCTTCCTGCCGACCGTGTCGCCAGCCACGCAGCACCTGAACAACCTGCGACTGATGACTGCCGCCAGCGGCGTAACCTCAACGGCGAATGGAAGGCAGCGGATCGCACTGTGCGACTACCTGATGTACTACCCGTTCATCGACACGGACGCTGTCGGAGAGCAGCAAGACCTCGACAACACGCTCACCCTTCCCCGGTACGAGTCGGGCATGGTCGTCTGCGTGGCGCAGTCTGCAGCCTCGACGGTCGGCCAGTTCACGATGACGTACACGAACCAGGACGGCGTCGGCGGACGGGTATCGCAGAACACGTACACGTTTGCTGTCGCGGGTGGCGGACAGGTCGTCAACGCCAGCGGATCTGGCGCGTCTTACAACCCGTTCGTCTACCTGCAAGCTGGCGACTCGGGCGTGCGCTCGATCGAGTCGGTGACATTCACTGCGGCGGGCGGCGGGTTGATGGCGCTGGTCATCGTCAAGCCGCTGCTGATGCAGTTCCTCGCACAGGAATGCCGCCGCACAAGCTCCGGCAACTTGGAGTCCTACGGCTCTTGCTCGGAGTTCCAGTCGATCATCCACGCGGCGGGTGCTCCGCGGATCAAGGACGGCGCCGTGATCGGCTTGCTGGCCGCGGGCTACGCGGGTTCGCTGGCGAGTTCGATCCTCGCCGGCATCATCGAAACATTCTGGAACTGAGGCACACATGGGATTCACGAGCCAAGACGACCTGATCACCCAGCTCACCGACAATGGCAAGGGCGATACGGTCGTCACGACCAAGACCCTTTCGTCGGCGGGCACCGCCGGCGCGTGGACCCTGCTTGCGGGCCACGCGGGCTATCCGCCTGCTGCGACGTTCACAGGCTCGGACCTGACCTACGTCCCGACTGACGATACGTGGAGCGAGGGCACGATCTACACCGGGGGCGACGTTGACCCGGCGACCAAGCATTTCCTGAGTGCGGGCGCGTGTTGCGTGGCCGCGGCCGGCGCGCCGTGGTACATCATGGCGATCGACCTTGTGGGCTTCGTCCCGCTGTCCGGCACGAACGTCAGCACGACCGGCACCAAGACCGTGACGATGACGGCGTTGTCGAACAGCGGCAGCAAGGGCGACCGCTATCCGAACGGCGAAGGGCTGCGCTTGTTCGTCGCAGCGGACACCGCACTCGGTGCGAACGCCCCGACGTGCGTCATCAACTACCTGGACACGGCCGGCAACGCCGGCGCGACGACAACGTTCACATCCACCGCGTCGCTGGGCGTCGGACAGTTGCTCAACACGGGTGCGGCAGCGAACAAGTACAACCCGTTCCTGCCGCTCGCGGCGGGCGACACGGGCGTGTCGGACATCGTCTCCCTCGTCTGGTCCGGTACGGCGCACGCATCGGGCACCGTCATCATCGGGCTGTGCAAACCGCTGTGGACGGTCCCGGTCCCGGCGACCGGCCTCTACAACAAGGTCGATTTCGTGAACGCGCTGCCGTCAATGCGAAAGATTCCCGACGGCGCCAACATCCAGTTCCTGCTGTTCCAGACGGGCGCGACGACCTCGGCGGGCACGATCAACGTCGACTTCGACTACGGCTACGGTGGCAGTTAATGGGCCTGCTCGCGAACGATTTTCGCGACACGTTGGGCGCGTTCCAGTGCTTCGGCGCGACGGCGTCGAACAACGCCTATCCGTCGGTGAGGCTGCAGAACTACGCCCGCACGGCGGCGATGCGGAACATCACGGCGGGGCAGGGGATCACGGACGACACCGCAGCCATTCCGTCAGGCAACCGCCACCCTAGCGCATGGGTGATGCCACAGAAAGCCGGCGCGCTGGCGGCTCGCAATTCGCTGACCGGCGAAGGCGACATTTCAGATGCCGACGTCTGGGCCGTCAAACTCGCCTCTGCAGCGATCTCGGGCTCGGGCGACCTCACGGCCATCGGCAGTCTGATCGTCCAGCTCGTTGCTGCGGTGACCGGCAGCGGCACCGTCTCGGCAGCGAACGCCCAGGCATTCCTGCAACTTGCGGCCGCGCTCACCGGAAGCGGTGTGGCGGCAGGGTCAGCAACCGGCCTCGGCGCGCTGATCGCGGCGCTGACCGGCGCCTCGAGCATGAGCCCGACCCTGACCGGCACGGGCGCGATGAGCGCGGACATCGTCGTCACTGGAACGGGATTGACCACGGCGAACGTCGGCGACGCGGTGTGGTCCGCCCTGGCTGCGGCGAACAACACCTCGGGCACGATGGGCGAGAAGCTGAACGACGCGGGCTCGGCGTCCAACCCGTGGACTGAGGTGATTGAGTCCGGCTACACCGCCGCGCAGATTCTGAGCCTGCTGGCTGCGGTGGCCGCAGGAAAGACCGAGATCACCGACTTGGGTGGCGGCGATGCCACGGTGGTGTTCCGCAACCTGAGTGACGACGCGGATGCGGTGACGGCCGAGATGACTGGGTCGGAACGCGCCGACGTTACGCTGGACTTGTGATGCTTGACATTCACTGACGCAAGGAGATAATCGCTAATGACTGACACCACCCCGACGACACCCGCAGCCGGCGATCCGGCACCTGCGGCCGTCGCAAGCCCGCCGCCCCCGACCGATCCAACGCCGACTCCGGTTGCAGCTGCACCCGCCGTCAAGTCGATCATTCCCGAAGAGCCAACCTCCGATCCCGCGCCGGTCGATCCGGCACCTGTCGTCGAGGAAGGTCCCGAGTGGTTCCTCGCCGAGGGCGTGAAAGGCACGGGCAAGATGCCCGAGTGGTACAAGGCCGACAAGTACAAGACGCTTGCCGCCCAGGCCGAAGCCTACAGCCACCTCGAGAAGCGCCTCGGCGCGTTCGTCGGTGCGCCGAAGGACGGCAAGTACGAGATGCCTCCTGCGCCCGAAGGCGTCGAAGGCGCGTTCGATGCGGAGCACCCGCTGTTCGCCACCTTCACCGGCTGGGCGGCAGAAAATCAGGTCTCGCAAAAAGCGTACGGTGACCTGCTCGGGATGTTCGCGCAGTACGAGGCGGCCCAGACGCCAAGCATGGCGGACGTCAGGGCCGAGCTGGGCGCAGACGCCGACACGCGCATCAACAGCGTTTCGCTGTGGGCCAAGGCGAATCTGTCCGGCGACGAGTTCAACGCTCTCCGTTCAGCCATGAGCGATCGCAACGCGGCACAGGTTTTCCGCACCATCGAGGCAGTGGTTGCCAAGACGCGGCAGGCCCGGGTGCCGAAGCCAGGCGACGACACGGGCTCGGTGACGGTGGGCGGCCTGCAGCAGATCCACGAGATGCAGGCGAAGGTCGGACCCGACGGCAAGCGTCTGTACGAGACCGATCCGAAGTATCGCGCCGAAGTCGAACGGAAGCGCGTGGCGTTTTTTGAGGCACAGAGCGCCTGATGAAGCAGTGTCCGCATTGCCGCCGAGAAGGGTTTGGACCTAAGCCCTTCTCGGCTTTTAACCGCAACAGAACTCGTTTGGACGGGTACGCGAACTTGTGCAAAGAGCACCGGGCGAAACAGCAGAAAGCCGGAAAAGCCATTCCGTCTGAGCGCAGACGCACAGCCAACCGCAAGTACGCTGAATCTCCCAGGTACATCGCGACAGCAGCCGCAGGCAGGCTTCGCCGTGTGTACGGACTGTCGGCCGCCGAGTACGCGGAGATGTTTAGTGCGCAGAACGGGCGCTGCGGTATTTGCGGCGATCTTCTGGTAAGCGTGTTCGACACCAGCAGAAAACGCCCCGCGCGTCGCGGAGGCAACAATGCCGTAGCGCACGTAGACCATTGCCATACGACGGGCATCGTCAGGGGCCTGCTGTGCTCGGGCTGCAACGTCGGCCTGGCCAGGTTCCGCGATACTGATGAGTTTTTGCTGACCGCCGTGCGATACCTGCGCGCCTCGCGCGCAACCGCACAGGCGATCAGCCGCGCGCAGATGCGCAGTCTGCAAGGCGAGGCAGGGCCGCACCCGCGGGACCCCGAGTCAAGCCCGCGCCGTGGAAGTCGGCGGGATGAACTCTCTCCCTTTTTCTTTGAGGAATAATCCATGTCAGTCTCTTTGGGCGGCACTTACAGCAGCACAACTTCCGCCGCGATTGCCTCGTATGACAGCGAGGTCAAGCTCTCGTACCAGGGCGCCTCCGTCCTGCGCGGCACCGTTCGTCTCAAGACCGGCGTCACGGGTTCCAGCCACTTCTTCCAGAAGATGGGCCAGGGTGTCGCGACGCAGCACACCTCGCACGAGCTTATCACGCCGGCCGACTACAGCCACAGCAAGGTCGCTTGCACGCTGTCCAACTGGCGCATCGGCGACTACACCGACATGTTCGACCAGGCCGAGACCACGGTCGACGAGCGTGCGGACCTCGCCAAGTCGAACGCGATGGCGCTCGGCCGCGCCGAAGACCAGCTCATCATCGACGCGCTCGACGCGGCGACGAGCATCGCCGGCACAGTCGACGAGGACCTCGGCGGCACCAACAGCCTGATCAACGCGGACAAGCTGCGTCGGGCGAAGCGCTACCTCGTCGCGCAGCAGGCGGCCGGTGGCGACCACACGTTCCTCATCAACGCGGCGGGCCTGGAAGGCGCGCTGGCCGAGACCGAGGTGACGTCGGCCGACTACCAGACGATGCGTGCGCTGGTGGACGCGGACCTCAACAACAAGAAGGCGTTCGGCTTCACCTTCAAGGTGATCGAAGATCGCGTGGAAGGTGGTCTGCCGACAGGCTCGACCAGCATCCGCCTGTGCTTCGCCTACGACCGCGCTGCGGTTGGCCTGGCCACGGCGATCGAGCCGTCGACCCGCGTCGACTTCATCCCGGAGCGCGCCAGCTGGCTCTCGCAGGGCATGTTGAAGGCCGGTTCGACCGTCATCGACGCCAAGGGCGTGGTCGAAGTCCAGAGCTACGAAGCCTGAGTGACCGGGGGCGGCTTGACCGCCGCCCCCACCTCTCGCTTCTCCACCCTTCTTTTTCTCGAGGTACTTTCAAATGGCTTTCTCTCGTCTCGCTCTCCAGCGCGTTGGTCCGCAGAACGCAACCGCTCCGTCGATCTGGACGTACGCCACGGCGGACGCCCTCACGGCGGTCGATGCTTCCGGCTACTTCAACGACGCCGCAGCCAACCTCCAGGTTGGCGACTTCATCTTCGTGGCCAGCTCGAGCACGTGGGGCATCCACGTGGTCGTGTCGAACACGCGTGACCTGACGTCCTCGCCGCCGGTCGAAGGCGTGGTCGACGTTTCGAACGCCGTGGCGCTCGGCGCGATTGACAGTGACTAGAATTAGCGCGAGCTAATACTTGCGGGGGAACGGCGCTAGCCCGTCTAGTACCCCGCGCTTTCTCGGCTAGGAGAGAGTTGATGCCTTATAAGAATCTGGCGGACAGGAACGCCAACACTCAGCGGCGTCGCGAAGATCCCGCATATGTGGCGCGAGTCAACGAGATCGCGCGCAAAGCGTACGCGGCCCGGGTTGCTGACGGAGCCGCTCGCGAAGCGCACAGGCGCAAGACGCGCAAGTGGCGAGCTGCAAATATCGAACAAGCTAGAGAACTCGCTCGGCGTTCGGCAGACAAGCAACGCGCAGAGCACCCGGAGAGAACTTCGGCGCACGCACGTAAGGCGCAGACGGCCAGGCTGAAACGATATCCAGCTTGGGCGGATGACGAGAAGATTCAGAAGGTTTACGCAGATGCGAAAACCATGTCTGAGATTACAGGTGAGCCGTGGCACGTCGACCACATAGTGCCGCTGCAGGGAAAGACGGTGAGTGGACTTCATGTCCACTACAATCTGCAGATTCTCCCCGGCGCGGAGAACTTGCAGAAGCACAACAAATTTGAGCCAGGAGACGTTTAGTGGCAACGAACAAAATCGGTGGTGGCTACAAGTTCCCGAGCGGCGACTCGGTGCAGATGCTGCCCCTCTCCGGTCTGCGGGTGAACGCAACGGCAGCAGTCGCCAGCACCGCGGAGGCGGCCGTTCCCTCGGGCGCCGCCCTGATCATGTTGCGGGCTACCGGCCCGGTCGCGATCCGGTTCGGCAACACGGGCGTGGGCGCCGCAGCCGTCGACGCGAACAGCATCCTGTTCCCGGCCGGCGAAGCCCCGGTCAAGATTCCCCTCGTCTCGGACGTCCCCGCCACGCATTTCCGCGTGATTCGCGCCAGCGGCAGCGATGCCTTCGTTCAGCTTGAAAGCGTGAACATGCTGGCCTGATGTGGCTCTTCGATTCACACTTGAAGTCATCGACGAGCAAGGCCGCGTGAGTAAGGTCTACGGCACGCTTCCCGCCGCCGATGTTCCGGCCACACCCGCCGCCTTGACGGCCGAGGACGTGACGGGCGGTTACGTGTCGCTGTCGTGGACCGGGACGGGCGGGACGTACACGATCTACCGCGACGGCGCACCGACCGGCACGTCGTCGAGCGAGTCCTACACCGACAGCGCGGTCGTCCCCTCGACGGCTTACAGTTATCAGGTGCAGGAGTCGAACGGCAGCGGATCGTCGGCGCTGTCCGATGCGCTCGCGGTGACGACCTCGGCTAACTCCGCCCCTGTGTGGGACTTGGTCGACCAGTCCGGAGTCATCGGTCAAGCGTTCAGCCTCAATCTCACTTCGGTGTGCTCGGACGACGACGCGCAGGCCCTCACGTTCTTGGTGACGTCTGGCAGCGTTCCGGGTGTCACGCTTACCGGCCAGACGCTTGCGGGGACACCCACGACCGCGGGTGCTAGCAGCTTGACGATTACCGCGTCCGATGGTTACACATCCACTCCGGTCACGATCACGTTTACCGTTAGCGATCCAGACGTAACCGCTCCGAGTATTCCGACCAACGTGGTCGCTTCGGTCAACGGCTCCACCGTCACCGTGACATGGACCGCGAGCACGGACGCCACGGGCGTGGCGACCTATCGCGTCTACCGAGGCGGCGTGTTCCGTTCGTTGTCAACCGCTTCGCCCTACGCCGAGTCCGGCGTGCCTGTTGGCACGTACACGTATTCGGTCAGTGCCGTGGATTCTTCGGCCAATGCCAATGAGTCTGCGCAAGGCAGCGCCTCTCCGGTATCGGTGGTGCCGCAGACGCCGGATACGCCGATAAACTTCACCGCCACAAGCGACGGCGCGACCACGATCAACCTGTCGTGGGCACCGGGACCGAACGGCACCGCGCCCGATGACTACGACCTAGACTTCTCTGCGACCAGCGCCAGCGGGCCGTGGACCGCGATCACGTTCGTGGGAGCGGCGACGACTTACGCGCACACGGGGCGCACCGCTGGAGTCACGTACTACTATCGCGTTCGCGCCGGACTCGGGGCTGCGGAATCCGGGTATGCAGCCGCCACTTCGAGTTCAGTGGCTTACGCATTCATTGACGGGTTTGAAGCGACCTTCATTGACCCGGCGCTGTACAAACAGTCCACCAATCCGGGCACGCTGCCCGCGTCCGGCATCACGTTGGAAACCAGCACGACGCACTCTAGAGAGGGCGGGCGCTCGCTGCACACGAAGGTCGTCAAGGCCGGCACAACCAACTACCGCAGCGAAGTGCGGGTGAGATCGCCGACCGATTCGTGGATGTCCGCGGGCAGCCCCGACTACTGGCTGGGGTTTTCGTTTTACGTCCCGACGGGATCGGACGCGAACCAGTCGCGGACGATTATCGCGCAGTTTCACACCGTCGCCGCTACCGGGGGCGGGTCGCCGACGTTGGGCATCGGGATGATTGATAACACTTGGTATATCACACGCAAGGGCATCGGCACGGTCATGGAGCTGGGCGCGATTCCTCGCAACGTGTGGACCGACATAGTGCTCCGCGGGCGAATCAGGATCGACGGCACGGGCGAGTGGGACGTGTGGGTGAATGGGGCGCTGGTGTGGGGCGTTCGCAATTCGAATACACACTGGACGGGAGAACCGAATTTCCCCTACCTAAAACTCGGTCGTTACGCGTGGGATTGGGATGCGGCCACCAACACCGATCCCAACGGCACCTATCAGGAGACTTGGCACGATGCGATCAGGATTGCCACAGCAGCGCCGGGTGTGGACATGTATGCGGCCGTCGCTCCGCGCGGTAACAGGCTGACCGCGCCATGAGCATCACCTACGTCGGCGCAGGAACAGCCGCCCACGGGAACAACGTATCCGTCACCCCAACGCTGCACGCAAGCAGCACCACGGGCGACCTGTTGCTGGTGTTCGACGGAGAGCGAGGAACGAGCGCAACATGCGCCGATTCGTTGGCCGAGTACACGCAGTTAGGCTCGGTCACCGCTGCCTCGCACACGGCGACCGTGCTTGCGCGTGCCCACGACGGTAGCGAGGGCGATCCGCAAATCAACATCACGGCAGGCACCGTCACGAGTCATAGCGCCGTGGCTGTCACCATCCGTGGGGCCGTCACCACGCTGACCGGCTCACCCGCCGCGTGCCTCGACGGTGCGATCCAGACTCAGAGCAACGGCGGCACCGACCTGACGATTGAGTACCCCGCGCTCACCGTCACGAATGCCAACTGCATCGTGTTTTTGTTCGTCAAACTCAACGACGACTTGAACGGCGGCAGCTTCGACACGCCTGCGGGCTTTACCCCAATCGGCCCATGGGACACAACGCTCGGCGCGGATCATGCGTTCCAGATTTACTACCAGATACAGACGACCGCAACGAACATCTCGGCTGGCACGGTGACGGCGAGCGGTGGCACGGTCGCTGCCGTTTCGCAGGCGATGATTTTTGCGATTAAGGATAGCGCCGCCGCCGGCCACCCCGCCATCGCTCGCACTCGCGGCATCCCCGGCATGAACACAATCGCCTCGCCTTTTGGTCGCGGCTGGTAATCAGGAGACGATAGATGGCAAGCACCGACGCAACCGCGATCCCGGTCAAGAACCAGGCGTACCGCGTGACGTTCCCGATCCTCGACGCGGACGGTGACCTCGTCACGGGCGCGACAGGTCTCGACTCCGAAGTCAGCAAAGACGGCGGCACGTTCGCCGACGCCACCTCCGAGGCCACCGAGATCGCAACGGCCTCGGGGATGTACTACCTCGACCTGACCGCGACAGAGATGAACGCCGACACCGTCGCGATCATCGTCAAGTCGAGCACCGGCAAGACGGTGCCGATCGTGCTGTACCCGCAGGAAGCCGGCGACATCAACGTCGACGTCACCTACTGGAACGGCACTGCGGTTGCCACGCCGGATACGGCAGGCTACCCGAAGGTCACGGTCAAGTCCGGCGCGGGCACGGGCGAGATCAGCCTCTCTAGCGGCGGTGTCGTACTCAGCACGTCTGGCGTCAACGCAGTCGCAGACCAGGTGTGGGACGAAGCCGCTTCCGGCCACGTCGCCGCCGGCAGCTTCGGCGCGATCAACTACGGAATCCGCAGCGCCACCGCGCAGGCGGGCGCCGCCACCACGATCACGCTCGACGCCAGCGCGTCGGCAGTCGATGACTTCTACACCAACCAGCGCATCCACATCATCGCGGGTACGGGCGCGGGCCAGGGCCGCATCATCAGCGACTATGTCGGTTCGACCAAGGTCGCCACGGTCGCGACGTGGGCCACCAACCCGGGGGCCGACTCGGTGTTTGTCATCACCCCGTTCGGGTCGATCCCGGGTGCGAGCGCGCCGACGGCGAGCGAAGTCGCTGACGCGGTGTGGGACGAGCTGCTCGCTGGGCACACGACCGAAGCAAGCTACGGTGCGTTGATGCAGGCCCTGCAGCTGCACGTTGGCACGGCGCAGGCCGGCGGCGCGTCGAGCATCACGCTGGACGCCACGGGGTCGAGCGCCACCGACGATCTCTACAACTACCAGATGATCACGATCCGCTCCGGCACGGGCGCCGGGCAGACGCGACAGATCATCGACTACAACGGCACGACCAAGGTCGCCACCGTCAACCTCGCGTGGACGACGCAGCCGAGCACCGACTCCAACTACATCGTCTCCCCGGGCGGCCTCGACGCCGCAACGGTGGAGGCCGTGGCCTCCGCGGTGTGGGACGTCGAGCGCGCCTCGCACGTCGCGGCCGGCAGCTTCGGCGAATACGTGCTGGCCGACGCCACCCGCATCAGCGGTGACGCGACGGCGGCCGACAACCTGGAAGCGATGGTCGACGGCACGGGCCTCACGCTCACGGGCGTGACGGTGCCGGCGGTGACGACGGTGGGCACGTTGACGACGTACACCGGCAACACCCCGCAGACCGGCGACGCCTTCGCACGGCTCGGTGCCCCCGCGGGCGCGAGCGTCAGCGCGGACGTGGCAGCGGTCAAGGTCGATACGGCGGCAGTGCTGGTCGACACCGGCACGACGCTGGACGGCAAGATCGACACCATCGACACGGTGGTGGACGCGATCAAGGCGAAGACCGACAGCCTGACCTTCACGCAGTCCGGGCACGTCGACGCCAACGTCCAGCGCATCAACGACGTCACCGTTCTCGGCGACGGCAGCGCGACACCGTGGGGGCCGTAAGGTAGTGCCTGTCGCCATTCACTGCCGGCCGACGCTCAGTCGCGCCATCCTCGGCAGCGGGGGTGGCGGCGGGGGCTCAATCTATCTTGGCCTCACGCCGACGATCTACGCCGCGCCTGCGGACGTGGGCAGCGGGAACGGCTCGAGCGAAGCGAATGCGATGGACCTGGCGACCGCACTGACGACGGTCACGGCCGGCGGGATTGTCGGTTTGATCCCGGGCGTGTACTCGCGCCAGAGTCCGGGCGGCGAGAACCGATTTGCGGTGGCGTGGAATCCGGCCAACTCAGGCTCGAGCGGCAACCCTATCCGCATCGTGGCGAAGTACCCGGCAGCGACCACGGTGGATACAGGGAACTGGTCCGAGATGCAGGCCGACCTTATCACCACCTACGGCTCCCCGGCCTTTGGTTCGGACGGGCGCGATTACATCGAGTGGTACGGGGTCTATGGCTCGGACGAGTCCGGCCACTCGGCCTCGGCTGACGACACGAGCGTGTGCGTCCTGCACTCCGCTGATCATTGCGTGATCAAGTATTGCGTCATCCGCGGTGACGGCGCGAAGTGGGGCGCGAACAATTACCACGGGATTACCTGCGAGGACTGCGTCAACCCGACGGCGTCGTACAACGACATAAGCAATTACTATACCGGATCGGTCGGTGCGGTGAACGCGAACGGTTGCGGCATCATGCTTGACCACAGCGGTGGCGGTCTGGTCGAACGCAACTACATCCACGACTGTGGCGCGGGCGTGTTCCACAAGCGTTCGGACGCTTCAGGCGGCGGTGCGTATACCCACGGCAACTGGATCGTCCGCTACAACAAGATTATTGATTGCGAGTTCGGTGTCCGTGGCGACTCCAACCAGTCGTCAGGGCAGACGACGTGGACCTTCGATGTCTACCAGAACCTGATGGTCGGGTGCGAATACGCCTGCTACAACGGCAACTCGTCCAACGACCTGTCGGGCGATGTCCGATTCGTGAACAACACGCTGGTCAACTGCACCGTGGCGCATGCCACCAACCAGCAGCCTTACGACGCTACTGCGGGGCACAAGTTCTACAACAACGTCGTTTACGACCCGGCTCAGGTCTACAACTGGGACAACTGGTCGAGCGGCGAGCTGGCCACGCTCTCGACCGCTGAGTTCCTCGCGAACTACAACGTCTACTACTCGGCGGCGACGTTCTTTGACGGCGATGCAATCGCCGCACAGACGCTGGGCACATGGCAGGGACTTGGGCAGGACGCCAACGCGATCACGACGGACCCTCTGTTCACCAACACAGCGGGGGGTATCTACACGTTGCAAGCCGGTTCACCGGCTCGCAACCTGGGCATCGACATCCTCGACCTGCAGGGCGGCGGCACGAGCGCGTCCATCCACGCGGGTTGCTACGTGACCGGCACTGAAACGATAGGGATTGCCTGATGTTCTACATGAGCATCGAGCGCGACCTTGCCGTGGCGCAAATACCGAAGGCCGGACTGCAGACGATCAGTGAATGGCTGGGTCGCGACTTTCCCGTGGTGTCGAACGACGAGGCGCGGAAGGTTTCTCGACGGGTGGCGTTCATTCGGCATCCGATTGAGCGGCTGGCGTCGTGCTACTCGTTCTTTTACTGGCTCACTGACTACGGGCGACCGTCCAAGGAAGTCGGCCCGGTGACGCAGTGGGAACCGTTCGTTGACCTCGTTCTGTCTCGCGACAACGAGCATTGGCGACCGCAGTCCTTGCATGTGGGTGACGTGCCGAACATATACCGCAGGTTTGAAAACCTCGCAGAGTGCTACGAGGAGTTCCGCCCCGGCCTGCTGCCGCACAACAACCGCGCCTCGCGGCTACCGACCAACGACTACCGGAAGGACGACTTGCTCGCGCTCTACGCCGACGACCTTACGCTGTGGGGTAACTGCTGATGGCGTTCACCGTTACTTCTCGCGGGTTCGTGTCCGCGTCCGCGACATCGGCCGACCAGGTGTTCAGTTCGTTCACTCCGGCAGCGAACTCGATGCTGCTGATGGTCGTCGGCGGAGGCGCGACGCTGGCGATCAACGGCATCACCGGACACACCGGGGGCGCGGCGTGGTCGCAAGTCAAGGACATCCCCGGCTGGTCTACGGCGAACCGCGATTTCAAGGCGTGGGCGTGCTTTGTGGGCGCTTCGCCCTCGGCGTCCGCCGTCACGGTGGACATCGACTACGCCGACACGTTCGTCGGCGAGATTTTCGAGATTACCGGGGTGGACACGTCCGGCACGGTGGCCAACGCCTTCGGTGTTGAAGGGTCAGAATACGGATACGACCTGGAGCCGTGGACTGCCTCGTTGGCTGCGTTTGCATCGGCTACGAACATGACGTTCGTCGTCGGCATTCAGCTTGACGCCACGCCGACGTTTACGTGGGACGGAAACCTGACGCAAGGGACGCTGCGGCAGAACGGAACCTGGGCGCAGCAGTGCGCGTGGGTGCTATCCGAGGACAACTCGGTCGCCTTCAACAGCGAGAACAGCAAGAATGGCTTTATCTGGGCCATAGAAATCAAGCAGGCGGCAGCAGCTGGCGGTAATGCGGCGAGGGCGGCCTTTTATCAAATGATGGAGCGCAACTGATGGAACGAATTCTCAAGCAGTCCACGGCGACGACCCTGTTGCTCGGCCCATTCGTGGACGAGACGGACGGGCGGACCGCCGAAACCGCGCTGACCATATCGCAAGCCGACGTGCTGCTGTGGAAAGAGGGCGGCACGACGCTCGCGCAGAAAACCGAGTCCACGTCCTGCACCCACCGCAGCAACGGCCTCTACACCTGTCCGATCGACACCACCGACACCAACACCCTCGGCATTCTGACGGTGAGCGTGGACGAGAGCGGCGCGCTTCCGATTCGGATGGACTACTTCGTCGTCGCGGCCACGGTGTACGACTCGCTGAAGGGCAACACGGGCACAGGGCTGCGCGCTGACGCTGTGGCGATTTCCGGCGACACGACCGCCGCCGACAACCTCGAACTCGCGCTGGACGATACCGCGGGCGCCGTCCCGTGGTTCGGCGTGGTCGATCAAGGCACAGCGCAGAGTGCTTCTGCCACAGGCGTGGTGCTACGCGCGGCCGCCGCCTTTGCCGACGACACGCTGATCGGCGCAGTGATCGCGGTCTTCGGCTCGACGCAAGGCTACTGGCAGACGCGAATCATCACGGACAGCGCCTTGTCAGGGGACACCGTCACGGTCGATACGTGGACCGTCACGCCTTCAGGGACGATCACCTACAAGATATTCGCCGCGCCCCCGGCTTCGGCTTCGTCCGTGCCTGCGGTCAACGTGACGCAGTGGGGCGGTGCAGCCATCGCTACACCCTCGGTCGCGGGCGTGCCCGAAGTGGACCTGACCCATGTGGCAGGCGCGACCACCAACGTGGCGGCGCTGGCCACCAATGTGGACGCGATTCTCACGGACACGGCGGTGATCGGCGCGACGGGTGCCGGCCTGACGAGTCTCGCCACGCAGGCGAGCGTGAACACCATCGACGACTTCCTCGACACCGAGATCGCCGCGATCAAGGCGAAGACCGACTCGCTGACGTTCACGGTGGCCAACGTGCTGGACGCCAACATCCAGCGTATCAACGACGTCGCCGTAACAGGCGATGGGCAGCCCGGCACTGAATTTAACGTCTAATGAGCATCTGGGCCGACATCTGGGCCGACATATGGGGCCCGATATGGGCTGGCGGCGCCACGCCGAGCAGCGGGCAGGCGTGGCGCGACGGGGTGTGGGCGGCGGGTGCGTGGGCCGAAGGTGCCTGGACGCAGGCCGGCGACGTCCCGGTCATCACGACGCTCGAGCCAGCCAACGGCGCGGTCAACGTCGCCTACACGTTCACGTTCCAGGCGACGGGCGACGTGCCCATCACCTGGGATGTGTCGGTCGGCTCGGCTCCCGCCGGGCTGACGCTGGCCTCGACGGGCGTCTTGAGCGGCACGCCAAGTGGCACCGGCACCACCGCTTTCACCGTTCGCGCCACCAACGCGCAGGGCACGGACACGCTGGCCTGCTCGCTGGTCGTCGGCACGGCGGCCACCGGCACCGGGTCGGACCGCGCCGCGCACTCCCGCCCCGGTGGACGAGGATTGCTGCGACTCGTCGGGAGGTAGCTTGCGCTCGCTGCTGGTCGTAGGTTCCGCCCCCGGGCTGTACGCCGATCTGGCAGCCGCACAG
>CAZYGK010000044.1:0-26308 GCA_964647355.1 uncultured Flavobacteriaceae bacterium | reverse complement strand
CATAGATGTCGTCGACCGCAAAGGCGAGGTGCCCGAAATTGCGCCCGCCCGTGTACTCGTGCTCGTCCCAATTGTAGGTGAGCTCGATCTCCGCGTCAGGACTCTCGGGCGCCGACAGAAAGACGAGCGTGAAGCGCCCGCCTTGGTTCTCGAAGCGCCGTGTCTCGGTAAGCCCCAGCTTGTTGACGAAGAAATCGATCGCCGCATCCAGGTTTCCGACGCGCAACATCGTGTGCAGGTATTTCATGGAAGGCACCCTCTTGTTGGCGCCCGAATACCAGCCGCACCGGACCCTGTCGAGCCTACCGCTTGGCTTTCCGCGCCGCAGCCTTCGCCGCGTGTTGCGCGATCCGCGCTTTCACGATTTTGCGCACGAGCGCAGCGGGCAGGGCCTCGCCGATCGGAAAGCGGATGGTCCCCGCGGAAATATCGTAGCCCTTAAGATCGACGCCGAGCTGCTTCACGACCGATCCCGGATAGAACGAGCAGTGCTTCGCCGCCGCGCCGTAGCCGACCAGCATGTGCCCATCGAGCACGACGCACGGAATGCCGTAGCTGATCTTCTCGGATGCCTTCGGAGCCGCCGCCAGGATGGAGCGGCGCAAGCGCTGAAGCGTCGCCCGGCGCTCGGGGTCCAGTGCGGCCAAGTAGGCGGCGACCGTTTTCGCGGGCGTCTTCATCGCTGCTGCTTCTCCTTTGCGCGCTGATAGGTCGGCAAAGCCTGCAAGCGCTCTTGATATGCGGAAAGCCGCGCCGGCAAGGCCTTGCCCAGCGCCCCGGTCGCAACCGCCAGCGACGTGCTGATCGCAATGTCGGCGAGCGTGAGCGAAGGCCCGGCGAGAAAGGCGTTGTCGCCCAGCTGATCCGCGACAAAGCCGACGAACTGATCGACCCGCCCATCCTGCGCGCGCGCCGACCAATTTTGCTTGTCAGCCTCCGGCGCGCCGAACTTCGCCATCAACAGCGTGTTGACGAAGGCGCCGAGCGACGCCTCGCTGAACACGGCGAGGTGCAGCACGCGCGCCAGCCGCGCCGGATCGTCTTTCGGCAGCAGCGGCGTCGGGCCATAGCGCTCCGCCAGATAAAGCATGATCGCAACCGACTCGCCGATCTTCACCGCGCCGTCTTCGAGATAGGGCACGTTCCCGAGCGGGTTCAGCGCGCGATACGCATCGCTCGGCGGAAACGTCACCGCAGCCGCTTCGTAGGGCAGCCCCATCTCCTCGCACTGCCAAAACAGACGAACGCCGCGCGCCCCGCGGGGAAAATTCCAAATCTTGATCGTCATGCGCCGGGTCCTCTCCTGCAGCCGCGCGACATTTAGCATGCGCCCGCGTGCGTCAACAGCCGACGGCGAGCACGTTCGGACGGCAAACAAAACGACGAGCCGCACGAACCCCTTGAGCGCGGGCTCATGCCGCCGTTTGCTCGCGTCTTGAACAAGCGGAAGGGACGGCGATGAGCGGCGCGACACGGGCGATCCTGGTCGGCGCGCTTGCCGCCGGCGTTCTCGACATCTGTTATGCGTTCGTCGTCTACGGTCCGTTGAGCTATGGCCTGACGTCGGCACAGGTTCTGCAATCGGTGGCCGCTGGCTGGATCGGCCGCGATGCAGCGCGCGCCGGAGGCCTGGCGACGGCGTCGCTGGGCCTCGCAACGCACTTCATGATCGCCGCAATCATGGCCGCGGTCTTCGTCGCCGTAGCGACGCGCCTCAAGGCACTCACCGCCGAAGCCGTCGTCGCCGGATTGCTCTATGGCCTTGTCCTTTACGTCGTGATGAACTACATCGTCGTGCCGCTGTCGGCGGCGCACAGTTCCGGCCACTTTGCGGCGAGCGCGGCTGAGGCCGTAGACCGCCTGCGCGAAGCCTTCAGTGCGTTGCGGCCGAAGGACCCGTGGCAGCTCGCGGGCACGATCTTCACCCACATGGTCTTTGTCGGCGTTCCGATCGCGCTCGCGGCAAAGTGGTTCTTGAACCGATAGCGGCCTAGCGCAACGCGCGCTGCAACTCGCCCGGCGTTTGGCCGGTGACGGACCGCATCGCCCGCGCCAAGTGGCTCTGATGGGCAAAACCCGTCTCGGAAGCGACATCGGAGAGGCGGCGCTCGCCCGCCTGAATGAGTTCCACCGCGCGCGCCACCCGCCGCCGCATCACATAGCGGTGCGCCGGCACGCCGACTGCCGCCTTGAACAGCGTCTTGAAGTGCGACGTGCTGACGCCGACCAAGCCCGCAAGATCGGCAAGCGACAGCCGCTCGGTCAGGTTGGCGTCGATGTGATCGCAAACGAGTGCAGTTTGCTTGCGGCTGAGCGCGCGCTGCACCCGCGCATGCCGCACGACCGCATGAGCTTTGATGAGGCGCGACGCGACCGCAACGCCCATCGCCTGCACGAAGGCGGGGTCGGCCTCACCCTCGATCAGCGCGGCCTCCAGCGCCCACGCCGCGTGTTCGATCTGCGGATCGCGCGCTTGCACCCGGGGAAGAATCTCGAGCGTCTTCGGATCGAAGCCCATATTGGCGGCGACCCGGTTCAGGAACGACGGCTCGATCCGCATGATCAATAGGTCGGCCGGGCCTTCGTCGATCCACCGCCCGCCCTCGCCCTTGGCGATGATTTCCATGTCGCCGCGCTTGAGCAGACCGATGAAGTGCCGCCCGCCCCGGATGCAATCGACGCGCACGGGCTGCCCGGTCAGAACCGACACGACATGCGTGGGAACGCCGGACGACTCGACGAGCCCGCCCGGGAAGTGGCGGCGCTCGACGGCAAACCCGCGCGCCGGCACTTCGAACCCGCGCGTCACGCGATACGACTTTTTCATCGCCGGACCATGCCCGTTGAGCCCGCCGCTCACAACCGTGCCGGGGACAGCATGGCCGCCGCGAATTTGATCCTCCAAGGGTCACCTCCGTCGGAGGCTATTTTGCCTCCAGCCGCGGCCGCATCGCACCGGTGGGTCGCCGACACCGAAGCCGAACATGCTCAAAGCCCGTCCGTTTCGGCTGAACCCGTCAGCCGCCCGACGGCGCGTCAACCTTGCGCAAGCGAAAGCGGCTCGCGCCGAGCCGCGATCCAGACCCACGCCCGCGCCCGCACATCCGGTCGATCTCGTCCTTGTCCTTCCGCGTGCACCAGATGCGCAGCGTCGAGACATCGATGTCCTCAAGCTCCAACGCATGCAGGATTTCCGCCCATCCCGCATACTGACCCGACACCGCGCGCTCCCGCACCAGCGGCATCAGCGCGTCCTTGCCCGCACGCCCGCTCACGAGTTTCTGCGCCAGGCGCTGCGTCTCGCGCGTCGCTGCTTTTTCGTGCCGGTCGGGGTGGTGCGCTTTCCACAAAATCACAGTCATTCGGTCAGCCGTTTCGATGAGGGTGAGTCTTGCGCTATCGTTCCCTATTTGTTCCAATATGTCAATGCCCGAGCCCAACCGCACCCGCTACCGCATCGAGACGCAGCTGCAGGGCCTGCGCATGTGGGAAATCATCGAGCGCCGCCAAAACCTGGTCGTCATGTGCGACGCTTGCCCGAACTTCCGCATCTGGAAACCGCACGACCTGCGCCGCACGTTCGCAAAGCTCCGCAACACCCGCATCGAAGGCATCGCCGAACACCTCAAATGCCGCAAATGCGGCTCGAGCTGGCTGAGAATCGGAATGGCGAATTAGCACGGGATAACCACCCCCACGCACCGAAAGCCCGATCACGGTCACGTAGGCCGCTCCCACGTAGCTGGGGCGCGGGCGACTACGGACTCCATCCTAGGCCGCCTTGTCTAATCCCAATTCACGTGACACTCGCTTGTGAAATAGCTCGATCATTAGCCAACTTGCTGCGCGCTCTTGCCGTGTGCCGATGCCGCGACCGATATCCATCGAAACTGCCGACTTAGGATTGTCCGCAGCGGCGAACGCTCTCACGACATCCGGGTCATCGTTGACGTATGGCTTGCCGAAACCCACCGCAAGAATCTTTTCCGCGTTAGCGACGCCTTGCACGAAGGACGGATGTTTTCCGTACATGAAGGTGTTGACCGTTTGGACGATCGGTAGCGGATCGCCGCCAGAAATCTCTCCGTATGCCTTCAGCATGCACATACCTGACTCCTGGGGCGTTAGTTTGTCGCCGAAGTTTAGTTTCATGAGCATGCCCATTGTTGTCGTCAGCACTCCCAGGGCGTAAGGATTGGACCAAAGCTCAATTGGGACTTGCCTGCCAAAAACGCGAAATTGAGCGACCAGCGGCCAGGCGGCCTTTACTGCGATCTTTGTCGCGCGCTCTTGCCGTGAGAGACCAAACACTGCGCATCTCCAATTGCGAATCGGTTGCTTCGAATAATGCTAGCATTCTTGTGATTCGGGAGGTGCATGGACTCGATGACCTTGAATCCCACGCTTAAACAGATTGGGCGAATTGCTGGCAAAATTGGTCTGTCGATTCTGTGGCTTAGTTTTTCAGCACAGTTCGCTGGAAGATATGGGGTGCAGGCACAAGCTCAGGGCCTCGTTGTGCTGGTTCCCGGCTTGATCGCCATTTGGTATCCGGGCCTGTCGTTTCGCAGCCGCTTGGTTGTCGCTGGAATTGGAGTAGCTAGCGGCACATTTGTGCTCGCGCTTGCGCACGCAGTCTCTGCGAGCGCGGACTCGATCCACACCGCCGCTTGGTCCTTCGGCATCTTGTCCACGGCTTCTTGGTGGACGGGATTGGCGGCGAGCGTTTGGGCGGCGAGGCGCGCGACGCCCGGGCAACGCCGCTTCCTGGAACGCTTCGGTCTAGGCGCTTCCCAACCCTTGCGCCGTGATCCACGCAAAGAGTGAGCGCACAATAGTGGCCAGGCACCGAAACGTCGTGCAATTCCGCACCAGCACACCTGTCTCTCAATTTCCGTGTCTCAACAACCGGGTGCAGTCCAGTATGCTGTCACCTAATTTCCGTCACCCAATTTCCCACCACGACTGGACCAGCCACGCCGCCGACGCGTTTAGGTATGGGGCGCTGTTGCAGCGGTTGTTGCCGCGCGCGCCGGCGATGCCGGTGGGGTGGCGGGAGCGCGACTCACGCGCCAACGCCGTATGGCCGCCGCTGGAGTGGGGCACGCCCGAGTATCCGCGGACGGTGGAGGATCTCGTCATCCAAAAAATGACGACGCCGTCACCGCAGTAAAAATACGGTGACATGATACATATTCACCGTCACTAAATCCGCGGACTCCGCCCCCGCCGTCGCACGCCTCCCCCGAGTCCGTCAGGCATCGCCGGAACTGTCGGCGGCGACCGGCGTGCGACAGGCTGTCAGCGTCGAATTGCCGACTGATCGAAAGATGTGTTTAAGTTATATTACGTGCTTTCCCTGGCCCTTCACCGGCGCCAGCGGCTGCGACTTGACAATTGAATCGATGCCATCCTGACGCGAGCCGCGCCCGTGCCCGCCGTTGGCCCGCCCGCGCAACAAATGCAAAGATTTGGCACACGAAACACACTTGACCCGTGTGCCACATGTGCCACTTCGCGGGAGCGCCGAGTAGACGGGCAACGCGCGTCAAACGTCTGGGCGTGGCGCCGCCTATTGCACGCGGATCGCTTTAAAGCCGCGCTTCTCCAGCATGGCGAGAACGCTGTCCGGTCCGGCGAGGTGCGCGGCGCCAACCGCAACGAAGTATGTGCCCTTGCCCTTGAGCCAGCCGCTCAACCGGTCGACCCAGTTGGCGTTGCGGTTGATGATAAGTGCACGGTACGCAGCCGGCGCCGTACGGCGCAGGTCCGCGCAGCTCAGCTTGTCGAGGGTTTCGACATCGCCTGTGCGCCAGGCCGTAAGCAGCGGTTCCATCTTGCCTTTGAAGTTGGCGAGATCGGCGAGCGAGACATCGAACCCTTCCAGCGCCTCCTGCGAGTCGAGTGTGGCGAGCGCTTTGACTTGCGCCTCCGGCGTCTCCATCGTCAGAACGCGGTCGCGTTCCGACAGCGCGCGCTTGATGACGTTCCGCTCGACGCCCAAGTCGCGGCTGAAGCCGTTGGCCTTCATGACCTCGATGTCGATCATCATCATCACGAACCAGGGCCGGTAACGCTCCATCTTTGCGAGGGTCACGCCATAGCGCTTGGCCACATCGGTGAGCTTCGCATAACGCTCGCCGCCGAGGGCGCCGCGCAGCGTCTGCCATGAAGGATTGAGGCCGTGCTCGCGCATGAGATCGCTAAAGGACCCGCGCGCGTAGCTGCTTTCCGTGTCGACTTCGACGGCAGTGACGGTCGTCTCCGCCATTGCTTTGCGATACGCCTCGGTCTCCCAAGTCACGCCCTTCGGCAATAGATGGACGGTGCCGAACAAATAGATGCGGGTGTCGGCATCGGAAACGACCCACATGGCGGGCCCCGTTTCTTTGACAGGCGGCTCGGCGTGAGCAGGCAGCGCAAGCAAAAGAGCGGCGACAAGCGCGAGGCGGTTGCGAAGCAAAACCATCATGACGGCATCCCCAAGGCCAAGGGCTTGAGTATTGCAGCATCCGCTTAGGCAACTGTGCCGCGCCTCGGTTCAATTCGCCTAAAATTGAACCCTTCCGGCCTATTTCTTCGCGTTCTCGCGGTGCGCGTTGTGGTGCCGGATCACTTCGGTCACGATGAAGGTCAAGAATTTCTCGGCAAACTCCGGGTCCAGCTTCGCCGTTTCGGCGAGTTTTCGTAGCCTGGCAATCTGCGATGCCTCGCGCGCTGGGTCTGCCGGCGGCATTCCGGCAGCCGCTTTCAAAGCGCCGACTTGCTGCGTGCACTTGAACCGCTCAGCCAACAGGTGGATCAGCGCCGCATCGATGTTGTCGATAGAGTCGCGAAAGCGTTGCAGTTCGGCAAGTGTCGCCGTGTCCGTCATGAGGCCTCGAAAGTCTGCTTTCGCAAGGTTAAGCACAGCCTGGCGACACTGTCACCTCGGGTCGGTTGCGGGCTCGCGGTGAATCGTTCAACATGGCTCTTTAAGCTCAAGAGGATAAGATGCGTCTGTTAGGCCTTGCGGCAGTTGCAATGCTGTCGCTCTCACTGCCGTTGATCGCTGCAGATTCGGCGACGATTCCGCCAGCCCCGGAAGTTCAGGCTGCGGTTCCACCCCCGCCGCCGACGCAGCCTGAGGGTGGCCAGCAAGCCTCGGCGAACGATCCCGACATGGTGGTTTGCAAAAAGGTCGAAGGCGAGACCGGCACGCGCTTGTCACGTCGCACCAAAGAGTGCCACACGCAGCGCGAATGGGACCAAATGGAAGCCGACGCCAAGAAAATGGTCCAAGACGCTCAACGAGAGACGCCCGGCGGGCTTATGGGAGACTAAGGTGCCTCCGGACCGCCGGCCACTCGCTGGCGACGATTGAATAGACGCATGTATCGCGCAGCGATCCGTCGCTATGCCGCTGATGGCTGCGCAATATCCCGTCGAGTTTCGCGCCCAGCCGTTCGATCGCACGGCGGCTTTGCCGGTTGAAGAACGAGGTCCGGTACTCGACCGCGATGCAGCCCAATGTCTCGAAAGCGTGGGTCATCAGCATCAACTTGCACTCGGTGTTGAGCGGTGTCCGTTGCACCCGTTTGGCGTACCAGGTGGACCCGATCTCGACGCGCTTGTGCACGGGATCGATGTTCATGAATGTCGTCATGCCGGCCACCGCGCCGTCCGCATCCACGACGGCAAACGGCAGCATTGAGCCTTTCGCCTGAAGATCCAACCGCCGCTGGATTTCTTGCGCCATGCCCTCAGGCGACGGCACGCTCGTGTACCAGAGCTTCCAAAGCTCGCCGTCCTTCGTCGCCGCAACCATGCCGTCGTGATGGCCGGGTGCGAGCGGCTCAAGCGTCGCATGTCGTCCGCGTAACGTAACGGGCTGAAGCCAAGTCATCGAGTTAGTCCTCTCGCTGGAAGCGGACTATGTCCCCATGTGCCGCCCGCGAGCAATAGAAAGCCGCCGTGGGCGATCAGCCCACAGCGGCCACCATTGTTTGCGCCTTACATGCCGTATGTAAGGTTGATCAGCGCGGTGTGGTTTTCGTTGTCCAGATCGCCCGTCGCCGTCGACGACGAAAGGGCGACCGCAACATCCGGCCCCACGAAGTATCGATATCCGACCCCGAGTTTCACGTTGGGAGAGATATCGAAATTGATGCCGGCCCCGATCTGCCAAGCAAAGCCGTCCTCTTCGAAGTCAAAAGCGGCTGTCGTGCCGCCCGCGATCGAGCCGTCCGCCTGGGCATTCGCCCAACCGATGCCGCCGCCGACATACGGTTTGACGCCGCCGAGGTCGAAATCGTACCAGACGTTCGCCAACACCGAAAAGTTGGAGAAGTCGTAGTCGATCGTACCGCTGGATGCACCGAGCGTAGCCGTGAACGTGGACCAGAGCCCGTTGAAGTTGTTCTGCCGGTAGGCAACCTCAACTTCGGCACGCAACCCCGGTGTCACCTGGTTCAGGTTCAGCCCGATGGCGCCACCGACGACGAAGCCGGTGTCGCTATCGGCCGTCCAAGACAGCGTGTCCGCCGAGACGGTCGGTGCCGTGGCTGCGGATATCGAGTGATCGTCGCTCCAGTTTGCACCTCCGAAAACGGATACGTACCAACCGCCCGCGGCTTGTGCCGGAGCGGAGGCCGCCAGGAGGGCTATGGCGCTCGAGGCAAGTAGTGTCAGTTTTGTTTTCATGCAGTTCTCCTCAATAGGCGCTTCATGCCCCCCCACCTGAAGAGCCTGAACGCGCAGTTAACCTTTTCGCAAAACATGCTTGCGAATCGGTTAAGGCGAGGATGCGAGATCAACCGCTAATTCATTGAATTTCCGGCGCAAGCATTGCCGAAGTCCACGGCGCCACGCCGTTGAAGCCCATGAACGCGTCCATCAAGAGCGGGTTTGGCGTCCCCTGCAATTGATCGATCAGGGAGTTGCGGCGAAGTTCCTCCGTATCGGGCGGATCGAGCTTCAGCCAGGCGAGAAGAAGCTTGCGGTCGTTCACGGCATTCTCGAGCGGCAGGCCGTAGACGAAGTGCATGTAGATCAGCGAGCGCGCGAGATCGCCCTTGACCTCGTCACGCGGCTCCACGACCGCAGTGCGCCCAGCGCTCCGCTCGAAGCTCGGGCAGAACTCTGCGAAGCGCCGTGGCGTCTCGTCGTCGACCGGACCAAAGCGAAGTCGCGAACGGCTCGAGTTGACGCGTTGGTAAGCCGGCCACAGGTTCTGCATGTCCGCCATCGCGCGCTGCACCCGCGCGACCGAACACGTGCGGTTCGTGCACGTTGGCTCGGTCTCCGCAATCGCGTCCGCGGGATAGGCGTGTTCGATGGAGAGTGCCTGATTGAATGGCTCTTGCCGCCGCCCGTCGAACGTCACGCCGCAATAGAGTTCGGTTCCACCCTGCGGATAGAGCTTCTTCCAGAAGACGCGCCGCGCGTCGTCGTAGCTTTGATACGTGCGTTGTCCGCCCTGCGGCCACGGCAATTCGGCGAGCCGTTCCCACGCCTGTTCGTCGGTCAGCGCGAATGACGAGGCCATGTCGCGCGGCAAGTAGTGCCGTTCGGGTGCCGTCTGACACCCAACCACGAAAAGCAAGAAAACGGCGGCGATGAGCGTACGCAAAATCATCACTGGTCCCCCCGGACGAATCACTGTGATCATGGGATTCTAAGGGTGGGGGTGCGCCCAATCGCACCTTGAAATGAACGCGCCGCTCGCGCACGTTCGCCGCACGCAACGTGCCGTTTTTAGAGGCTACGCAAAAATGCTCGACTTCTTCCTGAAGCACCCGCGTTCGGTCGGCGAAACTTATGTCGAGCATATGGCCGCCGCACTGAGCTTCGGCGTCGCGATGATTGTGGCGGGCCTTGCCTGCGTGGTGCACGCGTTTCTGCCGGCATTCTTCGAACGCACGGGCAGCCGCGCCATTGCCGAACTTTATGGCCGCATGGTGATCAACCGCCGCCGCAAGCCGGGCAGCTACGAGCTCGACTACGCGATCTAGCGGCTTCATCCGCCGCGTAGAGTATGCCGCCCCTAACGTTGCCGCCGTTACGGAAATTGCAGCACCGCTGAAATCGGTCGTGTCGGCGAGCGCTGCGCCATATTGCGGCTCTATCGAGCGCGGCCCATCATCGTCGCCATGAAGCTCACTGAATGGCTTTCCGCCAACAGCGTCTCTCGCGTCGAGTTCGCGCGCCGCACGCGTCTGTCGCCCTCCGCGATCACCCAGCTCTGCAACAATGAGGCGGCATGGCTGTCTCGCGAAACGGCGGAAGTCATCTTCCGCGAGACGAACGGCGCCGTTACGCCGAACGACTTCATCTCGCCGTTCGAACCTGTTGTAGGCGAGGACCTGCGTCCGGCCACGGTTGCCGAAGCGATCGAAGCCTTCGCGAAGGGCGAGTTCGTGATCGTCACCGACGACGACGACCGCGAGAACGAAGGCGATCTCTTCATCGCCGCGTCGAAATGCACACCCGACAAGATGGCCTTCTTGATCCGCCACACGTCGGGCATCGTGTGTGCGCCGTTGCCGGGGGACGTTGCTCGCCGTCTGCGGCTCGATCCGATGGTTGCCGCAAACGACGCGCCGCTCGGTACGGCGTTCACCGTGTCGATCGACGTTCGTCACGGACTGACAACAGGTATCTCGGCTGACGAGCGCACGGCGACGGTTCGCGCACTCGCGAACGGCAATATGGGTGCGGCCGACTTTGTCCGGCCCGGCCACGTCTTCCCGCTGATCGCCAAGGAAGGTGGCGTGCTCATGCGCAGCGGTCATACCGAGGCTTGCGTCGATCTATGCCGTCTCGCGAACTTGCCGCCGGTCGGCGCGCTGGCGGAATTGACGAACGACGATGGTACGGTCATGCGCGGCACGGCCGTTGCTGCCTTCGCCCATCGTCACAATATCAAGCGCATCTCGGTCGCCGACCTCATCGCCTATCGCCAAGCACGCGAAAGGCTCGTCGCGCGAGTCGCGACGTTCCCTGTCGATACTTCGATCGGCCGCTTGACGGGGCACACCTATGCGACGCCGTTCGATGAAGTGCATCACTTCGCCTTCGTGTTTGGCGAAATCGGCGACGGTCGCAATGTTCCGGCGCGCCTGCACCGCGCGCATGTCGTGGGTGACGTCTTCGGTGGTGGCAAGCTAGTGAACGCAGCCTTGGCGCGCTTCCAAGCCGAGGGCAGAGGTGTGCTCGTCTACTTGCGCGACGGCGCTGCCGGCGTTCCGCTGTTGCCGGTGCCGGAAGAAAAGGCGGAAGCGAAGCGGCAAAAGCTGTGGCGCGAAATCGGCCTCGGTGCGCAAATCCTTCGCGATCTGAATGTCGTGTCGATTAGAAATCTTGTGACGCGCCCGCAAGCCTATGTCGCGCTCGGCGGTTTCGGCATTGAAATCGGAGACACCGAGATATTGGAGGGCGCCGGCGAGTCACCGGCGCCCTGAGCGAAGGCTAGCCCTTCGCCATCATCTTCTTAAGATAGCCCGCGACCACCAGCAGCACCGCGCCGCCGATACCGCCACCGCCGATCTGGCTGACGATGGAGCCCAGATCGCCGCTGCCGGATGCCGCCGCCGTTGCAGCGGCAGGGTCGATCCCGAGTTGCGCCATGATCTGGCCGCCCAGGCCGCCGCCCACGATTCCGGCGACCGAATTCCAAAGTGTCCCCATGTCGAAATTCTTGAGCACCTTGCCGGCTGCATTGCCGCCGACGGCGCCACTGACCAGACTGATGAGTAGGCTTGTCATATCCATTGCTAAAGCCCTCCTACACAAGACGAGCATCGCGATTCGCTCGCCGCACCCGAGTGTCCGCCCGTGAAAATGTGATGGCAAAGCAATTTCCCTCTTGCGATGCAGCAATTCGCGCACTGTGAGCGTTAACTCGATCGGCCACTGCCATCGTTGGCAATCGGCGCGCAGATATGTACTTGTGCGGTTGCAAAGCGGAGAAGGTAAATGAACGAAGATCAGCGCGCTGTCGTCGTAACGGGAGTGTCGACGGGCATCGGTTGGGGCGCCGCCAAGGTGCTGACGCAGGCCGGCTATCGCGTGTTCGGCAGCGTGCGCAACGACGCCGACGGCGAGCGTCTGCGCAAGGAGTTGGGCGCCGCTTTCACGCCGCTCAAATTCGACGTTACCGACGAGCGCGCGGTGCGCGCGGGAGCCGCCGCTGTGCGCGACGCGCTGGTCGGCAAAACGTTGATGGGCCTCGTCAACAACGCAGGCATATCGGTCGTGGGGCCGCTCGTGGAGATTCCCGTCGACGAGTTCCGCAAGCAGCTCGAGGTGAACTTAACCGGTGTCGTGATAGCAACCCAAGCCTTCGCACCGTTGCTTGGCATTGACGGAGAACTCAAAGGTCCGCGCGGCCGGATCGTGAACATCTCGTCGGTTGGCGGCAAGAACGCGACACCGCTTCTGACGCCGTACAACGTGTCCAAGTTCGGGTTGGAGGGGTTGAGCGAGGGTCTCCGCCGCGAACTCATGCTCTTCGGCATCGATGTTATCTCCATTGCGCCCGGCGCGGTGGCGACTGCGATTTGGGACAAGGGCGTCAAAGCCGACTTCACGCCCTACGCGAATAGCCCATACGCGCGCCAGCTAGAGAAGCTGAAAGTGCTGGCTGGCGAACAAGGCGCGAAGGGTCTGAAGCCCGAGTTCATCGGGGAGAAAATTCTGCATGCGCTCACTGCGGCAAAGCCCAAGACACGCTACGTCGTAACGCCGGAGCCGCTGTTGAACTTCGTTCTGAACACAATCCCCAAGCGTATGGCCGATCGCCTGATCGCGAGCCGCCTCGGCCTCCTGCCGGGCAAGTCTTAACGAGCGCGAAACGGTTGTCGCCGCGGGCACGGGCTCCTTCACGCCTCGTTAAGTAGAAATGGGCCGGTTTGCACGACGCTATCGTGTGCGGGCCGCGCCGTCGCTTACAGAACCTCAAACGATTGTCCCTAAACTCTGCGCAAAAGGGCAGGGGTACTGCGGTGGGGGCTATGACGTTCGACGGCACAAGCGTCGTCACAGGCGCGCAAGCCGCGTCCTGTGCGCCGGATGCCGAGGCGAAAACGCTTCGCGGCATGCTCGACGGCGCGTTCGCCTTCATCGGACTGCTCGCGCCGGACGGCACCCTCCTCGATGCGAACCAGGCGACCGTCGAAGGGTTGGGGCTGTGCCGCGCCGACGTCATAGGAAAGCCGTTGTGGGATACCTACTACTGGTCCCACGCCCGCGCTTCGCGCGAGATGATGCGCGACGCCGTGGAGCGTGCGGCGCTGGGTGAGGTGGTCCGAGGCGACTTCATCGTTCGAGCTGGCGACGAAAACTTCATCGTCATCGATGCGACGTTCGCACCCACGCGCGCATCGAACGGCGCGGTCACTCAAATCGTCGCCTCTGCGGTCGACGTAACCCAACGCGTCACGCACGCAGAATCTGCCCGCAAAGTGCGAGATCAGCTCGAGACGGCGCAGCGCATAGCAAACATCGGCAGCTGGCAATGGGAGCTCACGACCGGCGCGTTGACCTGGTCGCGCCAGTGCTACCGTTTGCTGGGTTGGGATCCTGAGAAAGTCATCGCCACACTCGAAATGTTCGTGGCAGGCGTGCACCCGCACGACCGTGCCACGGTTGAAGGCGTCATACGCCGCGCAGTTGCAGAAGGTGCCCCTATCGACTTTGAGCATCGCGTCGTGCTGCCCACGGGCGAAACGCGCGTCCTGCATCAGCTGGGCGAGGTGGAGTTCGACGTGAACGGAAAGCCGGCTCGCATGATCGGCACCAGCCACGACATCACCGCGCTTCGCAACACCTGCGAAGAACTCGTCGAGGCCAAACTTCGTGCCGAGACGGCGAGCCAAACCAAGTCGCGGTTCCTCGCCAACATGAGTCATGAATTGCGCACGCCGCTGAATGCGATCATCGGGTTCTCGGAAATTCTGCTGAATCGCGAAGACTTGGCGAAAGAAAAGCAGCGCGAGTATCTGGCCGACGTCTACGAAAGCGGCAGGCACCTGCTTGCGGTGATCAACGACATTTTGGACATATCGCGCATCGAGGCCGGCAGGGTCGACATGCGCGAGGAAGCGGTCGTAGTCGGCGAATTGGTGGAGGCGGCGCAACGGCTTGTGCGCTCACGCGCGGAAGAAGCGGGAATCGACCTCCGCTGCCGCGCAGGGCACAGCAGCTTTTCCGTGTTGGTCGATCGTCGTCTGATGATGCAGGCGCTGCTGAATTTCCTATCGAACGCGGTGAAGTTCACGGAAAGCGGCGGCGCGGTAGATGTGGACGTCGCACGAAACAGCCAAGGCGGCATCGATCTTTCGGTTCGCGACACCGGCATCGGAATGAGCGACGAAGATGTCGCGCGGGTCGGCGAACGCTTCCTGCAAGCCGACGGCCGCCTGAGCCGCAAATACGAAGGTACGGGCCTCGGACTTGTTATCGCCAAGCGCCTGATCGAGATGCACGGCGGTGAACTGATCGTGCAAAGCAAGCTCAAAGCCGGTACGACGATGACGATACGCCTGCCTGGATCGCGCGTGGTGGCAAATCCCATCGGTGCGCAGGCTGCCGCGTCCTAGCGGGCAGCCAACGATCAAACCCTCGTTTGCGTACGATCGAAAAAAAACGGGGCACTTGCAGCGCCCCGTCCGTTCAGATCGGCCGATGAGCCTTAGTTCAGGTTGATGTTCGCGCGGCGGTTCTGCGGCTCTTTCACGTTGTCGCCGGTCTGAACCATGAGCTCGCCTTCGCCCTTACCCGAGGTCGAAATCGCACCGGCCGGAACGCCTTTGCCGACCATGTTCGACTTCGCGGCATTCGCCCGGCACTCGGAGAGTTTTTGGTTCGCCTTCGACCCACCCACGGTATCCGTGTGACCGACTATCGAGACCGACGTTGCGTTACCGGCCCGCGCAGCCGCCGCAGCTTCGGAGAGCACCGCGTCGGCTTCGGACGTGATGTTGCACTTCCCGAACCCGAAGAAGATGACGAAGTTGTGCGCGTAGTGAGGCGGCGGAGGCGGCGGTGGCGGGGGCGGAGCAGCAACCTCATCCGGCGACAGGTCGAAACGAAGCCCGATCGTCACCGTGTGTTTGCTCACATCGTCGAATCTAAATCCAAATAGGCCGCCGAGTGTGTCGAACTCTGGCTCGCTGATGCGCAGATAGCGATACGTCAGCGTGAGGTCGGTTTGACGGCCAATTGCATAGCTCAAGCCCGCGATGCCTTGATAGGCAAAATTGCCGTCGTCGAGATTGGCGCCACCGTCAAGTGTCGCGTGATCGTAGCCGGCGCCCACGCCAAGGCTGAGGTCCCACCTCGGCGAAAGCGGTATGTCGTGCACGACGTTTGCCATGATCGACCATTCGTTCAACTCGCTCGTCGCCCCATCAATGCCGTTGCTGCGGTAGCCGCCTTCGAGTTCGAGGCGCCAGTTGTTATGGAACGAGTAGCCCACCGTGCCGAGAACCGCCCAACCGGTATCGAACTCAAAAGTGGCCGGTATGCTGACCGGGCCAGAGAAGAGAACGCCATCGGCATCATCGACCCAATTCGCGCCGCCTTCGATCCCGACGTACCACCCGTGGTGATGACCGGCGTTCGCGGTCCCGAGCGCAAGCATGGCTGCCGCGCCGAGCAACAAGACTCGTGTTTTCATGTCTTCCCCATTCGACATCCGCTCTTGTGAGGGTTTCACCGGACGCCCAACCCAGAATGGACGTCGGCTCAAGATCGCGTTGTCGTGATGCACCGCTACGCGCCGTAAAGCCGATTGTCGATGCGATCCGCGTGGAAGATGCGAACTTTGCTGTGGTCTCGCCGCCCGGGCGACAAAAGCTGACGTAACGCAAAGATCCATTTCGCCGCCAAGGCGAAGTGATTAATTGTCAGTCATGAATCTCTGTGTCAGGATCGTCGCATGAGCACAGCCCAAGACCTCGGTTTCGACCCGAACACCCTTCGTAAAAAATATCGCGTTGAGCGCGACAAGCGCCTCCGCCAGGACGGCAACAACCAATACCAAGAGATCAAGGGCAAGTTCGCCCATTACCTCGACGACCCCTACGTCGCGCCGATCACGCGCGCCCCGCTTGCCGATGAGGTCGATGCGATCGTCGTCGGCGGCGGCTTCGGCGGCTTGCTCGTCGGCGCGCGCCTCAAGGAAGCCGGCGTCGAGCGCGTGCGCATTGTCGAGAAGGGCGGCGACTTCGGCGGCACCTGGTACTGGAACCGCTATCCGGGCGCGGCTTGCGACATCGAAAGCTACATCTATCTGCCGCTGCTCGAAGAAGTCGGCTACATGCCGGTCGAGAAATACTCGCGCGCGCCGGAGATCCTGAAACACAGCCGCGCCATCGGCGAAAAATTCGGCCTCTACAAGGACGCCGTCTTCCAAACCGAAATCACGTCCATGCATTGGGACGAAAAGACCGCGCGCTGGACCGTGAAGACGAACCGCGGCGACGCGATGAAAGCGCGCTTCGTGTTCCTGGCGAGCGGCCCGCTGCATCGCCCGAAATTGCCGGGTATCCCCGGCGTCGAGAGCTACAAAGGTCACTCGTTCCACACCAGCCGCTGGGACTACGACTACACCGGCGGCGACTCGAATGGCGGCCTGACAAAGCTCAAAGACAAGGTCGTCGGCATCATCGGCACCGGTGCGACCGCCGTGCAATGCGTCCCCCATTTGGGCGAGGGCGCCAAGCACCTCTACGTGTTCCAGCGCACGCCATCCTCGATCGACGTCCGCAACAACCGCCCGACCGATCCGGCGTGGGCAAAGTCGCTGCCGCACGGCTGGCAAAAGCAGCGGATGGACAATTTCAACATCCTCCTGACCGGCGGCTATCAGAAGGAAGACCTCGTCAGCGACGGCTGGACCGAAATCATCCGCAACCTGATCTTAGGCCAAGGCGCCGCGAAGTACGCCGGCCGTGGCCCGCTCACCGTGGACGAACTCGTCGAACTCGCCGACTTCGAAAAGATGGAACAGGTCCGCGCCCGCGTAGACAAGGTGATCAAGAACCGCGACACGGCCGAAGCGCTGAAACCATACTATCGTCAGTTCTGCAAACGCCCGTGCTTCCACGACGAGTATCTGGACACGTTCAACCGCCCGAACGTCACGCTCGTGGACACGAAGGGCAGGGGCGTGGACCGCATCACCGAAACGAGCGTGATCGCGAACGGCGTCGAATACCCGGTCGATTGCCTGATCTACGCGACCGGCTTCGAAGTCGGCACCGAATACACCCGCCGCTCCGGCTTCGAGCTCTACGGCCGGAACGGCAAGACGTTGACCGAGACCTGGGCGAACGGGGTGCGCACGTTCCAGGGCTTCCACGTCCACGGCTTCCCGAACTGCTTCGTGATCAGCCAAGTGCAGTCGGGCTTCACCGCAAACTTCCCGCACATGCTGGCCGAGCAGGCGATCCACGCCGCCTACATCGTCAAGCACTGCCTCGAAAACCAAGTCCGCGTCATGGAAGCGACGGCCGAGGCGGAGGAGGAGTGGGTGCAAACGATCGTGAAGCTCGCGATCCTGCGCCGCAAGTTCCTAGAGGAATGTACGCCCGGCTACTACAACAACGAAGGCAAGCCCGCCGAACGCAGCGAGCAAAACGGCTTCTACGGCGCAGGCCCCGTGGCCTTCGTGAAAGTGCTGGAAGAATGGCGCGCTGCGGGCGGACTGAAGGGGCTCGACCTCAGGCAGACTTAAGATGGACGCGCGCGAAGCGGAAGCACTGACCGGACTGCTTCCGCCGCTGCTGCGCGCGTATGAAGTCCTGTTCCTACTCGCGCGGCACTTTCACCCGCCGCGCTTCGCAAGCCTGATGGCGCAAGCCGGCTCGCCCGACACCGACCTGAAGACGGCGCTTGCGGAAAGCGAACCCGGCCTCGCGCATCTGGGCGATCTGCGTGAGGCACTCAGCACCGCAAGCGACGCCGCGCTGCAAGCATTTTCCGCGCTGCGCGAAGTGGCCGACGGCGAAGGCGACATCCGCAGCATCTTCCGCGCGTTCCGCTTTGTGCCGTTCGGTCTCGAAGCGCTTTATCCCGTAGCGGCTGTATTGCCGCCGGTGAACCGCTTCTTCCTCGATCCGGCGCAGCGCGGCGACGCCGCTCTGCAGCAGTCGCTCGTGTCGCCGTTGGCGGACGACAATGTCGGCCTCATGCGCTTCGCCAGCGACGACGAACCGAGCGAGGGCGAACGCGGCGGCTTTTGGCTCTACGTGCCGGAAAGCTACAGCCCAGACCGCGAATGGCCGCTCGTCGTCGCCCTTCACGGCGGCAGCGGCACCGGACGCCAATTCCTGTGGAGCTGGCTCCGCGATGCGCGCAGCCGCGGCGCGATCTTGGCGGCGCCGTCCTCGATCGGCCCGACCTGGGCGCTGTCCGGCGAAGACGTCGATACGCCGAACCTCGAAGCGATCGTCGAGATCGTGCGCGCCAACTGGTCGATCGACCCCAAGCGCATCCTGCTCACCGGGATGAGCGACGGCGGCACGTTCGCCTACGTGTCGGGCCTGCAAGAAGCCTCACCCTTCACCCATCTCGCGCCCGTGTCGGCCACGTTCCATCCGCTCCTCGCACAAATGATCGATGCGACGCGCGTTCAAGGCCTACCCATCCACATCGTCCACGGCGCACTCGACTGGATGTTCCCCGCCGACATGGCCCGCGAAGCGGAACGCGCGCTGAAACGCGCAGGCGCCGACGTGACCTACCGCGAGCTCGAAGACCTAAGCCACACCTACCCGCGCGAAATGAACGCGGCGATCCTGGAATGGCTTCGGCGGTAAGCCGTCTTAAACCCGCCGGATCGGTTCGCTGCCGTCCCACGTCTTCGCGATCTCGCGGATCTTTTCGAAGAAGCGGCCTTTGCCGCCGCTGATGTCGGAGATCTCGACCACCGTGCCGGGATGGGCTTGCGTATCGAAATAGGCGAAGCGACCTTGCGGCCCGCCGATCTGCCCTTCATGCCCGATCTTGAAGCCGAGCTGCATCGCCTTGTCGTAAAGCGCCTGATAGTCGCGCGACCAGTACGACATATGCTGCAGCCCCTCGTGGCCCGCGTCGAGAAATTCCTTGTACATCGACGGCGCGTCGTTGCGTTGCTGGATCAGCTCGATCTGCAGGTCGCCAGAATTCGCAAGCGCGATCGACACCTCAGGACTCGAGTCAACGCCGCGATGGCGGAACCAGTCCATCTTCACGCGCTCGATATAGAACCAAGGACCGACGCCCATCACCTCGATCCAATGCTTCATGGCCGCATCGATGTCGCGCACGACATAGCCGTTCTGGCAGACTGCTCCGAAGATGCGGCTCATGCGCGGATGTCCATGGCTGGAGGAGGGGCAATTGTCGTAGTGCGCCCCGCGCGCCGGGTCAAATCGAGCGGCGAGCACCTTGCGGCAGAGCCTGCGATGCGGCACGCATGCGGATCGACCCTTGGAGGATGAGTGATGCAACGCATTGCGGTTCTTGGCGCCAATGGCGTCTATGCGCGCCATCTCCTGCCGCGCTTGGCGAGTGCGGGCTTCGATGTGGTCGCGCTGGTGCGCAGACCGGAAGCGGCCGGCGTGGCGCGCGGTTGCGGCGTGGCGGTCAAGGTGGCGGACATTTTCGACGACGCGTCGATGACGTCGGCCTTCGAAGGATGCGACGTCGCGGTGAACCTGGCGACCAGTCTGCCGGGCCCTAGCGGACGCGGCGACTTCGCTGAGAACGATCGCCTCCGCGTCGAAGGCGGCGCGAAGTTTCTACGTGCGTGTCGCACGGCCGGCGTGGCGCGCGTCCTGCAGCAGAGCATTAGCTTCGTGAACGCATCCGGCGATGCGCGGTGGAGCGACGAAGATTTCGCGTTCGCGCCTTCCTCCGAAACCGTCGCCTCCCGCGCGATCGCGGCTGCCCTCCGCATGGAGGAGGGTGTCCGCGCCTCCGGCCTCGACTGGGCGATACTGCGCGGCGGTCTATTCTACGGGCCAGGCACCGGGTTCGACGACGGCTGGTTCGCCCGCGCAGCTCAAGGAAAGCTCCGCGCTCCTGGCGACGGCACGTCTTACGTCTCGCTCATTCATATCGCCGATATGGCGAGCGCTACCGTGGCCGCGCTCCGCCGCTGGCCGCGCGAGCAGTCTCTCATCGTCTGCGACGACAATCCCGTACAGTGGCGCGAGCTCTTCGGCTTCATCGCGGCGTGCGTGGGGCAGGGCGAGCCCGCGCTCGGCGCGCCGGAAGGTTTTCCCTCCTTCCGGCTCAAGAGCACCCGTGCCAAGCAAGCGCTCGGATGGCAACCGTTCTACGCGACCTACCGAGAAGGCCTGGTGCGCTAGCCGAGTCCGGGCCCGCCGCTCGCCGCCAATGCGACGAGCGCACTGCCGGCAAGCAGCATCAGCAAAGTCAGCCTCCACACGACACTCACCCGTCGATGTCGAGGCCGAGCGCGACGCGGCCGGTGTAACGCAGCTGCGGCTTTTCCTGCAGCGGGTGATAACGAGCCGCTTGCACGTCCCGGAACGCACGCTCAAGGCCCATCTCCCGGTAGAACGCGGCACCGCCCGCAAGTTCCATTGCCCGCTCAACCGTCAGAATCGCGTTCCGCCCGACAACCGTACGGCGGATCATCTGCCGGCTCGTCGTCTCTGGTCCGGGCTTCTCGCTATCCGCGATGCCGATCATATCGGCCCAAGCGATCTCCGCGACCGCATGTGCATTCTCCATCTCGCCGGCAAGGTATGACGTGTTGTCGTCGTCGCCCTTCTTGCGCGCAGCCGCCAACGCTTTCGCCCGCGCGCCGTCAGCCACGCCCATATAGGCCGAATAGATGATCGGAAACGCCAGCATCGAAATGGCGTGGAACAGGGGGTGCCACTTGGCTTGCGGCCGGCGCCCGCTGATCGCCGCATCCGGCACGAACACATCGTTCAATTCGACGTCGTTAGACCCGGTACCGCGCATGCCCATCACGCGCCACGTGTCGAGCACCTTCACGCCCTCGGCCTTGAACGGCACCGCGAAGTGCAACACCGTCGGCCCAGCTTGCGGGTCGTCGGTGACCGAACTTGTGACCAGGAGGTCGCCCATCGGCGAGCCGCTGGAGAAGATCTTGCGCGCCTTGATGCGATAACCACCGTCGACCTTCGTGGCCACGCCGGCGCTCTTCAGCCAATCCGATCCGCCGCTCGAAATGCAGATCAAGTTCTCCGCCGCGATCCGTTTCAGCAAACCGTCCGTCGGCGCCTTCTGGTTGCGCCAACGCCAGGCGGCGACGGCGACGATATGGCTGTGCATGGCAAACGCGAGCGCCGTCGATCCGCACGCCGCACCAAGCCTGCGCACGACCGCGCACAGCTCCGCATAGCTCGCACCATGTCCGCCGAGTTCCGTCGGCACGTGCATCTTGAAGAAGCCGTCGGCCTTCAGCCGCGCATAGCACTCCGCAACGAACGAATCCTCCGCATCGTGCTGCGCAGCATGCGGCCCGATCTCGGCGGCGACGCGGTCAGCCAGGTTCAGCCAGTTCGTGGGCGGCATCTCAAATCTCTTCAATTCCGCAGTCATTGTAGAACCTCCGTCTGCGATTTGCGCGGGACAACCGCGCCATGGCGTTCAATCTCAAATTGGCTGCAAACCGGCTAGTTCAGAAACTGAACTCAATCCGGTATAGTTTTTGAACCTGGAGACGGCTAAAGAGACCGCATGGCGCAAAGCTATGAGCAATTCTGCCCCGTTGCGATGGCGGCAGAGATTCTGTGTTCCCGCTGGACGATCGTCCTGCTGCGCGAAATGCTTGCCGGCTCCACGCGCTTCAACGACCTGCGGCGCGGCGTGCCGCGCATGTCGCCGGCGCTGCTGTCGCAGCGGCTGAAAGAACTCGAAGAGGCGGGCGTGATCGAGCGCAAGCCGGTCCCGGGCGAACCGAGTGTGTCGGAATACCTGCTCACGCGCGCGGGCGAAGAGCTGCGCCCCATCATCACCGCGTTCGGTGTCTGGGGTCAGCGCTGGGTCGACAGCGATCTGTCTCTGGAAAATCTCGACCCAAACCTTCTCATGTGGGACATGCGGCGAAACCTGAACTGCAACCCGATGCCCAAACGCCGCTGCACGATCGAGTTCATGTATCCGGACGCCCCAAAGAAAGAAGAGCGCGAGTGGTGGCTCGTCGTGGCGCCGGAAGAGGGTGTCGACCTCTGCAAGATCGATCCCGGTTTCGACGTCGACCTCTACGTGTCGAGCGACCTGCGCACGATGACGGCCATCTGGATGGGATACGACTCGCTGAAGAAGGCTCTGCGTCAAGGCAATGTAAAGCTCACCGGCGACAAGCAGCTCGCCCAGAACATCGAAACCTGGCTCGGCTTGAGTCCGTTTGCCAAGGAAAAGAGTGCGCTGCGCTAGCAAGCTCACGCCGCACATGGCGTCGCCTCGTAGAACCGCCCGGTCTCGCGCACGAGGCTGGGGCAGGCGTAGTACGGCGGTGTGCGTTTGAACCCCATCGACCGGTAGAGCGCCTCGGCCTCGCTCTGCAGCATGCCGCTCTCGAAGTACATGTGCGCGTAGCCGCGCTGGCACGACAGTGCCATGACCGCCTCGATTAAGCGCCGGCCCAACCCCAACCCGCGAAACGCAGGCCGCACGAACAACCGCTTCATTTCGGATGAGTCCTCGCCGATGCCGCGCAGCAAAACGCAGCCCGCCGGCACGCCATCCACGAGCGCGAGAACGATCCCGCCATGCGGTGCGCCGTAGTGGCCGGGCAGGTCGGCGAGCTCGCTTTCCCATTCGCGTGGCTCGAAGTAGGCGTCGATCATCTCCAGCCGCTCGTGATAGCGCCGGTGCATCCAAAGCAGGTAGTCGCGCAGCAACTGCACGACGGCCGCGACATCGTTGGCGGCCTTCGCTTCAATGATCGATATCTTCGGCATAACCGGTTCCTTTGGCGGTGTGAACAGGACCGCGCGCTTGAACCCGCGCGGTCCCTAAGTCTTTCAGCAGAAGTTCGGTGCAACTTCCTCGAACGCCTTGCGCTTGGCGGAGCTCAACTGCCCCAGCGTTTCGAGGAAGTTTTTGTGCGTCAGGCCCGACCCGATATAGGTCCAGCGGTTCGCCTGATGCTGCTTCGCCATAAACTCCTCGCGCTCGACGGTGGAGAGCTTGCGCCCTGTCGCGAGTTCGAGTGCTTCAAGGTCGAAGCCGGTCTGCTGGCGCAGGCCTTCGTCCAGGAACCCGCCGATCGCGAGAACGCCGTTGATGGCGCCTTCGATCTCGGCCGGCTTCATGTTCGCGGCGATCGCTTCGACCATCAGCGTGTCGAGCTGTGCGTGCTGCATCTCTTCCATCCAGTGATGCTTGAGCAGGCTCTTGAACTGCGGGTCCAACGTGCCGTCGTCGTGCATCGATTCCTGGAAGTGACGCTGCGTGGTCCACTCGATCATGAGGATCGTCAGCGCGACCGACAGCGGGTGATGCGACAGGATGTGCTTGGCGATGTCGGCGGCAGGGCCGATCACCTTGCACTCGGTCGCAAAGCCCTTCCGGAATTCTTCCTGGAAGCGGCGGAACAAGTGGATATGTTTCGCCTCCTCGCTGATGAACTCGAGGAACGCCCGCGCGCGGTAGTCTTCGCCGTTGATGAACGGCCGCGCATGGTCGAGCACGAACGGCACGATCATCTCTTCGATGATGCCGAACATGGTCAGGTAGGTGTGGCCGCGCACCTGGTTCAGAACGCGCTTCTCCGGCGCCGACAGAAACTTCAACGTTTCGACCCGCGCCAGCGTCTCCGGCATGAACGGTTTCGAGAAGTCGAGCGTCTTGTCGCCGCCGATCAGGTCCTCGACGCGCCACGTGATGCGCTCGGCGCGGCCCAGAACGTCTTTGAAATTGTATTGGTAGCTCATGTTTACTCTCTCTTTCGTTTCGGCAGGATCGACGGCCCGCCGGGTTGGGGCTAGTTCAGGAACTGAATTGAGCCCGGTACAAATCTTGAAGCGCGCGGTCTCATCGCGGCGGTGCGTGAGGTAAGCGATCGGCTCCGCTTGCTGAATGACCGCAACGCCGAAGCTCTTGACTGAAACGCCATGCGAGCCATGCCCTTCGCGCCGGTCCATCCGGCGGCGGGGAGAGATGTGAGCGTTGGCCGTGAGAACGATCGTTGGATTGCCGCGGGAAAAAGGGCTGCGATCGTTTGAAGAACCGTGGTAATTGCCCGCGAAGCGGCCGATTGTGACGGCCGCTACAACGCGGCAGCGTCAATGCGCACGCCGTTTAGGTTGCCAGGAACGCACGCATCTCGGCCAGGAACCGCGGCCACGCCGGATCGTGTTCCAGCAGCAAGTGATTGGGGCTTTCCAGCGTCACGAACTTCGCGCCCGGAATTCCGGCCGCGAGTTCTCGCCCGCTTGAGTACGGCACACGTGCGTCGTCGCGGCAGTGAATGACGAGCGTCGGCTGCGTGACGAGCGCGAGCCGTTCCGAGACGTTGACGTTGCCGAGCGAAGACAAGAGTCGCGCCGCATTCTCGGGCGAAGCCGTAATGCGTTGCAGCTCGTTGAACCAGTCGGCTTCTTCGACTCTGGCGGACGGAATGAACAGCGACGTGAACATCTGCCGATAGGCGGCGTTGTTCTTGCCCCATCCGGTTCGCGTGAGTGTGACCATCGCTTCGTTCTGGGCGGAGAAATTCTCGTTGCCGACGACGCGCCATCCGCGGGCGTAGCCGCCGAACAGAACGAGCTTGCTGACGCGCTCGGGCCAGCGCACCGCAAACTCGACTGAGACGGCGCAGCCCTGGCTCATGCCGAACAGCGGGAAGCGATCGATCCCGGCCGCATCGACGACCGCCTTGAGATCGTTGACAAGCGCGTCGAGCGTCAAATTCTCGACATTCCAGTCCGATAGCCCGTTGCCGCGCGAGTCGTATCTGAGCAGCGTGTTGCGCTCCGTCAGCGCCGCGAAGAGGTGCCGGAACACCGGGCCTTCCCAATCGAACTCGAGATGGTTCAACCAGTTCGCCGTCTTCACCAGCGGCGGCCCGGAGCCTGCCGTCGCGTACGCGATCTGTGTCCCGTCGAACGATTTGCAGAAACGTACGCTCTGCCGCAGCTGCGTCGCCGGGGCGAGCGGTGCGGCCAGATCGACGGCTGCAACGGGCTTCGAGCCTTTGAGCGCGGCCACGAGCCTCCGGTCGTCGAGGCCGAGCGACGCCAGCATGCGCTTGCTGGCGCTGGCCTGAGCCTCGGCATCGCTGCGCTGTCCGATCGCGGCCAGATGCGCGACCAGATCCGCATGGGCGGAATCGTCGCCGGGATCGAGCTCGATGCGACGGCGCATCAGCGTCGTGCGCGCCTCGCCTGAAAGATCGTCGCGCGCCGACAATTCGCCAAGCACCCTGAGCTGCAGCTGGCGCGCCCGCTCTTGCTGCGCCAACCGCCATGTCTCGTAAGCCGGTTGATGCGGCAGATCGAGCCCCGCAAGCAGCTCGCCGCTGCATGCATCCAAGATCTCGCGAAGCGCCGCACTGGAGGCCTTGCGCAAACCCGCAGCGCACGCTTGCTCGAGCCGCAACAGGTCGACATTCGCACCGTGCCGCTCGAAGCCCGCACGCTCGCGGTCGGCGGTCAGCCGCTTGGCGATGTCGTCGTTTACGAGCGGGCGAAGCTTGCTCAACGACCAGCGCAAAGCGCCGCGCGGATCGTCCGGGACTTCCCACAGAAGCTCGCACAAAGCGTCGCGCCGCTGCGGCGTTCCCTTCAAGATCAGATAGGCCAAGAGCGCACGCGTCTTCTTCGACTGCGGCAAAGGCACGATCGTGCCGCCGGAGCGAATCTCAAGACCCCCGAAGAGCCTGATCTCCAGGGGCGGTGCGATCACCTCTTGGTCCATGACCGGAGTTTAGGCAACGTCGCGTCCGCCGCCAAGGTTTATGGCGCGGCTTGGGCCACAATCTCCGCCGCCATCCAAAACATGGCGATAATCTGTACAAGGAAGAAGCTGAATCGGACGAAGACCGAGACATTCGTCTCGGCAAACGCCATGTGGGTTACCGTTTGGCAGATGCGCGCAGCCATGACCGTGACGGCGAGCGCATCGAGCGTCGGCCCGCCGGCGTGAGCCGCGAAGGCCGTCACGGCGATCGCTCCGTACACGGGCAGGTTCTCGACGCAGTTGGCGTGCGCCCGCACCGCGCGCCGGTACGGCGTCGATCCGTGCGTGACGTCGGCAGGAAAGTCGGTCAGCTGCGCCTGTCCGCTCAATATCAGCGCCCAGCGCCGAATCCCGACCCCTATCATCAGAACGACGA
>CAZYGK010000043.1:0-27019 GCA_964647355.1 uncultured Flavobacteriaceae bacterium | reverse complement strand
CGGTGATCTGGCTCCCGATATGCACGTCAACGCCAACCACCTTGATCCCGGGTAATCGGGCCGCATGCGCATACGCCGCCTTCGCACGGCCCCACGCGACCCCGAATTTGTTCTCAGCCTTCCCCGTCGAAATCTTCGCATGCGTCTTCGCGTCGACGTCCGGATTCACGCGCAGCGCCACCGCCGCTACCGCACCCTTCGACGCCGCCACCTCGTTCAGCACGTCGAGTTCTTCCTCGCCCTCGACATTGAACTGATAAATGCCGGCATCGAGCCCCGCCGCCATCTCGGCCCGCGTTTTGCCGACGCCCGAGAACATGATCTTCGACGCAGGCACGCCGGCCCTCAGAACTTTCTTCAGCTCCCCGCCCGACACGATATCCGCCCCGGCGCCAAGCTTCGCCAGCGTCTTTATCACGGCAAGGCTGCCGTTCGCCTTCACCGCATAGGCAATAAGCGTCCCTGCGGGCATCGCCTCCGAGAACACCCGAAAATGCCGCTCCAGCGTCGCCGTCGAATAGCAATAGAACGGCGTCCCCACGGCAGCCGCGATGTCGCTGAGCGCCACACCCTCGGCAAACAACTGGCCGTCGCGATAGTCGAAATGGTTCATGAGTGGTTGATAACAGTGCATTCACCACCATTCAAATGCCGCTTGCGCCCAAAATGGGCGCATGCTATCAGGAGGCATGCGGGTCATTGCGCGACGCACGTTGCGGGAGTTCGTTGCCACGCGCGCCGGGCGCAAGGACCATCAAGCGCTGAAAGCGGCCCTCGACGCCTGGTTTGATGAAGTCCGAAAGGCCGAGTGGCGCAATGCCGGAGATGTGAAACGCCTCTACGCGACAGCAAGCATCGTTTCGTCGGAGCGAATCGTTTTCAACGTCAAGGGCAACGACTACCGGCTGGTCGTCGCGGTAGACTTCGAGAAGGGCATCGTTTGGATCAAGTGGATCGGAACGCACAAGGACTACGACAACATCGACGTCTTGAAGGTGAACTACGATGGCTGAAGTGAAACCCATCCGTACGGAAGCGGACTATGAAGCGGCTCTCGTGGAAGTGGGCCGCCTTTGGGGTGCAAAGTTGGGAACGCCTAAAGGCGACCGCCTTGACGTGCTCGCGACCTTGATCGACGCCTATGAAGCCAAGCGCTTTCCCATGGACCCGCCCGACCCGATCGAGGCGATCAAGTTTCGCATGGAAAGCCAGGGGCTAACGCGCAAGGACCTGGAAGATATCATCGGAACGCGTACGCGCATCGCAGAAGTGTTGGGCCGCAAACGCGGTCTCTCGATCGAGATGATCCGTCGTCTGCATGACAAGCTCGGGATTCCGGCCGAAGTCTTGATCAAGCCGAGCCGAAAACGCGTCGCCTAAGTTGCGCACGCCGGAGTTGTGGACGCCTCTGCTTTAGGATACCACCAAATTGGACAAGCGAGTCTCCGATGTCGTTACGAACGGAATCTTGAAGGCCACGATGTGAGTCGCAATCGTCCGCCAGCTTGGCCCATCCCGCATTTGAAGAAGCCCACGCACCGGTCGTCCCCGCTGCGAGATCAAAAGAATCGTGCAGTCGCCGGAAACGAGCCCGTCAAGTGCGCGCTCGACGGTGCCTCGGACCTGCTCGAATGGAAAGAATGTCGACCAGAACGGCTCCACGCCGATGTTGAGTTCGTCGCCGTTCTGGCAGGCAAGCGTCATCTCGAAGCCGAGCCCCGGTTGCTTCGGCACTGTCATCATGAGTTCGACGGGCGCGTTCTCGACCTTCTCGATCGAAAGCCCATGTCGCGCGGCGAACGCGCGAAACACAGCTTCCGCTTGGCCGGCGCAATCCTTCGCCAATCAGCGAACCGAAACCGCCGACGGCTTTGGCGGCTCGAGCGGCCCCTTCTTCCCGCAGGCCGAAACGCCCAACCCGGCGATCAACGCCGCGACAACCAACACACGCACGATCATTTGAGCTGCTCCTGCCAATAGCGAACTTGTTCGCGGACCCGTTCCGGTGCAGTGCCGCCGAAGCTCATCCGGCTCGAGACCGACGCGTCCAAACTCAGGACGGACTGTATATCGGCCGTGATGCCCGGCTCAACCGATTGCAGCTCCTTCAGCGAGAGATCGGCAAGCCCGCAACCGCGTGCCTCCGCCATCGCGACGATCCGTCCGGTGATGTGGTGCGCCTCGCGGAACGGCTTTTTCAAGACCCGGACGATCCAGTCGGCGATATCGGTCGCGGTCGAAAACGCCTCGCCCGCGGCCTTGCGCATCGCGATCTCGTTGACTTTCAAGTCCTCGACCATACCCGTCATGGCGGCGAGCGCCAGCGCCGCCGAATCGGCCGCGTCGAACACGGCTTGCTTGTCTTCCTGCATGTCCTTGGCATAGGCGAGCGGCAGCGCCTTCATGACGCCGAGCAGCGTGACCAAAGAGCCGGTGATCCGCGCACACTTCGCGCGCACGAGCTCCGCCGCGTCCGGATTGCGCTTCTGCGGCATGATCGAAGAGCCGGTCGAAAACGCGTCGGAGAGCACGATGAACCTGAACGCGGGCGAACTCCACAAAACGATCTCTTCCGCAAGCCGCGACAGATGCGTCGCCGTGATCGCGCAGGCACTCAAGAACTCGAGCGCGAAGTCCCTCGCGGAGACGCCGTCGAGCGAATTGCGCATCGGCCGGTTGAACCCGAGTTCGTGCGCGGTCGCCTCGCGGTCGAGCGGAAACGACGTGCCGGCCAGCGCGGCAGACCCAAGCGGCGACTCGTTCGTACATGCACGCGCCGAAGCAAAGCGCGCCCGATCCCGGCTCGCCATCTCGACATAGGCGAGCATGTGGTGCCCGAACGTGATCGGCTGCGCCGTCTGCAAATGGGTGAACCCCGGCATCACGGTGGCCGAATGGGCGCCGGCCTTCGCCACCAGCGCCCGCTGAAAGGCGATCAGCCGTGCGTCCAGACTGTCGATAGCGTCACGCACCCAAAGCCGGAAATCGGTCGCGACCTGGTCGTTGCGCGAGCGCGCCGTGTGCAGCCGTCCCGCGGCGTCTCCGATCAGGTCTTTAAGGCGCGCCTCGACATTCATGTGAATGTCCTCAAGCTTACGCGAAAACGTGAATTTCCCTTGATCGATCTCGGCCTTGATTGTGTCGAGCCCGGCTTGAATTGCGCTAGCGTCGGCCTGCGAGATAATGCCGCGCTTAGCCAGCATCGCCGCATGCACTTTCGAGGCGGCAATATCTTGGGCATAAAGGCGCCGGTCGAAGTCGATGGAAGCGTTGATCTCCTCCATGATTGCGGCCGGTCCTTGGGCGAACCGTCCGCCCCACATTTCGTTCGTCGTCATCGTGTCTCGCGAAAGTCGTTGAATGTCATTGCAGCGAATTCTGGTCGTCGTACTCGTTGCAGCCATTGTGGCGGCCGCCGCCTTCGCCGTCTACCTGCTCGGCGGCTTTAACGATGAACCGCGCCAGGCCAAATTGGGCGGCATCGAGAACTTCATTCCCGCGCGCGAAGTCCTGCCCGCGGCCAAAACCTCTTTTCTGGACGAGCACGGCGTGACGGCGAATCTCGACCGCTTCCGCGGCAAGGTCGTGGTGCTGAATTTGTGGGCAACCTGGTGCACGCCCTGCGTCGCCGAAATGCCGATGCTCGACCGTCTGCAGCAGCAGCTGAAGGACGTGGATGTCGTGGTCGTGGCTCTATCGCTCGATCGCGGCGGTCCGTCGGCGGTCAAGGCCTTCTTCGAGGAGCACGGCATCAAGCATCTGGGCGTCTACGTCGATCCCACGATGCGGGCGCAGAGCGACTTCCGTGTCATCGGCCTTCCGACCACGATCTTGATCGACCGCGAAGGCCGCGACCGCGGCCGCGTCGTCGGCCCCGCCGAATGGGACGACGCGAAGGCGGTCGACTTGGTCCTAAGCGCCAGCGTATCGCGCTAGCGCTACGAAGCCACCTGCATCGCCGTATCGAGCGTATCCCAGATAGCCGCACAGTCCACGACCTGACCCATAGCCTGCGCCTTGTCGATCGCCATGACGGTGAGGCCTGCCTCGATCGCCTGAAAGGGAGTCACCGGAAACGCGGTTTCGTCCTTCAGAGCCGCAATCAGGTCGCGCGCCATCGCAACGTCGCCGCCGTTGTGATCGTGATCGGAGATCGGGAACTGCCGGCGAAACGGCGCCGTGCGCTCCAGATGCCGGCGCCACATGATCGTGTTGCGATCGATATCGGCGATCAGAGTTCCGTCGGTCCCCGCGACGTACCAGCGCCGCTCCCGAAGCGCGCTGCAGCTGTTCGCATGGAACGCGAGCTGCACGCCGTTCGTGTATTCGACGAGCGCCGTTTGGTGGTCGGCCACGTCCATGTCGCTCGCAAACGCGTCATTCTCCGCTTCCCACCCGCCCGGCCAGCTTTCGAACGCCGGCGAGCCATCGGAGTAGTTGCGCGTGGCGGGCTCGCGGTCCGGGCGGAAGATGCCGCGCCCGCCGAAGCTAACGATCCGCTGCGGCCGCGCCCCCGCGATTTCGCCTAGAATGTCGAAGTCGTGGCACACCTTGTCGAGCAGGAACGAGCCGCCCCACTCGCGCTTGCGCCGCCAGTTTCGCGCCAGGTACGAGCCGTGCTCCGGCGGCAGATGCTCGGTCGCGTCGATCGACACGATCCGCCCCAGATGCCCCTCGCGCACGATCGACAATATCTCGCGCGTGATCGGCGCCGAGCGTAACACGAGCCCGACGAACAATGGCGGCGTCTCCTCCGTCGAAAGCCGCTGCGCCAGTGCGTAGGACTCGCTCTCCGTGCGCACGATGGGTTTTTCGACGAACACGGGCTTCGAGCCGTAGAGCGCGAGCATCAAATGCTCGGCGTGCAGATGATTGGGTGAGCCGATCATGACCAGATCGTGCTCTCCTTTTGTGAGGAGGTCCTCCGCGCTTTTATGCGCCTCACCGGCGGGAATGCCCTCGTCCTTCAGTCGGTCGAGTCCCACGGGCGAGGGATCGGCGTAGCACGCGACCTCGACGGGCTCGCCCGCCGCCTTCAGCGCCGACAGGACGGCCGAAATGCGCTGTCCTAGCCCGATGACCCCGACCTTCATGCGCGGCTCACATTTCGAGGCGCGGGCATCCCACGCGCAGCATGTTGCCGTTGCAGTCGACGAGCACGAATTCGGGCACGCCCCAGGGCTTCTGCTCGATCGGCATCAGCTTGCCGACCTTCGCCGCGGCGAACGCGTTGTAGGTCGCCTCCAGGTCGTCGACATAGATGTAGCAAGTATGGTCGCGGATCGTTCCGTCGATGCCGGGCGCCTCGAAAAACTGCAGCTGAATGCCGTTGCGCATCATGAACAGGAACGAATCCGGCGGATCCTGTTGGTGCGCGCAGATGAAGCCGAGCTTTTCGTAGAACGCGCGCGTCTCGTTCGAATCGCGCATCGGCAGAGTGGGAACCGCGAAGTCGGGCATGGGAATCATCACCAAATACTTGTTGGTTGCGAGTTATAACGATCCCCCACAAATTCGTCATGGCCGGGCTTGACCCGGCCACCCAGTGCAAGGCGCACAGCCAAGCGGCTGCGACCCTGGGTGGCCGGGTCAAGCCCGGCCATGACGCAAATGTGTTGCTGAGCGCGCTCTAGCGCGTCGGCACCGGCTTCTCGCCGCGATAATCGTAGAAGCCGCGCTTCGTCTTCTGGCCGAGCCAGCCGGCTTCGACGTACTTCACGAGAAGCGGGCAGGGACGGTACTTCGAGTCCGCAAGACCTTCGTACAGCACCTGCATCACCGACAGGCACGTGTCGAGGCCGATGAAGTCCGCAAGCTGCAGCGGCCCCATCGGATGGTTCGCGCCAAGCCGCATCGCCGTGTCGATCGCCTCGACCGTGCCCACGCCTTCATAGAGCGTGTACACCGCTTCGTTGATCATCGGCAGAAGGATGCGGTTGACGATAAAGGCCGGAAAATCTTCCGAATTCGCCGACGTCTTGCCGAGCCGCTTCACGAGGCCCTGCATCGTGTTGAACGTCTCTTCTTCCGTCGCAATGCCGCGGATGAGTTCGACAAGCTGCATCAACGGCACGGGGTTCATGAAGTGCAACCCGATGAAGCGCTCCGGACGGTCGGTCACGGCGGCAAGCCGCGTGATCGAGATCGACGACGTGTTCGTCGCGATCATCGCCGTCTTGTTCAGCTTCGGACAAAGGCCTTTGAAGATCTCTTTCTTGACCTTCTCGTCTTCCGTCGCCGCTTCGATCGCAAGGTCCACCCGCTCGAACTCGTCGAGCGATGGTGCCGCGTGAATGCGCTTCATCGCCTTATCTTTGTCGGCGTCGGTGATCTTACCGCGCGCGACCTGCCGGGACAGGTTGCCCGAGATCGCTTCGAACGCAGCGTCGATGCGCTCGCGCTTCACGTCGTTGATCAGGACATCATAACCTGCGAGTGCGCACACATGGGCAATCCCGTTGCCCATTTGGCCTGCGCCGATGACGCCGATACGTTCAATATTCATGGCACCTGTCTCAATGCGGTTGCGTAAGGGTGCAACCCCGCCGTTTCCGATTTCCTAATAGCCCTGTTTTTTCAGCTCTTCGTCCAGCTCCGGCACCGCCTTGAACAGGTCGGCGACGAGGCCGTAGTCGGCCACCTGGAAGATCGGCGCTTCTTCATCTTTGTTGATCGCGACGATCACTTTCGAGTCTTTCATACCCGCCAAATGCTGGATCGCGCCCGAGATGCCGACGGCGATGTAAAGCTCCGGCGCGACCACCTTGCCGGTCTGACCGACCTGGTAATCGTTCGGCACGAAGCCCGCGTCCACAGCGGCTCGGCTGGCACCGACGGCGGCCTTGAGCCGGTCGGCGACTTTCTCGAGCAAGTGGAAGTTGTCGCCCGACTGCATACCGCGTCCGCCGGAAACAACAACCCGCGCAGCCGCCAGTTCCGGCCTCTCCGATTTCGACAGCTCATCCTTCACGAACTCGGAAACGCCAGGGTTCTTGGCGGCACCGATCGTCTCGACCGAGGCGGACCCTGTCGCTTCCGCCGCTTTGAAGGCGGTGGAGCGCACGGTGATCACTTTCTTCGCGCCGGCCGGCGCCTGAACCTGCTGCATCGCATTGCCGGCATAGATCGGCCGCGTGAACGTGTCCGGCGCATCGACCGAAACGATCTCGGAGATCTGCGCGACGTCCAGCGCCGCCGCGACGCGCGGCATGAAGTTCTTGCCGCTGGTCGAAGCGGGCGACAGCACTGCGTCGTACTTGCCGGCGAGTTCGACGATCAGCGACGCCATGTTTTCGGCAAGCTGGTTCGCGTACTGCGCGTCGTCGGCAAGGATCACCTTCGAAACGCCGTTGAGCTTCGCGGCGGCATCCGCAACGCCCTTAGCGCCTTGTCCGGCGACGAGGATGTCCACCGGCCCGCCCAGAGCCACGGCCGCGCTCAGCGCCTTCGCCGTCGCATCCTTGAGCGACTTGTTGTCGTGTTCGGCTACAAGAAGAACGGCCATATCAGATAACCCCCGCTTCGTTCTTCAGCTTCTCGACGAGTTCTTGCACCGTCTTGACCTTCACGCCGCCCTTACGCTTCGGCGGCTCGGTGACTTTCAGAACCTTAAGGCGCGGCGCGACGTCGACGCCGTAATCGGCCGGCGTCTTTTCGTCGATCGGCTTCTTCTTGGCCTTCATGATGTTCGGCAGCGACGCGTAGCGCGGCTCGTTCAAGCGCAGGTCCGTCGAAACCACGGCCGGCAGATTGAGCTTCACCGTCTGCAATCCGCCGTCGACTTCTCGCGTGACTTCGGCCTTGCCGCCGTCGATTGCGACCTTCGACGCGAACGTCCCCTGCGCCCAGCCCAAAAGCTGCGCCAGCATCTGTCCCGTTTGGTTGCTGTCGTCGTCGATCGCCTGCTTGCCGGTGATGATCAGCTGCGGGCCTTCCGCCTTCGCGATCGCCGCGATGATCTTGGCGACCGCAAGCGGTTCCACTTCGTGCGGAACGGTCACGAGGATGCCGCGATCGGCGCCCATGGCGAGCGCGGTGCGGATTGTCTCCGTCGCCTCTTTCGGTCCGACCGAAACGGCGATGACTTCCGTCGCAACGCCTTTTTCCTTGAGCCGGATCGCTTCTTCGACCCCAATCTCGTCGAACGGGTTCATCGACATTTTGACGTTGGCGAGATCGACGCCGGTGTTGTCCGCCTTCACGCGGATTTTCACGTTGTAGTCGACCACGCGCTTGATGGGCACAAGCACCTTCATCAGGCTATATCTCTCCGCTGGATGAGGCCTATCGGGGCGTCAGAAGCGCGCCCGGAGGCCGACATGGAATTCCCGTAATTGTGCGGTGCACAAATTACGGGCAAACGCCCAAACATGTCAACGAAACCGGGGGCGTTAGGCTTTCCGTCCGGGGAAATCTGGCCCTGCCGCGCCCGGCAGGGCCAAGCCCGGTTAACGGTCGGGTGCCCCGGCGAAGAGCGGCACCCCACGGCGGCGGAAGAAGAAGATCAGGAACATACCTGCAATCACGCCGCCGATATGGGCCCACCACGCCGTATTGCTTTCCTCACCCGCGAAGACGAACAGGAACTGCGTGATTATGTAGGCGCCGATAACCCAGTAGGCCGGAACCTTCAGCGGAATCCGCATGAACGCCAGCGCCCACATCCGCACGCGCGGGTAGAGCATCAGATAGGCGCCGACGACGCCCGACGTCGCACCCGACGCGCCGATCAGCGGGGCTTCGGATCCGACATTCGCGTAGGCATGCGCAAGCCCTGCCGCGATCCCGCACAACAGATAAAACAACAAGAAGCGCAGCGAGCCCATCGCGTCTTCGATGTTGTCGCCGAAAACCCAAAGAAACAGCATGTTTCCGAGCACATGAAACCAATCGCCGTGCAGGAACATGTAGGTGAGGAGCGTCGCCTCGGGCGGAAGGAATCCGAACCCCGGCGGCAATTTGGTTTCGCCGAAAAGCGATGTCGGAATGACGCCAGCGTTGATCGCGACGTCGACGATCCCTTTTTCGCCCATCACGTCTTGCCACATGAAGACGATGATGTTGATGACGATCAACGTCACCGTCATGAACTGAAACGGGATGACTTTGAGCGGATTGTCGTCTTTAAGCGGTAGGAAGACCATAGGGTCACAAAATCCCAAAACAGTTGCAGCCGGGCCGACCTTAGCCGACCCAGCCGCAACACGCGATGGCTTTGGAACCTAGACTTTCAGTTGCGCCCGCACGTCGTCCAGGACGCGAAGCCAATTGTCGACATGCCGCTTCAGGTTGCCGGCGGTCACGCCGTCCTTGATGCTGATCGAATAGTCGAACATGAACCGCGTGCCCTCCTTGTTCAGGTAGGCGCGCCCGAAGACGAACTTTTGATTGTACGCGTTCGCGGAATCGACGCTCGCGTTCTTGGTCAGCTCCCACTGCGCCAAGAATTGCAGATTGTTGCAGCGCCGTCCCTCGGCCCCGTCGCCCGCGCAATCGTACATGTTGACGTAGAACTCGGTCCCCTTCGGCGTCTTGGCCAAAAGCCACGGATCGGAATCCTTCGTTGTCGAGTCGCTGACGCTCAAGCCGTGCGAAGACAGTACCGCCGAAAGTTCTACGCGCGATATGCCGGCTTGGAACACGGCCGCGGGAACGGCCAAGGGTTTCGTCGCGGGCGGAGCGCTTGCTGCTGCTACGAGCGAAAGAAACGCGGCCCCAAGAAGGCTCAGCATAGTCGTCTCCGATCCGAAAGGCTGACAAAGTGGGAGCGGAATGTAGCCGCCCAGCGCACGATTTCAACTGACGCAAAGTTTAGCTGCGATTGGCGCCCGGAACCCAAAGCACGTCGCCCGTGTTCGAATTCGCAAACCGCGCTGCGACAAAAAGGAAATCCGACAGGCGATTGGCGTATTTGACTGCGGCAGAACTCACCGTTTCGCTCATCGCAAGTTTCACGATCAGGCGTTCCGCACGGCGGCAAACGGTGCGCGCGACATGCAGATTTGCCGCAGCCGGCGAGCCGCCGGGCAGCACAAACGAACGCAGCGGCTGCAACTTCTCGTTCATCTGATCGATCTCGCGCTCAAGCCGCTCGACTTGCGGATCGCTGATCCGAAGCGCTTTGAGCGCGATCTCGCTGCCGTCTTCCGGTACGCAAAGATCGGCGCCGAGATCGAAAAGATCGTTCTGCACCCGCGCGAGCATCTGATCGAGATCGCCCGTCGTCGAAAGCCGCGCCACGCCCACGCACGCATTCGTCTCGTCGACGGTCCCGTAGGCTTCGATCCGAAGATCGTGCTTCGGTACCCGCTTGCCGGAACCAAGCGCCGTGTCGCCCTTGTCGCCCGTTCGCGTATAGATGCGGTTCAATACGACCATGTCTTACGGTCCGCCGGGGCCGCGGCCCCAGAAATAGAGCACGCCCATGATCACGACGATCGCGATGAACTGCGCGACGATGCGAAGCCGCATGATCTTGTTCGAATAGCTGCGCGCGAAGTCGCCGCCGCGATAAAGACTGTAGAGCCCCGCGATCAGCACGAGCGCCACAGCCGCGGTCGCAATCCCGACCAGAATCTTTCCCTCAAGCATGGGAAGACCCTAGCCCGGACGGCGCCCGGCTTCAATCGACGGCGGCGTCCTTCGCGTCGAGCCGCGCCTCGGCCGCGGGCCGCGATGCGCCGGTGCGGCCGACCATGTCCCGCACGTAGAACTGCGCTTGCCGCGAGATAGACGCCAAGCACGGTCGACGCCAAGGCGATCAAACGCGAAACCCAGAACTCGGCATCATGCGCAAGAGATTGAATTTTCGGCTTGGGCGGATGCGGTGTCGACTCAAGGACCGGGGAAGACATGCTCCGTTCTGCCGGAGAGACGATAGGTGAGCAAGCCGATCCACTCCTTGGTGGCAATGTCGGTGCGGCGCAACCCTTCGCCGACGAAAGCAAACGGCCGCAAAAGCGATACGGCACCAGCCGTGCGATAGTCGACGGGATAGGGCACAACTTCAAATCCAACCGCGCGGAACACGCCCATCGTCCGCGGCATGTGGAACGCCGACGTCACGACCAGCCACCGCTCGCCGTCTTTCGGCCGCGCGATTTTCTTCGCATAGACGGCATTCTGATACGTGTTGAGCGACTTGCGATCATAGAGAATGCGCCCCGGTGCAACGCCGATCTGATGCGCGGTGTTCTCGACCAGCGTCGCCTCAGGTGTGGTGTCCGGCGTGAACTCGCTCCCGCCGCCGGCATAGATGAGCTTCGCCTCCGGATAGCGGCGCGCCAACTCGCCGAGCGCGATCAGCCGCTCGCCGGTTTCGTTGAGCGCCATCTGGCCTCGCGCGTTCGTCGCCTCCGTGTCGTATGTGCCGCCAAGCACGATGACCCCCGCCACCGGCACGCCATCGTCGCGATAGGCGGGAAACCGTTCCTCAAGGGGCAAGATCAACGCGTTTCCGAGCGGCGACAACCCCGCGACGAGCAACCCGATCGTGCCTGCCGCCGCGAATCGTCCGCCGAGCACCGCGCGCTTCGTGCGCATGAGCAGCAGCCCGACGAGTGCCAACGTCACGAGCGCGTTCGAGGGCGTGAGAAAAAACCAAACGATCTTGGAGACGAAATAGAACATGGGGCCGAAGCGTTGCGCCGTGCGAGAAGGGGCCTCAAGCGTCAGCCGTCACAATCCCTACTACTTCGGTGCCGCGGTTCGCTCTTCCCAGCGCTGCCGTTGCCAGTCTTCGGCCCGGAAAATCAGTCTAAAGGTGTCCGCCTCTGGCTCCGGCAGCGTACTCGCAAGCGTCTCGACGCACAGCGCGTCGTAACTGCTCTCGGCCGGTCGAAGCAATGGCGTGCGCACGGCATACGATCGCGGCGCCGCGTATCCGATCTTTGCGTCGACCTTTGCAAGATCGGCGACATGGTTGTCGGGACCGTTCCGGAAAAGCTCAATCGTAAACCCGTCGGGCAACACGATCGAATAGGTCGCGTCCTCACGCCCGTTCTTGCTGTAAGTGCAACCAAGGATGACGCCCTGCACGCTGCTGTAGGGATAGCGATGCCGCTCGAGAGACCAGTAGCTCATTACCTCGATATAGCGCTCCGTCAGCAGGTAGTAGCGGCTGATATCGTGATGCCAGAGTATCGCACCGGCCAAGGTCAACGGCACGGCGGGGAACAAGAAATAGGGCTCGAACGACGTGTTGATACGGCGCAGGAATGCGCCGGGATCGAACGGCCGATCGAGCGAAAGCGCGCCGGCGCGGTACAGCTTCGCCAGATAGTCCTCGACCGATTGCCGTCCCGTCGCGAAGCCCGACCAGGCGGCGCGCTCGGCGTAGCCGTGCGAGAGGCGGGAGAGGATCGCATTGGGCAACACACCCCGGAGCAGCGCCGCGAACAGCAACACGACGACGGAGGGGCCTAAGCGGTGCTCATAGATGTGCCATCCGAGTTGGGCGAGGGCGTCGGGGTCGTACGGGCCCGAGAACCAACTCGACCCCGACAACGCCACGACGAGAAGGATCGCCATCGGCGCAAACAGAGAGGGCAATACAACGAACCACAGAATGCGCTTCGCATCGCCCGAATATCCGCGCGCCTTCGCATAGACATGAAGCTGCGCCGCAAACAGGCCAAGAAGCGCGTCCTCTTCTTCGTTGATCGCACGCGCGGGCCGACCGCGCGTCAGCAGGGCACTTGCCGCTAAGAACACCAAGAACAACGCGCCAAGGATGCCGGCGGTGGCAACGGCGAAAACCCACTGCTCGGCAACGACATTGCGGACCAGAGTGAGCAACAAAGGCCCAATCTGCGCCGCATCAATGTCGCGCCCGTCAAGCAGATTGGCCCGCAGCAGATAGAACAACGCGAAGGCCGCCTGGATCGCAAGCATCACCGAAACGAGCGTGACCGTGATGAACGTGACGAACCAAACAAAGATGCCGGCCAAACCGTTCTTGGTGCCTGAGTCTCCCGCGGTGTCGTCCAACTCCAGGTCTTCGCCGGTGTCCTCCTGTTCGGCGACTTTCTCCGCCTTCTCGGACAGCGTTGAAGCCGCAAAGCACAGCGCCGCCGGGACCGCCAGACAGCCGACCCACAGATTGGCAGGATCGCGGAAGAACAACGCATCGCCGGCAAGCACAGCGAAGATGGCGCCAAGGCCGATCAGCGCGAGAGACCCAGTGAACAGCGAGAAAACGAAATCGACCGACGCAAAGCCGGTGCGCACCACCCCTGCTGTAGCGGCAAATCCAACCAGCAGCGCTGCATAGATCAGAGTGTAGCCAGCGAGCGCATACTTCCCCCGCTCGACATAAAGTCCGAGGTCCACCAGCGCCGGTTCGAACAGGTAAGCGCCCGCCGCAGCCATCGCCGCAGCGCCCAATGCACAGATCGCACGAAGCATCCAGCCGCCCCCAGCCGGACGCGCATCCCCCGACATCGACAATTCCCCCGCGCCCAATCTAGGCGGGGCCTAAGCGTTTGTCAGGTGCGCCCGTTAAGCCTATCGCCGCGTCAGTTCGCGTCTTCCAGCAAACGCCGCGCGATCACCTGTGCCTGAATCTCCGCAGCGCCCTCGAAAATGTTCAAGATGCGGGCATCGCACAGCACGCGGCTGACCGGATACTCGAGCGCAAAGCCGTTCCCGCCGTGAATCTGCACGGCATTGTCGGCCGCCGCCCATGCCACCCGCGCGGCAAGCAGCTTCGCCATCCCGGCCTCAAGGTCGCAGCGCCGCCCCGCATCTTTTTCGCGAGCCGCGTAGTAGGTGAGCTGGCGCGCGATCATGATCTCGACCGCCATCATGACGATCTTGTTCGCAACCCGCGGGAAGCCGAAGATCGCCTTGCCGAACTGCTGCCGCTCAAGCGCATAGCGCAAACCCAGATCCATCGCCGACTGTGCGACGCCGATCGCCCGTGCCGCCGTTTGAATGCGCGCGGACTCGAACGTCGTCATCAGCTGCTTGAAGCCTTGCCCCTCTTCGCCGCCGAGCAAATTCGCGTGCGGAACCTCAAACCCGTCGAAGCCGATCTCGTACTCCTTCATGCCGCGATAGCCGAGCACCTCGATCTCGCCGCCGGTCATGCCTTTCGCCGGGAACGGATCGCTGTCGGTCCCGCGCGGCTTCGGCGCAAGCAGCATCGAGAGGCCCTTATAGCCCGGCGCATTCGGATTGGTGCGCACCAGCAGCGTCATCAAATCCGCGCGCGCCGCATGCGTGATCCAGGTCTTGTTGCCGGTTACTTTCCAAACGTCGCCCTCGCGCACCGCGCGCGTGCGCAAGCTGCCGAGGTCCGAGCCCGTGTTCGGCTCCGTAAACACGGCTGTCGGCAAAATCTCGCCCGACGCGATCTTCGGCAGCCAGTGCTTCTTCTGTGCCTCCGTCCCGCCGCCGAGGATCAACTCCGCCGCAATCTCCGACCGCGTGCCCAAAGAGCCTACGCCGATATAGCCGCGCGAAAGCTCTTCCGAGACGACGCACATCGCGGTCTTGCCCAAGCCCGCACCGCCGAACGCTTCCGGAATCGTGAGCCCGAACACGCCAAGCGCGCTCATTTCCTCGACGATGGGCAGCGGGATCAGCTGATCTTGCAGGTGCCACTCGTGCGCGTGGGGGCCGACCTTGTCGACGACGAACTTGCGGAACTGATCGCGCACGAGGCCCATCTCCTCGTCGAGTCCGATCTCGCCGAACGTCACCGCGTGCGGGTGCTCGGCGATATGCCCTGCGATCTTGGCCTTCACGCCCGCATCGAGCCCGCCCATCAGCGGCCCGGCCGCGCGGATATATTCGACGACGCCCTCGCCGGACACACCGAAGTCGACCGGGCGCACGATCTCGCCTTGGCTCATCGGAATGCCGAACGCAATCTGGTTCGCGTACTCGCTGACGCCCGCCCGCAGCAACAACTGCTCGAACGCGCCGAACTTGCCCTCGGTCTGAAGGCGCTCGGCCCATTTCAACATCTGGCGCAGCGCTTCGACATACGTCCAAAGCCACGCGAGCCCGTGCGCTTCGTGTTGCGCGTTGTCCACGCCGCCCGCTGCTTTCACGATCGCGCGCACACCCGCTTTCGCTTTCAGATGCAGCGTCTCCGCTGCGGCAACGGCGGAACGAACGGCGGCGAATAATTCGGGCGTCTGCATGGCGACCTTGGAAGCGATGTTGTGCACCGCAACAAAGCGCAAAAGATGAAGCGCTGCAACGCCTATCGCGCGTTATCCCGCGAAGCGCTTCCAAAGCTCGAGCGTATGCTCCCACACCCACGGCAGCACTTCCGTAACGACGAGGTGCAAGCCCAAATACCCGAGATAGAGCGCAAACGCCGAGACGAGCATGCCGATGAGCACCATCAACCCGTCGCGCTCGATGATCGCAATCGCCATGAACGCGATCGCAACGCCCGGCATGAAATTCGTGCCCGGCCCCGGCAGGGCGATAACGGCGGCAAGAACAAACACCAATATCCCGAGCAGCCGCTCGGCGAATCGGCCGGTCAGAAACAACAGACGCGGTTTGCAAATCGTCTCGACCCAGCGCATCGCCGGCACCGCGCGCTTGATCGTGGCCAAGAGATCCGACTTCGCAAAGCTGCGCTCCGAGATGAACTTCGGCAGCGACGGCGTGCGATAGCCGACAAACATCTGCAGTCCGAAAAACAATAACGGAATGGCGGTGATCGTGGCCAAGCCCGGCACGATCGCGATCGCGCTCAAAACGCCGAAGAGCAAAAGCACGAAGCCGAAGCTCCGTTCGCCCAAGCCGTTCATCAGATCCTGTAGCGTCATCTCTTCGCTGTCGAACGCTTCCACGATCTCGATCAGGGCTTGCGACGTCGAGCGGTGGTTGTTCGAACTCATGGGTGCCTAAAATGTCAGACGCAGCAGGGGGCGCTTCGCATCGTCGCGCACGACTGCAAAGCCTAAGCCAGCGTATGTCGATTCCGGCCCGTTCCACAACTCGCCGGCATCGGCTGCCCCGCGCTTCGGAAACGCGTCGATCGAACGCGCACCGCGCAATCTGAGATCGTCGACGATGAGCCGAAGCGCTTCGCCCGCCACACCCTTTCCCCGAAAGTCAGGCAAGATCAGAACGCACCCGATCATCCACGCATCTTCATCGGATGTTACGCCAAATTGCGTCGCAAGTTTGGCGAAGGCATCGCGCCTCCAGGCTTGCACCCACCCCGCCAGCGCACCGTCGGCATGGATGAAGTAACCGTCGTACACGCCGTCGCGAGTTAGCTTCTGCCGCAGTTCGAGGTTCTGCGCGGCCGTTCGCTCGCCCCAGCCCTCCCACGAGGGCACCCACCACGCCACGCACTGGCACCAACCGTTGCCGGTCTGATCGCAATGAATGCGCGCGAAGTGGGTCTCGTTCGAGGCCGAAAGCCTGTGGATGGCGACCGTGGGGCTCATGACCCCGCGATCTTAGCGCTTTCCGGCTTCGATCACATCCTCAAGTGTGCGCAAACCCGTCTTCGTGGCATTGACGAGCACCGCCATGTTGCCCGGCAAATGCTCGTTCTTCCACATCTTGGTGTGCGCCTTCGGAATGTCGTTCCACGCGAACACTTCTGACATGCACGGATCGATGCGCCGCTCGACCACCAACCGGTTCGCTTGAGAAGCCTGCTGCAGGTTCGCGAAATGCGACCCCTGAATGCGTTTCTGGCGCATCCACACATAACGCGCGTCGAACGTGATGTTGTAGCCCGTGGTGCCAGCGCAGAAGACGACCATGCCGCCGCGCTTCACGACCAGGCACGAAACCGGGAACGTCGCCTCACCCGGATGCTCGAACACGAAGTCGACATCGTTGCCCTTACCGGTAACGTCCCAAATCGCCTTGCCGAACTTGCGCGCTTCCTTCGTCCACGCGTCGTACTCGGGTGTACCGACTTGCGGCATGGCACCCCAGCATTTGAAGTCCTTGCGGTTGATGACGCCCTTGGCGCCCAGGCTCATCACGAAGTCGCGCTTCGTGTCGTCGGAAATCACGCCGATCGCATTCGCACCCGACACCGCGCAGAGCTGAACCGCGAACGAACCCAAGCCGCCCGACGCGCCCCACACAAGCACGTTGTGCCCGGGACGCAGGATGTGCGGGCGATGCCCGAAGAACATGCGGTACGTCGTGGCGAGCGTCAGCGTGTAACAAGCCGACTCTTCCCACGTCAGATGCTTCGGCCGCTCCATCAACTGCCGGTCCTGCACGCGGCAGAACTGCGAGAACGACCCGTCCGGCGTCTCGTAGCCCCAAATGCGTTGCGACGGCGAGAACATCGGATCGCCGCCGTTGCACTCTTCGTCGTCGCCGTCGTCTTGATTGCAGTGGATGACGACCTCGTCGCCGACCTTCCACCGCTTCACCTTCGACCCAACGGCCCACACGATGCCGGCCGCGTCGGACCCCGCGATGTGATACGGGTTCTTGTGCCCGTCGATCGGCGAGATCGGCGTGCCGAGACCCGCCCAAACGCCGTTGTAGTTCACGCCCGCTGCCATCACGAGCACGAGCACGTCGTGGCTGTCGAGTTCCCACGTCGGCACGACTTCGATCTGCATCGACTTCTCGGGCTCGCCGTGCCGCTCCTTGCGGATCGCCCACGCGTACATCTTTGAGGGCACGTAGCCGAGCGGCGGAATCTCGCCGATCTCGTAGAGATCTTTGTAGGCGGGCTTTGCGTCTTTCACTGCCGTGGCCACCGCTGCTGACATAGGGATTGATGCTCCGCCCATTGAGGGAATTCGGCGGCGAATATCATGCTTGCGTTGTGCACTGCAATATGGCGTTTCCGCAAGTATCCCCAAAGATTTGTCGGGAAGATTAACGAATCTTGCGAGAATAACGGTGAATAGCGCAACATTTTTACGGCCAGCTGTTGCGCCGCAGCACTGCGCAGCCAGAGCCTTTACCGTCTTTTTTTAGCCGGCCTTAGCAGGCGATGAGCTGTGATCGTCGCTCAGCTAGGAGCCCTCGCCATGCGTTTAGCCCTCGTCACAGCCATCGCCCTCGTCGCGTTCGCCGCCTCTGCCACACCGGCCATCGCAAAGAAATTCAAGCCCGAAGGCCATCCCGGGAACGGTAAGTTCAACGTCGAAGAAAGCCACGGCGCGAAGTCGTCGCCGACCTTCTCGCAGGACGACGACTGGGCCGTCCGCACGCATGCGACAGGAGCGCCGGTTGCCTGGACGAGCCTGCCGCCCGGCATCGCCAAGAACTATGCGCGCGGCAAACCCCTCCCACCGGGCATCGCAAAGAAGTTATCCCCGCAAATGCTATCGCAGTTGCGCCAGCACGAAGGCTACGAATACGCCCAAGTGGGCGCCGACATCGTACTGATCGAAACCGCAACGCGTCTCGTCGTGGACATCCTGACGAACGTCTTCAACTAACCTCAGTGTTTCGGCGGAATCTTCTCACCAGCGCGTAACGCGACCGGCAGCTTTTCGGTCGCGTACGGGCAATTGTAGTGCGGCGAGCGCGCGCAATTCGGATTGTACGCGCGGTTGAAGTCGATCGTCAGCCGTTCGGGCAAACCGTTCACCTCGATGTCCAGATAGCGTCCGACGCCGTAGGTCTCCTTGCCCGACAACTCGTCCAGGAAGAACGCGGAAATCTGCTTCACCTTCTTCGGGTCGCCCGCGTCGCTGAACATGCCGAGCTTCACCGGCTTACCCATCAACGTGAACGACGCATACCCAATGCGGTTTATCCGCTTCAGCCACCCGCGCGACGTTTGAAAGTCGACGCCCTCCGGGCTCGGCGACGCCTCGAACGTCGCCTCGACAACGGCATCGGGATTGTACCGAAAATGCTCAAGCCCGTGGAAGTTCTTCGCCAGCGGATGACCCTGATTGTAGACCATCACGCGAAGACCGCTGACGCCCGGATTCACCTGCGTCAGCGCAAAGCGGACGTCGATGCCGGGCGCCACGCGCACGCGCTGCATCTTGTCGAGCGTAAATGTTTCTTTCTTTCCGTTGACGACCGTTGCTGCCCCGTTCGCGAAAGTGACCTTGAAGTGCCTGCCGCGCGGCACGCCCAGCGTCCACTTGTACTCAAGCATTTTCTGGCGCCGCGTATCGAGCCAGGCCGTCTCCCCTTCGTTCAAATAGACCGCGTCGTCGATCTTCAAAATCGCGAACTCGTTCTTCGACCAAGCTGCATTCTCGTCCGCCTTCCACGCCTCCCAAGCGGTGATCGCGTCCGGCCTTACGGTCACAGGTGTCGGGGCGGTGTCGAGGTCGCTCGCGCATGCAGTCAGTCCAAGAAGCGCAAGTGTCAGAAGGGCAGGGATAACGCGCATGACGATCTCACGGGTTGAATGCACGCGATGAAGCGGCAACGGCGCGTGTCAGTCAACTCCTGGGAGGAATCTTCAGGTGCCTTGCGCGAAACGCGGCCATTTCCTTTGTTATCCAATCGACGAACGCCTTCACCTCCGCTCGCCCGCCGTCGGCTTTGCGATGGACGACGAAGTAGGACGACGCGCTCGCGACCTTTGTTGCAAACGGCACGACGAGGTCCTTAGCAACCTCGGCCTCCCACACCAAGGGATGCATGCCGAGCGCGACCCCATGGCCGCGAACGGCTGCATCCAGCGCCGCCGGTATCGGATCGAAGGAAAGATCGCGCTTCGCTTTGAGCCCAGGCACGCCGGCTGCCTTAAGCCATTGGGGCCACGCGTCCGGACGCGCCGAAATATGTATCAACGTCTGTTGCGCCAAATCGGCAGGCGTCTTCAACACGTCCAGCAGCTTCCGCGCGCAGACCGGCACACCGCTGACGTCCAACAGCTTCCGTGCGACTAAGCCCGGCGTCGGTGCCCGCAGATTGCGGATGGCGACGTCGACGCCGTCACGGTCGAGATCGGCGATACGGTTCGTCGTTTCGATCTCAAGTGTGATGCCGGGGTGCTTCGCCTCGAAATCGCTTAGCCGCGGGATCAACCAAGCGCCGGTGATCAGCGGCAGCGCGCTCACCCGAAGCTGCTTGGCCCCGCTCGTCCGCAATCGCTTCGACGCCGTCGCAAGCCGCACAAACGCCAAATCGGTATCGCGCAAGTAGGCACGGCCCGCCTTCGTCAACTCGATCCGCCGCACGCCGCGTGTGAACAGCGCGGCACCCAGCCATTCCTCGAGCCCGCGAATCTGGTGGCTGACCGCCGACGGCGTCACGTTCAAAGCGCGCGCAGCCTCTTGAAAACTGCCGAGCCGGCCCGCCGCGTGAAACGCGCGCAAGGCGGTGAGCGGCGGCAGTTCGTCGGGTCCCTTCATCCGACACATGAAACCATTTCATGTATCGAAAGAAAAGCGCGTTTGTTCTCGCGCTGCGCGTGGGCGACTTTGGGGTTAAACCGCAGGGCACCGCCGATGACCGAGAACGCCTGGACCAAACCCTCCACCTGGCTCGTGCTCTTGCTCGGCCTCTTCATGTTATTGAACACAGCCCGCGCGTTCGCCGATCCGGTTGGCTTCTCGGTCTACATGGGGTTGCCGCTCACCGACCGGGCGAACGATGGCTTCGTCCAAGTCTACGCTCTCCGCGCAGCGTTCTTGGGCCTTTTCGCGCTCGCCCTGCTATGGCTCGGCAACACGCGCGCGCTAGCGCTGTTTGCGACGGTGGCAATCGTGATGCCCGTCGGCGACGCTATCTTGACGGCTTCCCACCACGCGTCGCCGCTAATCGTCGCTCGCCACGCCGCCACCGCCATTGTCCTTGCCGTCACAGCCGCACTGCTCGCCAATCGCGCCGCAAAGGAGCGCGCGTGATGCGTCAGCTCACTTTCATAAAACCCGGCAAGTTCGAATGGCAGGATGTCGCCGCGCCAAAGCTGACCGCCGACACCGACGCGATCGTAAAGCCCATCGCTGTCGCGCGCTGTGACCTGGATCTTTACATTGCAGCCGGCGTCGTGCCGTACCCCGGCCCCTTCGCATTCGGCCATGAGGCGGTCGCTGAAGTCGTCGACGCCGGACCGAAAGCCAACGTCAAGCCGGGCGAGCGCGTCGTCGTGCCGTTCCAACTCTCGTGCGCCGTTGCGACCCCTGCAAACGCGGCTACACGAACACCTGCGACGCCTTCGCCCCGCGCGCCGCCTATGGCTTAAAGCCCACCAGCGGCGTTGAGTATGGCGGCGCACTTGCCGAACGCATGCTGGTGCCGTTTGCGGACCACATGCTCCTACGCTTGCCCGCTGTGCTTGATCCCATTGCCGTCGCCAGTGCCGCAGACAACGTCCCCGACGGTTGGCGCGCGGTGGCGCCACACTTGAAAGCACGGCCCGGCGCAAGCGTCCTTGTCGTCGGTGGTCTGGCGCAAAGCGTCGGCCTTTACGCGGCGGGCGCTGCGCGCGCCTGCGGCGCAGGGCGCGTGCTGTACCTCGACGATGACCCCGCCCGCCGCGCCGTCGCCACGCGCCTGGGTGCAGTCGCGGAACCTCTGCAGCTAGCCGAGCGCCGGGGCACACCGAAGGCAAGCACTGGCGGCTCGCCGCCGGCGCTCGGCGGCGGACCCGAACAGTTCGATGTCACGGTCGACGCTGCAGGCAATGTGGACGCGCTCGAATTTGTCATCTCATCGACCGCACCGAACGGTGTTTGCACCAGCGTCGCGATCTACTTTGGCCCGACACAGATCCCGCTGACGAAAATGTATGGCAAAGGAATCACGTTCATCACCGGCCGCGTCCACGCCCGCGCGAACTTGCCCGAGGTTCTTAACGCCTGCGCCCACGGCCATTTCCACCCGGAGCATGTGACGGCGCGCGTCGTGCCGTTTACCCAAGCGATTGAGGCTATGACGGACGCGGCGCCTAAACTCGTTTTCACGAACGATCTCTAGCCCGCCCCGCCTTCGCCGCAATCCTGCCCAAGACGCAGCGCTTCATGGCCTCGAACCTTGGAGAGGGTAACGCTATGAAACGCATCGCCATGCTGTCGTTCGCCGTATTGAGCGCGGGCTTTATGACCTTCGCCATCGCGGCTCCCAAACCCGCTTCGCAAGCGACCACGGGCGGCCAGGTCGACTTCGCGGGCTTCTACAACCTGTCCCAAGAAGTCTACGCCTACCGCCAGAACCGCTTGGTCAACTTCGCGCAGTTCCAAGCGATGGCGCGCGAGCCGAACACGATCATCCTCGACGCCCGCTCGGCAGCCGCCTACGCCCAGGGCCACATCGCCGGCGCCATCAATTTGAGCCTTACGGATTTCACAGCACCGGCGCTCGCCGCGTCGATCAACAACCCCAACACGCGCATCCTGATCTATTGCAACAACAACTTTGAAAACAACGCGCCGCCCGTCGTGCTGAAGAGCGTCCAACTCGCCCTCAATATCCAAACGTTCATTAACCTCTATGGCTACGGCTACAAGAACGTCTACGAGTTAGGCGACGTTGTGAACTTCAACGACCCGAACGTTCGTTGGGTGCGCGGTAGCTGATTTGCAGGCCGCCCGCGTCTCCTGCTAAATCGCCCGTGCTGCACCGCAGCGAGGGCGATGAGCATGCGCGACAAACCTTGGATTTTCCGCACCTACGCGGGCCATTCGACGGCCAAGGCCTCGAACGCGCTCTACCGCCAGAACCTTTCGCGCGGCCAGACTGGCCTCTCGGTTGCTTTCGATCTGCCGACCCAAACCGGTTACGACTCGGACGACCCACGCGCCAAGGGTGAGGTCGGCAAGGTCGGCGTGCCCGTTTCGCATCTGGGCGACATGCGCGCGCTGTTCGACGGCATCCCGCTTGGCACGATGAACACCTCGATGACGATCAACGCGACGGCGCCCTGGCTGCTCGCGCTCTATATCGCCGTCGCCGACGAACAAGGCGTCGCCCGCAAGGATCTGCAAGGCACGACGCAGAACGACATCATCAAGGAATACCTCGCGCGCGGCACCTACATCTTCCCGCCGAAGCCGTCGTTGAAACTGACGGCCGACACGATCGCCTTCACCTATCGCGAACTGCCGAAATGGAACCCGGTCAACGTCTGCTCCTATCACTTGCAGGAGGCAGGCGCGACGCCGGTGCAGGAACTCGCCTACGCGCTCGCCGCCGCGACCGCGATCCTCGATGAAGTGAAGAAGACCGGCCAAGTCCCCGACGCCGACCTCGGCCGCGTCTTCGGCCGCATCTCGTTCTTCGTCAACGCCGGCATCCGTTTCGTGACGGAGGTGTGCAAGATGCGCGCCTTCACCGAACTCTGGGACGAGATCGGCCGCAAGCGCTACGGTGTCACGAACGAGAAGGACCTGCTGTTCCGTTATGGCGTGCAGGTGAACTCGCTGGGCCTGACCGAACAGCAGCCCGAGAACAACGTCTATCGCATCCTGATCGAGATGCTGGCCGTGACGCTCTCGAAGAACGCCCGCGCGCGCTCCGTGCAACTCCCGGCCTGGAACGAAGCGCTGGGCCTGCCGCGCCCGTGGGACCAACAATGGTCGCTCCGCGCACAGCAAATCCTGGCGCTCGAAACCGACCTGCTCGAATACGGCGACCTGTTCGACGGTTCGCCTGTGATCGAAGCCAAGGTCAAAGACCTAAAGCGCGAAGCGCTCGCCGAACTCGGGGCTATCGATCAAATGGGCGGCGCGATCAAAGCGGTCGAAACCGGCTACATCAAAGAACGCCTCGTCGAATCGAACGCCGCCCGCGTCGCCGCGATCGAAGCCGGCGACCAAACCGTGATCGGCGTCAACGCCTACAAGGAAACCGCCGACCCGGGCCTCGCTGGCGGCGTGTCTTCGGTTGTCACCGTCGACGCCTCGGCCGAACGCGGCCAGATCGAACGCCTGACGGCTTGGCGGAGCGCGCGCGATGCGAAGGCCGTCGCCGCCGCGCTGGAAATGCTGCGCGCCGCGGCAACGAGCGGCCGCAACATCATGGAGCCCTCGATCGCCTGCGCCAAAGCCGGCGTCACGACCGGCGAGTGGGCCGGCACGCTGCGCCAAGCCTTCGGCGAGTTCCGCGCCCCCACCGGCGTCGCCGCTTCACCCCGCCTCTCGAACGACGAAGCGATCGGCGCCTTGCGCGAAAAAGCAAAAGCCGCCGCAGCAAAGCTCGGCCGCGCGCCCGCACTGCTCGTCGCCAAGCCGGGCCTCGACGGCCACTCGAACGGCGCCGAACAAATCGCCTACCGCGCCCGCGATTGCGGCTTCACGGTGGCCTACGACGGCATCCGCCTCACTCCCGCCGAAATCGCGAAAGCGGCGAAGGAAAAGAAGCCCCACGTCATCGGCCTCTCGATCCTCTCCGGCAGCCACAAGGAACTCGTCGCCGAAGTCATGCGCGAACTGAAGGCGGCCGGCGTCACGAAGACACCCGTCATCGTCGGCGGCATCGTCCCGCCCGAAGACGAGGCCGACCTGAAAGCGCTCGGCGTCGCCCGCATCTACACGCCCAAGGACTTCGATCTGAACGCGATCATGGGCGACATGCTGACGATGGCGGTCGGTTAGGACTTGGCGCCCGGCACGTAGACGCTTTCTACGCCCGGGCCGAACGGCAATCCGAGCAGATACCACGCGACGAAGAACGTGCCCGACGCGAGGAAGAACGCGACCGTATAGGGCAGCATCAGCGCCACCATCGAGCCGATCCCGTAATCCGGCATGTACTTGCGCGCCATCACCAGGATGAGCGGGAAGTAGCTCATGAACGGCGTAATCATGTTCGTCGTGGAATCGCCCACGCGATAGGCCGCCTGTGTCGCCTCCGGCGCAATGCCGAGCAGCATGAACATGGGCACCAAGATCGGCGACAGGATCGCCCACTTCGCCGATGCGCTCCCGATCAACATGTCGCACATCATCGCAAGCAGGATCACCGAGAAGAGCAACAGCACCGGCGCACCGTCCAGCCCCGCGCCCTTCAACGTCTCCGCACCCGAGATCGCAAGCAACGTCCCCATGTTCGACCACGTGAACAGCGCCACAAAGATCGACGCGAAGAACACGAGCACAAGATACGCACTGATCTCCCCCACGCCCTTGCTCGCAAGCGCGACCGCGTCTTTGTCCGACTTAACCGAGCCCGACCCGATGCCGTAACCGAGCCCGCAGGCAAGGAACACGAGGAACATGATCGCAACCATCGACTTGAACAGCGGCTCGAACGCGCCGTCATCGCCACGCAGCGGCGAGCCGGGTGCCCACGCGAGCCACGAGATCAACGCCGCAACAAGCAGAAACCCAATCCCCGCATAGCGAAGCCCGCGCGCTTCCCGCGCGTCTTGGTCCTTGTCGGGCGGCGGCGGCGCGACATGCGTCCAGGGAACGCCGGCATTCAATCGCGGCTCGACAATCCGCTCGCAAACGAGCGTCCCCACGATCGTGTACATCGGCACCAGCGCCGACAAGAAATACCAGTTCGCCGTGATCTCGACCTTGTAGTTCTTGTCGATCAACGCCGCCGCCGCCTGGGTCATCCCGGAGAGAATCCCGTCGCCCGGCGTGATCGCAAAATTGGCCGCAAATCCGCCTGCAACGCCTGCGAAAGCTGCCGATAGCCCCGCCACCGGATGCCGCCCCGCCGACGCGAACACCACCGCGGCCAGCGGGATCAAAACCACATAACCCGCGTCCGACGCGATGTTCGCCTGCACACCGGCAAACACGATCGTCAGTGTCATCAAAGGCTTCGGCACCGCGCGTACGAGGCCTTTGAGCGCCGCCGCAAAGAACCCCGACCGTTCGGCCAAGCCCGATCCGATGATCACCACAAGCACGATGCCGAGCGGCGGAAAGCTCGTCAGCGTCTGCGGGAGCTCCATGAACAGCTTCCGGATCTGCGCCGCATCGAGCAGGCTGATCGCCGACACCTCGGCGCCAGTCGCCGGGTTCACGGCCGTCGTGCCGGCGAGCAGCGCCGACAAAACCATCACGATGAATATGGAGATCAAGAACAGCGACACGGGGTCAGGCAGCTTGTTGCCGACCCGTTCGATCGCATTCAACGCACGCAACAACCGGCTCGGCCTAACTTCCGCCGCATTGCTCATTCAATCATCTCCATAAGATACGCCGCCGGGAACCCGTGGAGGCGCTGCTCGAATTGCGTCACGATCTTGCCGCAATTTGATCACATTTGTGCCGCCTGTCTACGGCCGCGCGTTTGATCAGTATTTTCCTCGCTGATGTGACGATCGACTGCACGCGCTTCACGCGCGACAGCTTCGACTGTGTTTCGCGCTCACATCGTCCCACGAGATTTTCGACAGGTCATCGATGCGCATGGTTAGCGTGTCACGATTTCGCCCTATTCGTCGGTCAATGAAGAATTTGTCATCGGCGTGTTCATCGCCAACAACAAATTTCCTTCTAGGGGCAGGACAACATGGCAAAGCTCGGGACGTCGAAGCACGATCTCAACCAAAGTCCGACGGGCCGCGCGTACAATTGGGGCTCAAAGGGCGTCGAGATCACGACGACGCTGTTGCGCAACTGGCTTGGCGCCCACACCGAGAACAGCCTTCTCCTGCGCTATGAGAATTTGAAGCGCCGCGTGTCTGGCCCAGGTGCCGCTTTCCACCACTGGTCGGCAGTCTTTCTCGGCGTCGGCATATTCCTCCTGGCGCTGTTCGTCGACTACAACATCATTCATGAGTTTTGGACCCGCGCGCTTTCCAACGAGTTCGGCGAAGTGCCGCCGGCAATGGCGAACACGGTTGCCGCGAAGTCGCTGCAGGTCATGTTCGCAACGCTCGCGATTCACTATCTCATCACGAACATCGGCCACGCCGGCCGCGTGGCTTACTCGCTGCTGATCTTTGCTGTGACCGCTTTCATGGTGGTCGGGATAGGCCTTCTCTGGGCGAACAACAGCTTGCCCGAGGGTGCAAAAGTCTTCGGCTTCGACGTGAACAGCTCCGGGCAAGCAGTCAACGACTTCTTGAAGAATCTCGGCGTGAAGCCGCCACGCGCCGCCTCAGTGCCGGCGGAAGTCAAAGTGCTGAAAAAGTACGAGATTTTCATCTGGTTGTTCTCGTTGGGTGCGATTTTCCTTGTCGTCG